>NZ_JBQXXG010000025.1:0-45847 GCF_052644995.1 Quadrisphaera sp. KR29
GCCCCGCCCCCCCCCCCCCCCGCCCCGGGGGGCGGGGCCCCCCCCCCCCCCCCCCCCCCCCCCCACGCCCATGATCACGGGGCGGTGGCGAGGACGACGACCCGCTGGCCGTCCCAGTCCACCACCTGCTCGCGCACCAGGCCCAGGCGCTGGGCCACCGCGAGCGAGCGGGCGTTCCCCGGGCCCACGTAGCACTCCACCCGGGCCAGCCCCAGGCCCGGCGCCGCCTGCAGCCACGCCCGCCCCGCCTCGGTGGCGCACCCGGAGCCCCAGGCGTGCCGCGCCAGCCGCCACCCGACCTCCACCTGCTGCGGACGGCGGCGGTGGCGGGCGAGCCCGCAGAAGCCCAGGAAGGCGCCGTCGTCCTTGCGCTCCAGAGCGGCAAGCCCGAAGCCCTCCGCCTCGAAGCAGGCGTCGGCGTACCGCGCCAGCGCGTCGGAGGCGCCGCGCGCCAGCGGGCCCGACGCGAAGTGCTCCATGACCTCGGGGTCGGCGTTCATGGCGGCGAAGGGCTCGAGGTCGGCCTCGCGCCAGCGGCGCAGGAGCAGCCGCCCGGTCTCGAGCACCACCTCGGCGCCGCCACGGCCCACCCACGCGCCGAACCGGTGCCGCGGCGCCAGCAGCGAGGCCGGCACCGCCACCTGCTCGGGATGGGCCTCCACGCGGGCGCGCAGGTCGCGCGCGGCGGTGACCAGCGCCGTCGTCGCGGTGTCGACGACGACGGCGCCGGGCTCGCCGGGCTCGCGCCGCCAGGCCGGCCGGGCGCTGACCTCGCCCCAGCTCGGGACCACCTGGCCGGGCAGGTCCGCGGTGCGCTCGCTCACCCGCCGCTCGTGCAGCGCGGCGTCGGAGCACGCGACGTCGACCTCGAGCAGCGGCACGCCCACCCCGGCGGCCAGCGAGCGCCATCCGTCGCGGGCGACGCGCACGGGGTTGACCGCGTCGACGACGACGTGGCGTCCGCCGCGCAGCGCGTCACCGGCGACGACGTGCGCCAGGCGGTAGCCGGTGGCGTCGCCGTCGCCGTCGTGCAGGCCGAGCGCGGCCTCGAAGGCGTCGACGCGCACGTGCGGCGCGCCGAGCGCGCGGGCGAGCTCTCGCGCCAGCGTCGTCTTGCCGACGCCGGGCGGGCCGCTGAGCACCACGAGCACGCCCCAGACCCTCCACCGTGATCATGGGAGTCCGCCACCCGGGGTGGTCGACTGCCCATGATCACGGAGATGCGTCCGGGGGTCAGGAGGCGGGGAAGGCGTCCTGCAGGCTGCCCATGACGATGGTCCACCCGGCCACCGCGCGCTCCGCGACGATGCCCCCCTCGGTGACGAACGGGTCGTGGTCGAGCAGCTGCTCCACCTCGGTCGCGCTCGCGGCCTCGAAGACCAGGACGGCCCCGTCGGCGTCGGTCGGGCCCGAGACCAGCAGGCCCGGCTGCTCGCGCAGCCAGGACCGGTGCCGGGACCGGACGGCTGAGCGCAGCTCGCTGTCAGGCGTGTAGGTGTACGTCGCGACGAAGACGGCCATGCGGCCAGTCTCGCCCACCCGTCCCGGGGTCCGCTCCTGACCCACCACCGCCCCCCCCCGCGACGATCGAGGAAGTCCCGCCCGCGGTGGTGTGCGCCACTTCCTTGATCGTCGGGGGGGACGGCGGGGTCAGGCGAGGCGGCGGACGAGCACCACGCTGTCGTCGAGGTGCCCGTGCTGGCCGTCGGGTCCCGCGGCCGGGCGCCCTGCGACCTCGGCCCGCACCACCTGCCAGCCCTCGCCGAGGGCGAGGTCGGCGAGCACCTGCTGCGGCGTGGGGAAGCCGATCCGCGCCTGCTCGTCCAGGTCCGCCCACGGCGGCGGCTCGGCGTGGTCGACCACCAGCAGGTGCCCGCCGGGAGCCACCGCAGCCGCGGCGCGCCGCAGCACCTCCGGTCGCGGCCACCCGACCGGCGCCTGGAGGAACTGGGCGTTCACCAGGTCGAAGACCCCCTCGGGGAACGTCCGGGTGAGGTCGTGCCGCTCCAGGACGACGTCGACGCCGCGCGCCGCGGCAGCGCCGCGGGCTTTGGCGACGGCGGCGTGCGCCACGTCGACGCCCGTCACCGACCACCCGCGCTCGGCGAGCCAGACCACGTCACCGCCCTCGCCGCAGCCGAGGTCGAGCGCCCGCCCGGGCTGCACCCCCAGCTGCTCGAGCGCCTCGACGAGGCGCGCGTTGGGACGCCCGCTCCACCGGGTGCCGTCGCCGCTGTAGAGCTCCTCCCACCACGCCGGCAGGCCCTCGGCGGAGCCGGGCAGCGGCGGCATCCCGCGGCGCCCTCCGCCGCGCCCGTGGTCGTGGCCCCGCTCGTGCTCGCCGCCGTGCCCGTGCCCGTGCTCGCTCACCGTGCTGCTCCCGCCATCTCCTCGCGCGCGGCGCGGGTCCGCCGGGCGGCGGCCTCGGCGTCCTCGCGGACCAGGTCCATCGTCATCGCCGCACCGGCCTGCATGCCCGCCGCGGCCACCGCCGGCACCACGGCCATCGGGGCCGCGGCGTTGCCGGCCGCCCACACGCCCGCCGCCGTGGTCGCGCCCACCGCGTCGACGACCACCGCGCCCGTCGCGACGACGGTCCCCATGGCCTCCACGTCGGCCACCGCCGCGCCCAGCTGCTCGGCCAGCGTCGTGTCGACGCGCACCTGCGAGGCGGCCACCACCGCGCCCACCTCGAGCGCGCCGCCGGAGGCGAGCCGCACCCGCACGCCTCCCTCGGCGTCGTCCCCGAGCGGCTCGAGGGCGACCACCTCACCGGCGGTGAACCGCGTGCCGGCCGCCTCCAGCTGCTCGCGCTGCTCGGCGTCGACCGGCGGGCCGGTGTGCTCGAGCACCACCACGCGGTCGGCGACGGCGCGCCACAGCGTGGCGGCGTGCACCGTCATCGCGGCCGGTCCGGTGGCCAGCACCGCGACCGTGCGCCCGCGCACCTCCCAGCCGTGGCAGAACGGGCAGTGCAGCACCCGGCTGCCCCACAGATCGCGCAGGCCCGGCACCGGCGGCAGCGCGTCGGTGCCGCTGTGCGCCAGGAGCAGGCGGCGCGCCGTCGTCGTCCTGCCGTCCTCCAGGACGACGTCGAAGCGCAGCGGCTCGCCGTCCCCGCTGCTGCGCCGCAGCGCGGCCACGCGGCCGTCGACGACGGCGCCGCCGTACCCGGCCAGCTCCGCGCGCCCCGCGGCGAGCAGCTCCCGCGGGGACGTGCCCTCGCGGGCCAGGAGGTTGTGCACGCCGTCGGCGGGGGCGTTGCGCGGCTGGCCGGCGTCGACGACCAGCACGCGGCGCCGCATCCGCGCCAGCGCCACCGCGCCGGCCAGGCCCGCGGCGCCGCCGCCGACGACCACCGCGTCGTACTGCTCGTCGAGCGCGTCCCGGCGCTGGCCGGACTGCTGGGGGAGGGGTGCCTCGGTCATGCCGCGATCCTGCGGACCCAGGCACCCAGACGGCAAGCGTTGTTGCTGGAACAGCAAGGCTCGGGCATGCTGGGTGCGTGGCGGGTGCGACGACCGAGGACGACGTCGACGGCGTGCTCGACGCCGTCGGGCCGCGCCTGAGGGCGCTGCGCCAGCAGCGCGGCGCGACGCTGGCGCAGCTGGGCGAGGCGACCGGCATCTCGGTGAGCACGCTCAGCCGGCTGGAGTCCGGGCAGCGGCGCCCGACGCTGGAGCTGCTGCTGCCGCTGGCCCAGGCGCACCGCGTGGCCCTGGACGAGCTGGTCGGCGCGCCGGCCATGGGTGACCCGCGCGTGCACCTGCGCCCTCAGCGCGCCCACGGGCGGACCGTGGTGCCCCTGACGCGGCAGCCTGGCGGCCTGCAGGCGTGGAAGATCGTCATGGCGCCCGAGCCCGACCGGCAGCCGGAGGCCGACGGCCTCAAGGTGCACGAGGGCTGGGAGTGGTTCTACGTGCTGGCCGGGCGCGTCCGGCTGGTGCTCGGCGATCACGACCTCGTGCTGCGCGAGGGCGAGGTGGCCGAGTTCGACACCCGCACGCCGCACTGGTTCGCCAACCCCGGGCCGGGCCCGGCGGAGCTGCTCAGCCTGTTCGGGCCCCAGGGGGAGCGGATGCACGTGCGGGCGCGCACCCGCCGCGACTGACCGCCGGCCGCTCGGCCGGCGCTGCGTCCCGCCCAGCGGGCAGAAGTCGCCCCAGGCGCCCTCCAAGCCCCCGCCGGTGAGGTTCTGCACGTCCGGCGGGACGAGCCGAGGCCACACGGCCCTCCGGTCGCGGCCACGCGGCCCGCGGGCGTGACGCCCGACGTGCCGGGGTCGGCCGGACGGCGCTCCGCACCGGCCCCGGTGGACCTCGGCACGTCCGGCGTCACGCGCCGCACCGCCGGGGAGGCCGCGACCACGCCGGGTGGCGGTCAGGGAGCTCCCAGGTGCCGTCCAGCGGTCGCGGGTACCCCGTCCGTCGTGACCACCGTGCATCAGGGCGCCGCGGATCAGGCCGGAGGGGCCGGTCGGGCCGAGCGGCTGGAGCGGCCCGGGCAGCGCGGTGGGCGCCACGGCGGCCCGAGCCGGCGGCGCCGGCTGCCGGGGGTGCGCTGGGACCTGCTCGACTGCGCGCTGCAGGGGCACCACACGGTCGGCCGCGACGTCGCCGTCGTCCGCCCGCAGGACGCGCTGGTGCTGCGCGAGGACGCCGACGGCCTGCGCTGGCACCGCTGCCTGCGCTGCGACGCGTGGCTGCCCGCCGCCGCACCCGCACCCGGCACCGCGACCCGCGAGCACCTGCCCGAGCGCGAGCGGATCCAGCTGCCGCTGCGCGGACGTCCGCTGCGCGACAGGTACGTGCTGCGCCTCATCGCGCTGGACAGGGTGGTGCACGTCATCGGGCTGGGCCTGCTCGCGGCGGCGGTGCTGGTCTTCTCCGGCCACCGCGACACCCTGGACCGGTGGTGGACGTGGGGCCTGGACTTCGTCCAGCAGCACGGCGTGGTCGTCGACACCGCCCACGGCCTGCTGGCGGAGGTCTCCGGCTGGTTCGCCACGCCGTCGAGCCACCTGCTCGTCATCGGCCTGGGCCTGGCCGCCTACGCCGCGCTGGAGGCGACCGAGGCGGTGGGGCTGTGGACCGGCCGGCGCTGGGCGGAGTACCTGACCTTCGTGGCCACCAGCGTGCTCATGGTCCCCGAGGTCGCCGACCTGGCCAGCGGCGCGTCCGCCACCGGGGTGGCGCTGTTCGCGCTGAACCTCGCCGTCGTCGTCTACCTGCTCCTCGCCAAGCGCCTGTTCGGCCTGCGCGGCGGCGGCAGGGCGGAGGCCGCCGAGCGCGAGGCCGACTCGGGCTGGCCCGCCCTGGAGCGCACCGCCCCGCCGGCCGTCACGCGGCCGGCCTGACGCGCCCGGCCGTCGCGGCGCCGGCTCACTACCCTGGGCGGTCGTGAGCCCCACCTCCGCGCCGAGCCTGGTCTCGGACACCACCCTGGACGACCTCCCGCTGCGCGAGGACCTGCGCGGGCACGTGCCCTACGGCGCGCCGCAGCTCGAGGTGTCCGTGCGGCTCAACACCAACGAGAACAGCCACGACGTGCCCGCCGAGGTGGTGCGGGCCGTGGTCGCGGCGATCGCCGAGCAGGTCCCGCACCTCAACCGCTACCCCGACCGCGAGGCCGACGCGCTGCGCGACGCCCTGGCCGCCTTCCTGCGCGAGCAGCCCGCCTCCTCCGGCGTGCCGCTGACCCGCGGCAACGTGTGGGCCGCGAACGGCTCCAACGAGGTGCTCCAGCAGCTGCTGCAGGCCTTCGGCGGCCCCGGGCGCACCGCCATCGGCTTCACGCCGTCGTACTCGATGCACCCGATCATCACGCAGACCTCCGGCACCGCCTGGGTGGACGGCCGGCGCGGCGACGGGTTCTCCCTGGACCCCTCCGCCGTGGCCGAGCAGGTGCGGGCAGCCGGCGCTGACGGCCACGGCGCCGACGTCGTCTTCCTCACCAGCCCGAACAACCCCACCGGCACGGCGCTGCCCCTCGACGTCGTCGAGGCCGCCTACGAGGCCACCCGCGGCGTCGTCATCGTCGACGAGGCCTACGCCGAGTTCGCCCGGCCCCTGCACGCCGGCGGCACGCCCAGCGCCCTGACCCTGCTGCCGGGCCGGCCGCGCCTCGTGGTGACGCGCACGATGAGCAAGGCGTTCGCCTTCGCCGGCGCCCGCGTCGGCTACCTGGCCGCGGACCCGGCCGTGGTCGACGCCCTGCGCCTGGTCCGGCTGCCCTACCACCTCTCCTCCCTGACGCAGGCCGCCGCGACGGCGGCGCTGCAGCACGCCGGCGCGCTGCTGGCCACCGTGGAGGACACCAAGGCCCAGCGCGACAGGCTCGTGGCCGCGATGCCCTCCCTGGGCCTGCGCGCCCTGCCCAGCGACGCCAACTTCGTGCTGGTCGGCGGCTTCGACGACGCCCCCGCCGCCTGGAAGGCGCTGCTGGCGCGCGACGTGCTCGTGCGCGACGTCGGCATCCCCGGGCACCTGCGCATCACCGCGGGCACCGAGGCCGAGACGGACGCGGTGCTGGCGGCGCTGGCCGAGGTGGTCGCCGCGGCCGAGGCCGCCGCCCACCCGGAGGACACCGAGGACGACGACGAGGGGCAGCAGGCATGAGCGGGCAGCGCACGGCGCGCATCGAGCGCACGACCAGCGAGTCGAGCATCACCCTCGAGCTCGACCTCGACGGGACCGGCCGCACCGAGATCAGCACGGGGGTGGCGTTCTACGACCACATGCTCACCGCGCTCGGCAAGCACTCCCTCGTCGACCTGCGCGTGCAGGCCACCGGCGACACCCACGTCGACGCCCACCACGTGGTGGAGGACACCGCCATCGTGCTCGGGCAGGCCCTGCGCCAGGCCCTCGGCGACAAGCGGGGCATCGCGCGCTTCGGCGACGCGCTCGTGCCGCTCGACGAGGCGCTGGCGCAGGCCGTCGTCGACGTGTCCGGCCGGCCCTTCGTCGTCCACACGGGTGAGCCGGAGGGCTACGAGCACGTGCTCATCGGCGGTGGCGGCGGCGGGGTGCCGTACGCGGGCAGCCTCACCCGGCACGTCTTCGAGTCCATCGCGCTGCACGCGCACCTGTGCCTGCACGTGCGCCTGCTCGCCGGTCGCGACCCCCACCACGTCGCCGAGGCGCAGTACAAGGCGCTGGCCCGGGCGCTGCGCGCCGCCGTGGCGCTCGACCCGCGCGTCGACGGCGTGCCCTCCACCAAGGGCGCGCTGTGAGCGCCGCCGACGAGCGGGGCTGAGGACGGCGTGGACTACGAGGTGCCCGGGCTCGGCGGCGGCAGGTTCACCGACCCCTCCGAGGGGGCGCGCCGCGCCGTGCTCGTGCTGCCCGTGCTCGACGCCGAGCGCGCCGCCGACCTGTGCGCGATGAGCGGCGTGGCCGCCGCGTGCGCCCCCGTGGCCGGCGCGGGCGTGGTGGCGGTGCCGGCCGCGCGCGAGGACGTGCTGCCGGGGCTGGCGGGGGTCGACGCCGCCGAACGGCTCAGCCGCCTGCTGCGCGGGCTCGACGTCGTCCTGCTCCTCACCGAGGGGGAGCAGGGGCAGGAGGGGCAGGTGACCGCGCAGACCTGGCGCGGTGGTCAGCAGGCGCGCGACGGCCGCCCGGCGGGGCTGCTGCTGGCCTCCTGGCCCGGTGACGTGCTGCGGCTGCTGCTGGGGAGCCTGGAGGCCGGTGCGGTGACGGGCGCCACCACCAGCGTCGGACGCAGCCGCTGGACGGCGGTGCGCGGCGTGCTGCGGGGGCGCCGCGGCCGTGGCTGAGCGAGGCCCGGCGGCCCGGGCGTCGGCCGCGGCGGACCCGTCCGCGCAGCCCGGTCCGGGCGGGCAGGGCCTGACGCTGCCCAGGCTGAGCCGGCGGCGCACGCCGCTGGGCTCCATCGCGGTGCGCCTGGGCCTGGTGCTGCTCCTGCTCCTGGTGAACTGGGGGCTGGTGATGGTCGAGCGCGGCGACTACACCGACAACGCCGACGGGACCGTCTCGGCGATCGACGCCCTCTACTACACGACCGTCACGCTCACCACGACCGGCTACGGCGACATCACGCCCGTCACCGAGCGCGCCCGCCTGGTCAACGCCCTGGCCGTGACGCCGATGCGCCTGATGTTCGTCATCCTGCTGGTCGGCACCACCCTGTCGGCGCTCACCGAGCGCTCCCGCACCGAGATCCGCGTCCACCGCTGGAAGGCCCGCATGCGCGACCACGTCGTCGTCCTCGGCTACGGCACCAAGGGCCGCAACGCGGTCCGGGCGCTGCGGCTGAGGGACCACCCGGCCGACCGGATCGTGGTGGTCGAGGCCGACCAGGCCGCGGCGTCGCGCGCCAGCGGCGACGGCTACGCGGTGGTGGTCGGGTCGGCAACGCACAAGGCGGTGCTGCGCGAGGCCCAGGTCGAGCGGGCCGCCACGGCCATCATCGCCCTGGACCGCGACGACACCGCCGTGCTGGCCGCGCTCACCCTGCGCCGGATCGCCCCGCACGTCACGGTGCTGGCGGCGGCGCGCGAGGCGGCCACCGCCGAGCTGCTGCGCGAGAGCGGGGCGACCTCGGTGGTGGTCTCCTCCGAGACCGCCGGCCGCCTGCTCGGCCTGGCCACCGACAGCCCCGAGGCGGTCAGCGTGGTGGAGGACATGCTCTCCTTCGGCACCGGGCTCGACCTCGACGAGCGGGACGTCGCGCCGGGCGAGGTGGGCCGGCCCCCGCACGCCTGCGGGGTGCCGGTGGTCGGGGTGTGGCGCGACGGGCGCCTGCTGCGCTACAGCGACCCCGCGATCGGCGCGCTGCAGCCGGCCGACCGCATCCTGTTCGTCGCCTCCCGCGAGGACCCGCCGC
Organism: Quadrisphaera sp. KR29; assembly: GCF_052644995.1. Taxonomy (NCBI): domain Bacteria; kingdom Bacillati; phylum Actinomycetota; class Actinomycetes; order Kineosporiales; family Kineosporiaceae; genus Quadrisphaera; species Quadrisphaera sp. KR29. The sequence continues at coordinate 8,848 of NZ_JBQXXG010000025.1, forward strand.
CGCTGCGCTGACGGCCCTCCTGCTCGCGCGGCTCCGGTCGGGGTGCGCGGTGATCGGTCGTGCAGTACCCAGGTGCGGTGGCCTCCTCGAAGCTCCTGACCGACGTCGCCCTCGGCCTGGCCGCCGGGTGGGTGGGGGAGAAGGTCAAGGCCGCTGCCGAGTCGTCCCTGCAGGAGTGGGGCGAGCAGCTGCTGCCGCCCGAGCCCGGGCAGGAGGAGCTCGACGGCGCTGACCCGCAGGGGCACGGGGACCGCATGCCGCCGTCCCTGCTGTACAGGAAGCTCGTCGCCGCCCGGAAGGGCCAGGAGGCCGCCGACGCCCTGGACGACGACGAGGTCGAGGCCGGCGCCCAGTGGTTCCACCGCGCCCTGGCCTACGGCTACCCGGTGTTCTACGCCGTGCTCACCCGCCGCGTGCCGCTGGCGCGCGCCGGCGCGGGGACCGTGGGCGGCGCGGCGCTGTTCGCCGCCTTCCACGGCTCGACGCTGCCGGCGCTCGGCGTGCAGGCGCCGGCCTCCCAGCTGCCCCGGGCGTGGTGGGTCTGGGAGGGCGGCTCGCACCTGGCCTACGGCGCGGCGGTGGACTTCGTCGTCGACACCCTGCGCCGCCTCACCCGCTGACCCGCCGCCGCACGGGAGTGCGCAGCCCGTCCGGGGCGTTGGTGCTGGTGCACCTGTTCCCTGCGTCTGCACCTGGAGGAGCTGTGAAGGCACTGCTGGACGGCGTCGTGGTGGCCGAGGCCGACGACGACGCGATCGTGCGCATCGAGGGCAACGCCTACTTCCCGCCGAGCAGCGTGGTGGAGGGCGCCCTGTCTAAGAGCGCCACGCCGTACACCTGCCCGTGGAAGGGCGTGGCGCAGTACTGGGACGTCACCGCCCCGGGCGGGAAGACCGCTTCCGACGGCGCGTGGAGCTACCCCGAGCCGTACCCGGCCTCCTTCGACCGGGTCGGCGCCGACTACTCCGGCTACCTCGCGTTCGACAGGGCGCAGCTGCAGGTCACCAGCTGACCCACCCCCTTCGCAGCCGAGCGCCCGGTTGCTGTTCCCGAGCTTCGCGAACAGCAATCGGGCGCTCGGCTGCGATCGGGGGAGGAGGGGTCCGTCAGGCGGCGGACGACGACGGCGCGAGCGAGTCCCGCACCGCGGGTGTCGCATCGGCGAGGTCCCACCACAGCTGGTGCAGCTCGGCGTACCGGTCGCCCGGCTCCGGGCGGCGCTCCCAGGGCTTGTCGATGATGTAGTGGATGTTCTTCACCTCGGAGGCGTCCCACACCCGCGGGTGCTGGTGCGGCAGCGTCTTCAGCGCGTTGTAGACGTACGGCAGGGGCTGCCAGCGCCCGTCGAAGAACTCGTTGAGGAAGTCCTGCTCGGCGAACTGGTACGCCGACAGGTCGGCCAGCCCGCGCAGCTGCGCCAGCATCGCCGCGTGCACCGCCTCGTCGGGCTCGATGACGAGGAACCCGCCGTTGAAGTACTCCTCCACACCGGGCTCGCGCACGTGGTCGCGGCCGCGGCAGTGGGTGTAGAAGCAGTTCTCAGGCACCCAGCTCGCCGGGTAGCTGGCGATGCGGTTGGGGTTGCACCGGCACGCGTGGCACGCGGCGATGCCGCCGACGGGCAGCTCCAGGGAGAACAGCTCGTCCATGGGCCGCACGACGAGCATGTCGGCGTCCAGCACCACCAGCCGCGAGAACTCGGTCAGCCCCCAGGCCCCGAGCTTGGTCCACACCTCGGCGAACCGGGCGTTGGCGTAGTGCGCCTCCAGCGAGGGGTCGGGGCCCACGCGCGGCAGCTCGCGCACCAGCGCGCCGTCGTCGGCGAGGGCCTTGCGGGAGGGCTCGTCGACGTCGTCGGTCACCATCACCACGAGGGGGTGCTGCGAGCCGCTGCGCCGCAGGGAGGCGTGCAGCGCCCTCACGCCCACGAGGTAGGAGGGCTGCGTCAGCAGCGTCGCCCACGCCTTCACGCGGCGACCTCCCCGACCGACGACGGCGCGGGGAAGAGCCTGTCGGTGAAGGTGTTGCTGAACACGCGCTCGGGGTCGAGCGCCTCGCGCACGGCGAGGAAGTCGTCCCAGCGCGGGTACAGCGCCGGCCAGTCGTAGAGGGTCTCGTCGAAGTACTTGCCCCAGTGCGGGCGCCCGCCCTCCGCGGCGAGCAGCTTCTCGACCTCCACGAGGAAGTCGACGCCGTCGGCGCTCAGCGAGCCGTCCTCGGCGTAGTAGACGACGAAGCCGAAGTACAGCGTGTCGCCGCCCTCGGACGGGCTCAGCCAGGCCCGCGACGGGCCCGTGGCGCGCAGGATGATCGGGTAGTGCAGGTGCGGGCTCGTCTCGGCGTGCCAGGCGCGGATCTTCTCCACGACGGCGGGCGCGCGGTCCAGCGGCACCCCGATCTCCACGTTGATCTGCGGGGTCGCGATGCCTCGCATGAAGACCTGGTAGACGTCCCCGGTCACGTCGGAGAAGTCCTTGAACCGGGTCACGGTGCGGAAGGGCTTGCCCTGCGCGTCGAGGATGCGGGTGTCGGCGCGCATGTGGGCCAGCGCGGCGTCGACCGCGCGGTTCATGGCGTCGCTGGTCTCGGTGCGCTCCACCAGCTGCCGCCCGCCGGCCTCCCACGCCGCCACCTCGTCGGTGGAGGCGCGCTGCGCGGTCCAGACGTGCACCTGGTCGTCGTCGGGGAACCACCACGCCTTGGCCATCTCGTGGCCGCGGTTCCACACGAGCAGGTCGCTCTCGAGGGTCTCGGCGCCGGTGGCGCCCTTGACGCACGAGTACACGGCCACGGGCACGGTGCGCAGGGTCACCGCGGTGACCACGCCGAGGGTGCCCAGCCCCACCTGCAGCGCGCCGAACCACGGGTGGTCGGCGCCGAACTCCTCCACCGTGCCGTCGGCCATCACCAGGCGCAGCGAGAGCAGCGCGTCGCCGATGGAGCTCTGCTGCAGCCCCTGGCCGTGGGTGCCCGTGGCCAGGGCGCCGGCGAGGGTCTGCTCGGCGATGACGCCGGGGGAGGAGGGCAGCATGCGGCCCAGGCGTGCGAGGGCGTCGTAGACGTCCTGCAGCACGGTGCCCCCGGCGAAGGTGGCCCAGTCCTCGCCGTGGGCGAGCAGGCCGCGGTGGCCGCGGACGTCGAGCAGCAGCTCGGACTCCGGAGGCCCGGCCGGGGCGAGCATGCGCCCGGCGGACATCCGGCTGCCGACGAGCCGCACGCGGCCGGGCCGCGAGGCGAGCAGCGAGCGGACCTCCAGCTCGCTGCTCGCGCTGACGAGCGCCTCGGAACCGGCCAGCTCGGAGTTGCGGGCCCAGTTCCACAGGCGGCCGGCGTCGTCCTCGGAGACGTCACGGCGGGGGTAAGGACGCTCAAGAGCCATGGCTTGACCTCTCATCGCGCGATCCACCGACCTCGCCGGTGCGGCGGGTCGTCCTGCGCGGGCAGGAGCGGGTGCTCGCAGACGCTAACCGCGCCAGGGCCTGTTCGCTGCGCGCGCCGCCGTGGTCTGGGTCACATCCGCGCAGCGCCTAGCCTGGTGGAGTGACGAGCACGACCGCCGGTGCGACCACGGGCAGCACCACCCGGCGCCCCCGCGTCGTCGTCCTCGACCACGGCTCCGGCAACGTCCGCTCCGCCGTGCGGGCCCTCGAGCGGGTCGGCGCCGACGTCGAGCTCACCGCCGACCGCCGCGCCGCCCAGGAGGCCGACGGCCTCGTCGTGCCCGGCGTCGGGGCCTTCGAGACGGTCGTGCAGGGGCTCAGGGGCGTGCGCGGCGACGAGGTGGTCGACCGGCGCCTGGCCGGCGGCCGCCCGGTGCTCGGCATCTGCGTCGGCCTGCAGGTGATGTTCGCCCGCGGCGTCGAGCACGGCGTCGAGAGCGAGGGGCTGGGCGAGTGGCCCGGCACCGTGGAGAGGCTGCCCGCCGCGGTCGTCCCGCACATGGGCTGGAACACCGTCGACGCGCCGCAGGGCTCGGTGCTCTTCGACGGCGTCACCGACGAGCGCTTCTACTTCGTGCACTCCTACGGCGTGCAGCGCTGGGAGTTGGACGACGACGTCCGCGAGGACGGCTCGCTGCGCCGCCGCCGGCCGCTGGTGACGTGGGCCGAGCACGGCGCCCGCTTCGTGGCGGCGGTGGAGAACGGGCCGCTGTCGGCCACGCAGTTCCACCCCGAGAAGTCCGGCGACGCCGGGGCGCAGCTGCTGCGCAACTGGGTCACCTCGCTGCGCTGACCCGGCGGTGACCGCGCGCTGGCCGGCCCCCTGACGGGCGCGGCCCCGCCGCGCCAGGATGTCGAGCCGTGAGCTCTCCCAGCACGGCCGACCTGCTCGTCGTCGACGCCGACGTCATCACCCTCGACCCCGCCCGCCCGCGGGCCAGCGCGGTGGCCGTGGCCCGCGGCGTCGTCGTCGACGTCGGCGGCGAGGAGGTGGCCGAGCGCTGGCGCGGGTCGCGCACCGAGGTGCTGGCGCTCGGCGGGGCGACGCTGACCCCCGGGTGGGTGGACGGGCACTCCCACCCCGTCGGCGGCCTCACCCTGTCCGCCGGCGCGGACCTGACCGGGGTGCGCTCGCTGGAGGAGCTGCGCGCGCGGCTCGCGCAGCTGGCGCGGGAGAGCACCGACGGCTGGGTCCAGGGCTGGGGCCTGGTGCCCGACGTCTTCCCCGGGGGCGCGCCGCGCGCCGACCTCGTCGACGACGCGCTCGGCGGCGTCGACGGTGCGCGCGCCTTCCTGCGCCTGGCCGACGTGCACTCCGCGCTGGTCAGCACCTCGCTGCTGCGCGCCGCCGGCATCGACGGCCCGCGGCGCTTCCCCAGCGCCTCGGAGGTCGTCTGCGACGCCGACGGCACCCCCACCGGCCACCTCCTCGAGTGGGACGCCATGGCGCTCGCCGAGCGGCACGCGCCCCCGCTGCCCGACGCCCAGCTGCGCACCCGCCTGCGCTCGCTGCTGGAGGCCATGGCCGCCCAGGGCCTGGTCGGCGCGCAGGTCATGGACGGCGACGCCGCCTCCCTGGAGCTGCTGGACCGCCTCGAGGACGACGGCGACCTGCCGCTGCGGCTGCGCGTGGCCCCCTTCTGCATGCCCGGCGCCGACGACGACGACCTCGCCCAGCTGCTCGCGTGGCAGGAGCGCACCGGACGGCGCTGGCGGGTCGCGGGCGTCAAGTTCATGATCGACGGGACCGTGGACGGCGGCACGGCCTGGCTGGAGCACCCCGACGCCAACGGCGAGAGCACCGGCTCCTACTGGCGCGACCCGCAGGCCTACGCGCGCGCCGTGCGCGCGCTGGACGCCGCCGGCACGCCCACCGTGACCCACGCCATCGGTGACGCGGGAGTGCGTTTCGTGCTGAACGTCCTCGAACCGCTCGGCCCGCCGGTCCCCGCCGACGGCGCACCGGGGCGGCGCGCGGCGCACCGCCTGGAGCACCTGGAGACCCTCCCCGACGACCTCGTCGCGCGGATCGGGGCCTCCGGCCTGACCGCGTCGGTGCAGCCCACCCACTGCACCCACTTCGTGGCCGCCGACGGCAGGGACAACTGGTCGGTGCGCCTGGGCCCCGAGCGCGCCCGGCACGGCTGGCGCGTGCGCGACCTGCTCGACGCGGGCGCCCTGGTGGTGCTCGGCTCGGACTGGCCGGTCGCCGACTTCGACGCCCGCGCCATCATGGCCGCCGCCCAGCTGCGCCGGCCCGTGGAGGACGACGGCGCCGCGCCCGTCGGCCCGGAGCAGGCGATCGGCGCCGGCGCCGCGCTGGCCGGGTTCACGCGCGCCCCGGCCCTCGCCGCCGGCGACGCCTCGAGGGGCACCATCCGGGTGGGGTCCGCGGCCGACCTCACCGCCGTGGGCGCCGACCCGACCGCGGTGCCGCCGGCCGACCTCGCCGCCGCGCCGGTGCTCCTGACCGTGGTCGGCGGGACCCCCGTCCACCGGGCGCTCTGACGAGCCGCGAGCCCGACGGCGGGGTGGTCGTGCGGCGGCGTGGTCCGGGACGGACGGCGCGACCGCTCCCGCGGACCTTCCGGAGATGGCCCTCATCCCCGGACGCCGCGGTGACGGCGGATGAGGGTCAACTCCGGAAGCACCCGGCGCAGCGGGGCCGCGCCCCGACCCGTCGGGCCCCGCCTCGACGCGTCGGAACCGCGCCCCGACGCGTCGGAACGGGACCCGTGATCCGACACCTCGTGACGGAGTTCCGACACCTGGGGACCGGACCGCGACGGCGGAGGGGCACCTGGCCGCGGCGACGGCCGATGGGGGCCACCTCCGGAAGCACCCGGCGCAGCGGCGCACGAGGGGTGGGCGGACGGCGGGCGCGCGGCTGGGAGGATGACACCCGTGAGCAGTGAGACCACCGTCCCCTCGAGCGCCGCCCGCCTGCAGCTGCTGCCCGCCGTCGACGTCGCCGACGGCCAGGCGGTGCGCCTGATCCAGGGCGAGGCGGGCTCCGAGACCCACTACGGGTCGCCGCTGGACGCCGCGCTGGCGTGGCAGGAGGGCGGGGCGGAGTGGGTGCACCTGGTCGACCTCGACGCCGCCTTCGGCCGCGGCTCGAACGCCGAGCTGCTCGCCTCCGTGGTCGGGACCCTCGACGTCGACGTCGAGCTCTCCGGCGGCATCCGCGACGACGCCTCCCTGGAGCGGGCGCTGGCCACCGGCTGCCGCCGCGTCAACCTCGGCACCGCCGCCCTGGAGGACCCGGCCTGGACCGCGAGCGCCATCGCCCGCCACGGGGACCGCATCGCCGTCGGGCTCGACGTGCGCGGCACCACGCTGGCGGCCCGCGGCTGGACCAAGGAGGGCGGCGACCTGTGGGAGGTGCTGGCGCGGCTGGACCGCGACGGCTGCTCGCGCTACGTGGTCACCGACGTCACCAAGGACGGCACGCTGCGCGGGCCGAACACCGAGCTGCTCGCGCAGGTGTGCGCGGCCACCGACGCGCCCGTCATCGCCTCGGGCGGGGTGAGCTCTCTGGCCGACCTGGAGGCCCTGCGGACCCTCGTGCCCGACGGGGTGGAGGGTGCCATCGTCGGCAAGGCGCTGTACGCCGGGGCGTTCACCCTGCCCGAGGCGCTCGACGTCGCCGGGCGCCCTTGACCGCCCCCGGCGGGCCGACGACCGGCGGGCCGGCGCACGGCGGGCAGCACCTGCCGGGCCGCCACGGGGACGCCCGCGCCGACTCTGCCGGCACCCCCTGGGCGGGGCGGACGCTCACGGGCAGCCCCTTCGCCGGTGACGACGGCGCGGTCGCGCCGGCGGTGGCCGCCGTGCTCGACCAGGCGCGCACCAGCGGCGGGCCCGTCGACGTCGAGGCGCTCGTCGCCGCCCTGCCCGGCGCGCGGCTCTTCGTGCCGGTGACCGCCGTCTCCGCCGGCACCGACCGGGCCACGGGAGGCGACCTCGGCGCCGACATGGCCATCCCGACCCTGCGCTCGCCCGACGGCCGCGACGCGCTGCCCGTCTTCACGAGCGTCGCCGCGCTCACCGCGTGGAGCGCGACCGCCCGGCCCGTGCCCGTCGAGGCGCGCCGCGCCGCGGTCAGCGCGGTGCAGGAGGGTCAGCAGCTGCTCGTGCTCGACCCGGGCGCCGAGGGGCCCGCCGGCTCCGTCGTCGTCCCCCGCCCGGCCCTGTGGGCGCTGGCCCAGGGCGAGCCGTGGCTGCCCTCCCCGCGCGACCCCGAGGTCGCCGCCGCCGTGGCGGACCTCGGGCGGGGGCTGGACGGCGTCGTGGAGGTCACCGGCGAGGCCGGGCCCGGTGCGGCCGCGGGCCGCGAGCTGCGCGTGGTCGTGCACCTCGCCGCGGGCGCCGGCCGGGCCGGCGAGCAGGCGGGGGCCGCCGTCGCCCAGCGGCTGGGGCAGCACGAGCTGCTGGCCCAGCGCGTCGACTCCGTGGAGCTGGTGGCCCGCGAGCTGGAGCGGGCGGTGCTCGTCGTGCGCCCCCACCCCGGTGGCCTGCTGCGCCGCTGGGCGGTGCACGCCGTCGGGGCCGCGCCCGGGACGTCTCCGCACCCCACCTCCACCCACCGCAGCGAGGGCGCGGCGCGGAGCGCCGCCGCGCGGCTGTGCGAAGCCGACGGCGGGCACGAGCCAGCGCCCGGCGGTGGGCGCTGCCGCTGGTGCGGTGCGGCGGTGGCCCCAGGCACCCGCCTCTGACCTGCGCCGTCTCGACGTGCCCCGAGCGGCCGGTCCCCCTAGCGTCGCTGCCCGTGACGGTGATCGGGTTCCACTGCAGCCACGAGCAGATCCCTCCCAGCAGGCTCCTCGAGCACGCCGTCAGGGCCGAGCAGGCGGGCTTCACCGCGGCGATGTGCTCGGACCACATCACCCCCTGGGGGACCGCCCAGGGCCAGTCGGGCCTGGCGTTCGCCTGGCTCGGGGCGGCGCTGGCCCGCACGCAGCTGCCCTTCGGCGTGGTCCACGCCCCCGGCCAGCGCTACCACCCGGCCATCACCGCGCAGGGGATCGCGACGCTGTCGGAGATGTTCCCGGGGCGCTTCTGGGCGGCCCTCGGCAGCGGCCAGTACATGAACGAGCACGTCACCGGGCAGGGCTGGCCCCCCAAGGACGAGCGCGACGCGCGGCTGGCCGAGGTCGTCGACGTCGTCCGCCGGCTCCTCGCCGGTGAGGAGGTGACCCACCGCGGCCGCGTCGTCGTCCACGAGGCCCGGGTGTTCAGCCGTCCTCCGGTCGAGCGCGCCCCCGCGCTGCTGGCAGCAGCGCTCACCCCGCGCACCGCGCAGTGGGCCGCCAGCTGGGCCGACGGGCTCATCACGGTGAACTCGGCGCCCGACCAGATGCGCTCGGTGGTGCAGGCCTACCGGGAGGCGGGCGGCACCGGGCCGGTGAACCTGCAGGTGCACCTGTCCTGGGCGCCCACCCACGAGGAGGCGCTCGCGGTGGCCCACCACCAGTGGCGCAACAACGTCTTCAGCTCCAAGGTGCTGGCCGACCTGGCCACGGTCGAGCAGTTCGACGACGTCGGCCAGCGGGTGCAGCCCGCCGAGCTGGAGGACTCCGTGCTCGTCTCCGCCGACGCGGCCCGCATCGCGGACACCCTGGCCGAGTGGGCCGGGCTGGGCTTCGACGGCCTCTACCTGCACCACGTGGGGCAGGAGCTCGACGCGTGGGTCGGCGAGGCGGGCGAGCGGGTGCTGCCCCGCCTGTCGCCCACCCGCCCGGAGCCCCTCGTGGGCCGCACCGGCGGCGGGACCACCGCGCAGGCCCTGGCCGAGCGCGGGGGCGGCACCACGCCCACCACCGACCGCGCCGCCGACCGCGCCGCCGCCGGGGCGGGTGGCCTCTGATGCTCACCACGACCGCCGACGAGTGGTGGGCGACCGCCGTCGGCTACTGCCTGGACATCAAGCGCTTCACCGACTCCGACGGTGACGGCCGGGGCGACCTCGCGGGTCTCGGGGCGCACCTGGACCACCTGGGCGATCTCGGCGTCGACTTCCTGTGGCTGCAGCCGTTCTACCCCTCGCCCGAGGGCGACGACGGCTACGACATCTCGGACTACTACGGCGTCGACGACGGCATGGGCACCCTCGGAGAGTTCGTCGAGGTGGTGCGGGCCGCCCGCGAGCGCGGCATGCGCGTCATCGTGGACCTGGTGGTCAACCACACCAGCGACGACCACCCCTGGTTCCAGTCGGCGCGCTCGGACCCGGACTCCCCGTACCGCCACTGGTACGTCTGGCGCGAGGAGCCGGACCCCGCCGACGCCGACGCCGACATCATCTTCCCCGACGCCGAGGACTCGGTGTGGAGCCGCGACGAGGTGGCGGGGCTGTACTACCGGCACCGCTTCTACCGCCACCAGCCCGACCTCAACACCTCCGAGCCCGAGGTCCGCGACGAGATCCGCCGGATCATGGGGTTCTGGCTGCAGCTGGGGGTGGCCGGCTTCCGCGTCGACGCGGCGCCCTTCCTCGCCGAGACCGCCACCCGCGCCGGCGACGCCGACGACGCCGGGCCGGCGGGCACCGCCAGGTCCAGCGACGACGGCGAGCGCGACGAGCAGCACGACGACGACACCGCCCTGGACGAGTCCCTCGCGATGCTCGACGTCATGCGGTCGTTCCTGTCCCGCCGCAGCGCGGAGGCGGTGATGCTCGGGGAGGTCAACAAGCCCCGCGACGAGATCGCGCCGTTCTTCGGCGGCCCCGGGCAGCGGATGACGATGTGCTTCGACTTCACCCTCAACCAGGCGCTGTACCTGGCGATGGCCCGCTCGGACGCCGGCCCGGTGCGCGAGGCGCTGGAGTCGCGGCCCGAGCTCAGCGAGGGCAAGAGCTGGGGGCTGTTCGTCCGCAACCACGACGAGCTCACCCTCGACCAGCTCTCCGACGCGGAGCGCCAGGAGGTCTTCGACGCCTTCGGGCCGGACGAGGACGTGCAGCTGTTCGGCCGCGGGCTGCGGCTGCGGCTGCCGACGATGGTCGGTGGTGACCGCGACCGCATCGAGCTGGCGTACTGCCTGACGTGGAGCCTTCCCGGCACGCCGGTGCTCTACTACGGCGAGGAGGTGGGCCAGCTGGAGGACCTCTCGATCCCGGGGCGGCTGGCGGTGCGCACGCCGATGGCCTGGGCCGAGGGGGACGCCGGTCCGGGACCGGTGGTCGCCGACCAGGAGCGGGACGCCGGCTCTCTGCTGCACTTCTTCCGCCGGATGCTGCGCACCTACCGCGGCCGCCCCGAGCTGGGCCGCGGTGAGCTGCGCCTGGTCGACGTGGGGGAGCCGGCGGTGCTGGCGCACACCATGGCGTGGCGCGGGCGCACCGTGCTCGCGCTGCACTCGCTGCGCGAGGAGCCGCTCACCGTGAAGGTGCCCGACGGCGTCGTGGCACCGGGCACCGAGCTGGTGGAGCTGCTCACCTCGACGCCGCTGACCGTGCCGGACGGGCCCTTCGAGGTGGAGCTGCCGCGCTACGGGAAGGTCTGGCTCGGCGACACCTGAGCGCTCCGGCGCCCGCCCCTCACCCCCTCGCGACGATCGAGGACCTCGGCGCCACCACGGCGACGGCTCCAGCCCGGCAGCTCACGGGTCCCGGCGACCGTCCGGTCGCGCGACCGGGCCACCGACCTGCCCTGCGCGTCCACCGACCTCGCCAGCTGCCCGCTGCCGCCGGCGGAGGACCGCCTGCCGGGTGGCCGTCGAAGCGGGGGAGGAGATGATGTCCAGCGAGCGCGGCGGCGCCTGACCGGGCGCTGATCCGGAGCGCTGCACCCACCGCCGCTGCCACGGCGTCTCCACGGCCGTCGCGCGGTAGTGCCCGCGCACCCACGCCACCGCCTGCGACGGGTCGACGCCGTCGAGCACCGCCATCACCGCCAGCGCCGTCCCCGTGCGCCCGTTCCCGCCTCCGCAGCAGACCTCGACGCGCTCGGTGGCGGCGCGCTCCCACGCTTCGCGCAGCGCCGCGCGGGCGTCGGAGGGCACCAGCGGCAGCCCGAAGTCGGGCCAGCGCACCCACCGCACCGGCCACGGCTGTGACGTCGGCCGCACCCACGTGCACTGGTAGCTGACGTCGGGCTCCAGCACGGGCGGAGGAGCGCCTGCGCGCACGCCGCGGCCGCGCACCCGCCGCCCCGACGGCAGGACGATGACGCCGGGTGCGTCGTCCGGCCACTGCCCGTCCCGACCTGCCACCTGCAGATCCTCCCCTCCCGCCTGCTCCGGCTCCGCGACGTCCGAGGAGCTGGGCGCCCCAGGCCCGTGCTCCGACGCTGTGGCAGCGCGTCGCCCGGAGGTGGGCAGGCTCAGCACCGGTGGGCGGGCTGGGTCCCGGGTCCAGGCCCGGAAGCGGGCGTCCGCCTGCTCACCGGGCCTCAGCCTGCCCACCCTCAGGAGCAGGTGACGCTCAGGTCCTTGATCGTCGCGAGAGGGGGGCGGAGGGGCGGAGGGGGCGTCAGATCCAGCCGGCGGCCTGGGCGCGGGTCACGGCCTCGTGCCGGTTGGACACCCCGAGCTTCTGCACCGCCGCCGACAGGTAGTTGCGCACCGTGCCCGGCGAGAGCGAGGCGCGCACCGCGATCTCCTCCACGCTCGCCCCGCCGGCCGCCAGCTCCAGCACGTCCGCCTCGCGCGGGGTCAGAGGGGAGTCACCGGCGGCGATGGCGTCGGCGGCCAGCTCGGGGTCGACGTGGCGACCCCCGGCGTGCACGGTCCTGATGACGGACGCCAGCACGGCAGCCGACGTCGTCTTGGGCAGGAAGCCGCGCACGCCCGTGGCCAGCGCCCGCTTGAGGTGCCCGGGCCGTCCGTGGCCGGTGACGATGACGACGCCGCAGCCCGGCACCTGCTCGCGCAGCTGCGCCGCCACCTCGATGCCGTCCAGGCCCGGCATCTGCAGGTCGAGGACGGCGACGTCGGGCTGCAGCTGGCGCGCCACCGCCACGGCCTCCGGCCCGGACGCCGCCTGGCCGACCACCTCGACGTCGTCTTCGAGGTCGACCAGGGTGGCCAGGGCGGTGCGGATGAGCTGCTCGTCGTCGGCGAGCACCACCCGGATCACGCCGGCACCTCCAGCCCCGCGTCGCGGCCCAGCTCGGCGCGGTCCGCGGCGACGGTCGCCGTCAGCACCACCCGGCCGCGCTCGCGGCGCACCTCCAGCGAGCCGCCGCGCGCCTCGAGCCGCTCGCGCAGCCCCGTCAGCCCGGCCCCCGGGCGGACGGGGTGCTCGCCGTCGTCGTCGTTGCGGACCACGAGCACCGCGGTCCCCTCGACCACGGAGAGCGACACCGTGCAGTGCCGGGCGCGGGCGTGGCGGACCACGTTGGTCACGGCCTCGCGCACCGCCCACGCGAGCGCCTCCTGGGCGGGAGGGGCCAGCGCGGCCACCGCGCCCGGCTCGACGCGCAGCTCGCAGGCCACTCCCGCCGAGCCGAGCAGCGAGCGGGCGCCGGCCAGCTCCACCTCGAGGTCGGCGCGGCGGTGCCCGCGGACCACGGCGCGCACCTCTGCCAGCGACGCCTGCGCCAGCTCGCGCACGGCGAGCGCCTCGGCGGCCGCCTCGGGCCGGCCCCGCTCGGCCAGGCGCGCCACCACCTCGGACTTCAGGGCGATGGCCGAGAGGTCCCGGCCGACGACGTCGTGCAGGTCCCTGGCGAAGCGGAGGCGCTCCTCGGCCACGGCGAGGCGGGCGCGGTCGCCCTGGGCGTCGGCGAGCTGGCGCACCACGTCGAGGAGCCACACCGACAGCCGCAGCGTCATGACGATGAACGCGGAGCCCCCCAGGGTGATGACCGCCGTGGTGAGGACGACCAGCGCGCCCGCCCCGCTCAGCGCCGCCGAGGACCCCACGGCCAGAGCGGCCCCGACCGGCACCAGCCACCCCGCGCGGCGGTGCACCACCGCGACCGCGGCGGGGGAGAACAGCACGGAGTAGACGACGACGGCCTGGCGCGGCGACGCGGCGAGGTCGCCGTCGCCGCCGATGAGCGCAGCGACCACGAGGAGCGCTGCTGTGCTCGCTCCGAGCGCCACGAGGCCCGGGCGGCGCTGGGCGCGCCAGTGGAGCTCGAGCCCTGCGCGCAGCACCACGAACGCCGCGACGCCCTGCGCCGCCGACAGCCCCACCACGAGCGGGGTCTGCCACGCGGGGCCGGTGCCGCGCGTCAGCACGAGCAGCAGCAGCGGCGCCACGGCGCCCAGCCAGTAGAGGACCTGGGCGGTGTAGACCTCCACGCGCTGCACCTGGTCGAGCGAGTCCCACCAGGCGCGCGGGGAGCGCCACCACGGCGGCACCCGGCCGGTGACCGGTCGTCGTGGTGGCGCTCCCCGCTCCTCGCGCGTGTCCGTGCTCACGCGGACAGCCTGCTGCATCAGCCGCGGGGCTCCCAGCGCCACAGCCGGCGGGCCACCGCCGCGAAGATGACGGTCCACACGAGCAGCAGCGCCAGGTCGACCAGCTCCTCTGGCACGGGCACCGGGAGCTCGGCGAGCGAGACCGAGGCGCCGGAGGTGCGGGCCACGAGGTCGGTGAGGCTCGCGAAGGGGAACAGCAGCAGCACCTGGCGCACCGCCTCGGGCAGCACGCTGACCGTGAGCATGTTGGCGGCACCCGAGACGACCACGAGCAGGGGCACCGCCGCCCAGTTGGCCTTCTCGGCGTTGCCCGACAGGCCGGCCACGGCCACACCGGCCGCCACGAGGCCGACCGAGCCGACCAGCACGCCGGTCAGCAGCGGCAGCCACCCGAGGGCGTCGGGCAGGGAGCCACCGCGCGCGGCGAGCAGCCCGACCACGGCCAGCGCCTCCAGCACCCCGACGACGACGAGGGGCAGGTACATGCCGGCGACCAGCTCACCGCCGCTCAGCTCGGAGGTCCGCAGGCGCTTGAGCACCTGCGCCTCTCGCCGGTTCACGGTGAGCATGACGGCGGCGAAGTGCGTGGTCAGCGCCATGACGACGAGCACGCCCATGCCCGCCAGCGCGGCCAGCGCCTGCGGGGAGCTGCCGGGGCTGAGGGCGGCGAGCGCCAGCACGAGCAGCGGGCCGGACAGCAGCGTCACGAGCGTGGTGCGCTGCTTGGCGAGCATCGAGGTCTCGAACCTCGCGAGCCGCAGGGTGCGCTGCAGCGGCGAGACCTGGCGGCGGCGGCGGTCCGTCGTCGTCGTGCGGTCAGCGGTGGAGGCTGCCTGGGCGGGAGTGGGGGCGGTGGTGCTCATCGGTGGGCTCCCTCGCGGGTGGTGGCGGGTGCGGTGACCTCGCCGCGGACGACGGCGTGGAAGACCTCCTCCAGGGAGGCCGGGGTGGCGCGCAGCTGGTCGAGCGCCGCGCCGGTGCGCTCGGCGTCGACGAGCAGGCCGAGCAGGTCGCGCTGGAGGTGGTGGGTGCGCAGGTCCACCGCCTCGTCGGCCTGGCCGGGCGTGCGGCGGACCGCGGTGATGCGGGCGGGGCGCTCGCGGAGCACCTCGGCGAGCGTGCCGGCCACGGCGATGCGGCCGCGGTGCATGATCGCCACCCGGTCGGCGAGGGCCTCGGCCTCCTCGAGGTGGTGGGTGGTCATGAGCACGGTGGTGCCGCCGTCGCGCAGCTCGCGGACCAGGCTCCACAGCGTGGCGCGCGACTCGGGGTCCAGGCCCGTGGTCGGCTCGTCGAGCACGATGAGCTCCGGCGCCCCCCACACGGCGAGCGCGAGGTCGAGGCGGCGCTTCTCCCCGCCCGAGAGGTCCTTCACCAGCACCGTGCGGCGGTGCGCGAGGCCCACGCGCTCCAGGACGGCGTCGGCGTCGTCCAGCCGGCTGCTCAGGGAGGCCCACAGCTGCAGCGCGCTCAGCGGCGTCGCCTCCGGGACGAAGCCGGCCTCCTGCACCATCGTGCCGCTGGCGGCGCGGATGCGGCGGGTGCTGACCTGCGGGTCCTCCCCCAGCACGTCCACCGAGCCGGCGGCGCGGCGGCGGAAGCCCTGCAGCGCCTCCAGGGTGGAGGTCTTGCCGGCGCCGTTGGTGCCGAGGAGGGCGAACACCTCACCGCGGCGGACGTCGAGGTCGACGCCGTCCACCGCGGTGAAGGAGCCGTAGCTGACGGACAGGCCCCGGACGTCGACGACGAGGTCGGTCGCCGTCCTCTCCGGGGCCGAGGCGGTCGCTGTCGTGGTCATGGCTCCACGCTCCCGCCTGGCGGGCGCCGTCGGCAGTGCGCCCGCTCACGAGGTGGGGTGCGCCCGTCACGGCGGTGACCTGACATCCGTCACACCGCCCCGCCCCCTCGCCTTGATCCGCACGTGCCGCGGGAAGGGCGCGGTGGAGGGCGGCTCTTCCCGCACGTGCCGCGGAGGGTGCCGGAGGGGGTGCGGACGGGTGGTGGTCCGGGGCGCGCCCTGCGACCGTGCGGGGATGAGGACGACGATGGCGCTGCGCCCGGCCCCGCCCATCACGCGCGAGCGGACCACCTCCGCACCGCCGGCCGCCGTGCAGGACCTCCTCGTCGACGTCGGCAGCTGGCCGCTGTGGTCACCGCACGTCGTCCGCACCGACCCCGCCTCCGGGCGCGTGCACCCCGGCTGGCGCGGGCGCGTCAAGCCCTGGTTCGGTCCCGCGACCACCATGGAGGTCACCGAGGTGCTGCCCGGCGGCGGCATGCGCTGGCGCACCCGGGCGCTCGGGCACGAGCTGCGCTACGCCCAGCTGGTCAGCGCGGCCCCCGGCGGCGGCAGCCGCGTGGTGTTCACCGCCGAGGTGCACGGGCCGGTCGGCCCACTGGTCCAGCGGCTCGCCGCGCCGCTGTCGGGGTTCGGGCAGCAGCGCCGCCTCGAGCGCCTGGTCCTGCTCGCCGAGCGCACGGCGGCCTGACCCCGGAGCTCCGCGGCAGCGTCGTCCTTCGACCGTGGACGCTGTGCTCCGGTCTGAGGGCTCGTACCGGAGCACAGCGTCCACGGTCGGGGGCGCGGCCGTGAGCCTCGGGCGGTCAGCACGCAGCAGGGCCCCCGCCGCGGTGCGGCGGGGGCCCGGTGGTGCTGCGGCGGGCGCAGCGGGTGCGTCAGGCGTCGAGGTCCGCGGCGACGAGGTCGGCCACGGTCTGCATGGCGGCCTCGTCGTCGGACTCGACGGTGACCTGGTCGCCCTTGGCGGCACCCAGCGTCATGATCAGCAGCGCCGATCCGGCGTCGACGGGCTCCTGGCCCTCGACCGACAGGGTCACCTCGGCGCCGGTCTCCGTCGCCGCCTGCGCGATGACGGCCGCGGGGCGGGCGTGCAGGCCGACGGCGGACCCGACGGTCACGGTGGTGCTGGGCACGGTGCTCTCCTTCGTCAGGGGGTCGTGTCGTTCGGTGAGGAGTCGACCAGAGCCGGCCTCAGGCCGCGACCGGGGTCTTCGCGGTCGCCTTGAGCACCGTGACGGCCAGCGCGGAGACGACGGTCCCGAGGAGCACGGCGAGGAAGAAGGTCGCGAACGGCTGCATGGCGAAGAAGACGAAGAAGCCGCCGTGGGGGGCGCGCAGCTCCGTGCCGAAGGCCATGACCGCCGCGCCGGTGACGGCACCGCCGACCATCGAGGCCGGGATGACGCGCAGCGGGTCGGCCGCGGCGAACGGGATGGCGCCCTCGGAGATGAAGGACGCGCCCAGCAGCCAGGCCGCCTTGCCGTTCTCCTTCTCCACGGCGGAGTACAGCTTCGGGCGGATCGCGGTGGACAGGGCCATCGCCAGCGGCGGCACCATGCCGGCCGCCATGACGGCCGCCATCACCTGGAAGGAGGCCGGCGTCTGCGCGGCCAGGCCGGCGGTGGCGAAGGCGTACGCGGCCTTGTTGACCGGGCCGCCGAGGTCGAAGCACATCATCAGGCCGAGGATGACCCCGAGCAGGATCGCGGCGCTGCCGGACAGGCCGTTGAGCCAGTCGGTGAGGCCGTTGGTCGCCGCGGCCAGCGGACGGCCGAGGAAGAGGAGCATCAGCCCGCCGGCCACGACGGAGGCCGCCAGCGGGATGATCATGACGGGCATGAGGCCGCGCAGCCACTTCGGGACGTCGAGGCGCGAGAACCAGTAGGCCACCAGGCCCGCGAGCACACCGCCGACGATGCCGCCGAGGAAGCCCGCGCCGGAGAAGACGGCGACGGCGCCGGCGGTGAAGCCGGGGGCGATGCCGGGGCGGTCGGCGATGCCGAACGCGATGTAGCCCGCCAGCGCCGGCACGAGGAAGCTGAAGGCCAGGCCGCCGATCTGGAAGAACACCGCGCCGAGGTAGACGAGCAGGGCGCTGTCGCGCAGGCCGTCACCCTGGAGCAGCGGGTCGGCGGCCTTGAGGGCGGCGACGTCGGGCAGGTTCCACAGCGAGTTGGTCAGCAGGATGCTGTCCGCGCCGCCGGGCAGGTTGGTCACCCGGTACCCGGCGAAGAGGAAGCCCAGGGCGATGAGCAGACCGCCCGCGGCCACGAACGGGATCATGTAGCTCACGCCCGTGAGCAGCACCTGGCGCACCTTGACCCAGAACGACACGTCGCCCGCGCCCGCGCCGGAGGCTGCCGCGCCCGCGCCCGCCCCCGAGCCGCCGCCGGCCACGCGCGCGGCCTGCGGGTCGGTGGAGGCGGTCAGCGCCTCGGCGAGCATCGCGTCGGGCTCGTTGATGGCCCGCTTCACCCCCGAGGCGACCACCGGCTTGCCGGCGAAGCGCTCGCGGCCCTTGACCGGGACGTCGGTGGCGAAGATGACGGCGTCGGCGCTCTCGATGAGGGAGGCCGGCAGCGGGGTCGTCGCGCCGGAGCCCTGCGTCTCCACCTTGAGCGTGATGCCGGCGCGCTCGGCGGCGGCCACGAGGGAGTCGGCGGCCATGTAGGTGTGCGCGATGCCGGTGGGGCACGCGGTGACGGCCACGACGACCTTGCCGCCGGCGACGCCGGCGGACGGCGCCGAGGCGGCGCCCGCAGCGGCGGGGGCCGTGGTCTGGGAGGCGACCGACGGCGAGGTCGACGCCGTCGCCGGGGTCGTGGCGGCCTCGGCCTTCGGCGTGGGGGAGACCACGTCGGTGACGAGGTCGACGACCTCCTGCTCGGTCTTCGCGGCGCGCAGCGCCGCCGTGAAGGCCGGCTTGACCAGGGCGCGGGCCAGCGCGGTGAGCAGCTTGAGGTGCTCCTGCCCGCCGGAGGCCGGTGCGGCGATGAGGAAGGCGAGGTCGGCGCCGCCGTCGGGGGCGCCGAAGTCGACCTTCGGCGAGAGCCGGGCGAAGGCCAGCGTCGCCGTCGTCACGGCCTCGGAGCGGCAGTGGGGGATGGCGATGCCGCCGGGCAGCCCGGTCGCGGACTGCGCCTCGCGGGCCATCGCGTCGCGCTGCAGGCCCTCGGCGCTGGTGGCGCGCCCGGTGCCGGCGACGTTCGCGGCGAGGGCCGCGATGACGTCCTCCTTGCGGGCGCCGAGGTCGGCGTCGAGGCGCACGAGCTGCAGCGTGATCAGCTGCGCCTGCGCTGTGGTGTCGGTGGACATGCGGTCCGTTCCTCCTGGTCTGGCCGACGGCGTCGGCGGTCCGTGCTGGGGGAGCTGCTGGAAGGGCTGGGGTGGTGCGGCTCAGAGGCGCCGGGTGGTGACCCGGTCGCGCTGCACGTGCTCGGGCCCCGGCAGGGTCGAGCCGGGCAGCTGCACGGCAGCGGTGCCGTGGGCGACGGCGACGGCGAGGCGCTCGGCCTCGTCGGCGCCGTCCAGCTCGGCCAGCAGGTAGCCGGCCAGGGTGGAGTCGCCCGCCCCGACGGTGCTCACCGGCGTGACGGGCTCGTGCGCCGCGTGCCAGGCGCCGTCGGCGGTGACGAGCAGGGCGCCCGCTCCGCCGAGGGTCACCAGGACGGTCTCGACGCCCCGGTCGACCAGGGTGGAGGCGGCCTTCGCGGCGGCGACGGGGTCGGCCTCCAGCTCGGCGCCCGCTGCCGCGGCGCGGCCGGGAGCCGCCAGGCCGGTGAGCTCGGCGAGCTCCTCGGCGTTCGGCTTGAGCAGGTCCGGCAGGGCGGTCCGGGCCGACGGCGCGTCGGGCCCGGCGGTCGCGAGCAGCGCCGCGCCCGAGGTGTCCACGGCGGTGCGGGCACCGGTGGGGCGCAGCTGCGCCACGAGGCAGCCGTACCAGTCGTCGTCGACGCCGGGGGGCAGCGACCCGGACAGCGCCACCCAGCGGGCTCCCTCGGCCTCCCGGCGCAGCGCCTCGGCCAGCCCGGCCCGCGCGGCCGGGTCGAGGGGCGCGCCGGGCGCGTTGACCTTGGTGGTCGTCCCGTCCGGCTCGGCGAGGGTGAGGTTGACCCGGGCGTGCCCCGCGATCGGCACCGCCGTGTGCACGAGGTGCAGCTCGCGCAGGGCGAGCAGCAGCGGGTCGTCGGGGTGGCCCGGCAGGACGGCGACGGCGCTGCGCCCGCCGGCGGTCACCACGCGGGCCACGTTGACGCCCTTGCCGCCCGGCTGGTCGACCGCCGCCGCGGAGCGCACCACGGCGCCGCGCTCGAGGACGCCTGCCAGCGCGACCAGGCGGTCCAGGCTGGGGTTGGCGGTCAGGGTGACGATCACGCGACCAGCACCTCCACTCCACGGGCTTCGAGGGACTCCAGCTCGCGCCGGGGAGCGCTCGCGTCGGTGATGAGGACGTCGACCTGCTCGAGCCCGGCGAAGCGCACGAGGTGCTCCTGCCCGAGCTTGGAGGCGTCGGCGAGGACGACCACCCGGCGCCCGGCGGCGACCAGCGCGCGCTTGAGGGCGGCCTCGTCGTGGTCGGGGGTGGTCAGGCCGTGGTCGGCGGTGATGCCGTTGGTGCCGACGAAGGCGGTGTCCACCCGCAGCGCGCCGAGCGCGGCCAGCGCGTCGGGGCCGACGGCGGCGTGCGTGGTGCCGCGCACCCGGCCGCCCACGAGGTGCAGGTCGATGCGGCCGGCGCCGGCCAACTGGGCGGCGACGGGCACGGCGCTGGTCACCACGAGCAGGGGGGAGTCCAGCGGCAGCAGCCGGGCCAGGCGGACCGTCGTCGTCCCGGCGTCCACGGCGATGGAGCCGCCGGTGGGGACCAGGTCGAGCGCGGCGCGGGCGATGCGGTCCTTGGCCTCGGCGCGCTCGACGTCGCGGTCGGCCACGGCGCGCTCGACGACGGTGAGGGAGGAGGTGGGGACGGCGCCGCCGTGCACGCGGCGCAGCAGGCCCGCCTTCTCCAGGACGGCGAGGTCGCGCCGCACCGTCTCGGTGGTGACCCCGAACTGGGCGGCGACGTCGGTGACGGCGACCCGCCCGTGCTGGCGGACCAGCCCGGCGATCGCCTCGTGGCGCTCTGTCGCGTACAACGGCGCACTCCCTCGTGCCTGTGCCTGTCACGGCGGTGGTGTCTCCGGCCACCGACCCCGTCGGTGTGGGTCTGTGTGGGAAACATCTTTGTGATGTGTGGTTCTACGCCCGTTCATGTTGTTGTGTCAAGGGGTGGGTTCGGTGCACGCTGGTGCCGGACACCACCCCTCACCCCGTCCCGCCCCGGTCCGTGCGGCGGGTCCCGCTCCAGCGCAGGAGTCACGATGAGCAGCGTCGCCACCCCTCCCTCCGCCTCCGCCGGCCCGTCCGTGAGCACGGGCCCGGAGGGCCGCTCCCTGCTCGGCATCCCCGTGGTGCCCGGTGTGGGCGCGGGCCCGGTGGTGCGCCCGGCCGAGCGGCCGCGCATGCCCGAGGTGACCGGCGAGCCGTCCGTGCCCGAGGACGCCCGCGCCGGCGAGGTCGAGCGCTTCCAGGCGGCAGCCGGCGTCGTCGCCGAGCGCCTGGAGGGTCGCTCCGCGCGCGCCACCGGCGCCGCTGCCGAGGTGCTCGAGGCCACGGCGGGCCTCGCCCGCGACCGCGGGCTGCTGGCCGCCGTCGCGAAGCGCGTCAAGGCCGGCGCCTCCGCCGAGGTGGCCGTGGTCGGCGCGGCCGAGCAGTTCAGCGCGATGTTCACCCAGCTCGGCGGCGTCATGGCCGAGCGCGTCACCGACCTCGCCGACCTGCGCGACCGGCTCGTGGCCGAGCTGACCGGCCAGGAGGAGCCCGGCGTCCCGGTGCCCGCCGACCCCTCGGTGCTGCTCGCGGACGACCTCGCCCCCGCCGACACCGCGGGCCTGCAGCCCGAGCTGGTGCTCGCCATCGCGACCACGCGCGGCGGCCCCACGAGCCACACCGCGATCATCGCCCGCCAGCTCGGCATCCCCTGCGTCGTGGCCGTCGGCGGCCTCGACGACGTCGCCACGGGCCAGTTCGTGCTCGTCGACGGCACGTCCGGGGAGGTGGCCGTCGAGCCCGACCGCGCCCACGCGCAGGCCCGCGTGGAGGCCTCCCAGCGCGAGGCCGCGGCCGTCGCCGCGTGGACCGGTCCGGGGGCCACCGCCGACGGGCACGCCGTCGACGTGCTGGCCAACGTCCAGGACGGCGCGGGCGCCCGCAGGGCCGCCGCCACCGGCGCGCAGGGCGTGGGCCTGTTCCGCACAGAGCTGTGCTTCCTCGACGCCGACAGCGAGCCGTCGGTCGAGGAGCAGGCGCGCGTCTACGGCGAGGTCCTCGCCGCCTTCGCCGACCGCCCCGCCGGCGCCGGCACCGGGAGCAAGGTGGTGCTGCGCACCCTCGACGCGGGCTCGGACAAGCCGCTGAGGTTCGCCACCGCCCCCGACGAGGAGAACCCCGCCCTAGGCGTGCGCGGCCTGCGCATCGCCTGGAAGCAGCCGGGGATCCTCGACCGCCAGCTCGACGCGGTCGCGCTGGCCGCCGAGCAGACCGGCACGTCACCGTGGGTGATGGCGCCGATGGTCGCCACCGCCGCCGAGGCCCGCGACTTCGCCGCCCGCGTGCGCTCCCGGGGCCTGACGGCGGGCGTCATGGTCGAGGTCCCCGCCGCCGCGCTGCACGCCGAGCGGATCCTGCGCGAGGTCGACTTCCTCTCCATCGGCACCAACGACCTGGCGCAGTACACCCTCGCCGCCGACCGCCTCTCCGCCGACCTGGCCCACCTCAACGACCCGTGGCAGCCCGCGCTGCTGCAGCTCGTGGCGCTGACCGCCGCTGCCGGGGTCGCGGCCGTCAAGCCCGTGGGCGTCTGCGGCGAGGCGGCGGCCGACCCGCTGCTGGGCGCGGTGCTCGCGGGGATGGGCATCACGTCGCTGTCGTGCGCGGCGAGCGCCGTCTCCGCCGTCGGCGCCCGCCTGGCGCAGGTCGAGCTCGCCGCGTGCCAGGAGGCCGCGCGCGCCGCCGTCGCCGCCGACGACCCCGCCGCCGCCCGCGCCGCCGCCCGCGAGGTGCTCCTCGGCTGAGGCCCCCCTCCCCCTCGCGACGATCAAGGACCTCCGCGCCAGCTCGAACCGCTCGTCGGCGAGGTGGTGGCGCTGAGGTCATTGATCGTCGCGAGGGCGGGAGGAGGGAGGAGGCGGGACGGGGCGGGGGAGGATGGGTGGCGTGATGCTGCCGCCCGCGGGACGGCCCGGCCCGGGCACCGACCTGCCGGTCCGGGAGGTCCTCGGCGAGCTCGCCGCCGCCCTCGCCGAGCGCGGCACCGCGCTGCTCGTCGCCCCTCCCGGCACCGGCAAGACCACGCTCGTGCCCCTGGCCCTGGCCGACGCCCTCCCGCCCGGAGCCGGCCGCGTGGTCGTCGCCGAGCCCCGCCGCGTGGCCGTGCGCGCCGCCGCCCGCCGCATGGCCTCCCTGGTCGGCGAGGGGGTCGGGGAGCGCGTCGGCTGGAGCGTGCGCGGCGAGCGCCGCACCGGCGCCGCCACGCGCGTGGAGGTCGTGACCACCGGCCTGCTGCTGCGGCGCCTGCAGCGCGACCCCGAGCTGCCCGGCGTCGCCGCCGTCGTCCTCGACGAGGTGCACGAGCGCCACCTCGACGCCGACCTCGCCCTCGCCCTCCTGCTCGACGCCCGCGCCGCGCTGCGCCCCGACCTGCGCGTGCTGGCCGCCTCGGCCACCCCCGACACCGCCCGGCTGGCCGCCGTCCTCGGCTCCTCGGACGGCCAGGAGGACGGCGACGGCGGTGCGCGCCCGGCGCCCGTCGTGGTCGCCACGGCGCCCGTCCACCCCCTCGAGGTGGTGTGGGCGCCCCCCACCCGGCCCGTGCGCCCCCCGGAGGGCACCCGCACGGACCCGGCGCTGCTCGACCACGTCGCCGCGACCACCCGCCGCGCCCTGGCCGAGCGCCCCGGCGACGTGCTGGTGTTCGTCCCCGGAGCGGCCGAGGTCGGAGGCGTGCGCTCCCGGCTGGCCGCCTCGGTGGACGCCGACGTCGACGTCCTCGCCCTGTCCGGCCGCCAGTCCACCGACGCCCAGGACGCCGCCTTGCGCCCCTCCCGGCCCGGCCGGCGGCGCGTGGTGGTCTCCACCGCCGTCGCCGAGTCGAGCCTGACCGTGCCGGGCGTGCGCACCGTCGTCGACGCCGGCCTCGCGCGCGTGCCGCGCACCGACCACGCCCGCGGCCTCGGCGGCCTGGCCACCGTGCGCGTGAGCCGCGCCGCCGCCGAGCAGCGCGCCGGCCGCGCCGCCCGCGAGGCCCCCGGCGCCGTCTACCGCTGCTGGAGCGCGCTGGAGCACGAGCGCCTCGCCCTCCAGCCCCAGCCGGAGGTGGCCACGGCCGACCTCACCGGCGCGGTGCTGGCGCTGGCGGCCTGGTCGCGCGCTGACGGCGCGGGCCTGCCGCTGCTGGACCCCCTGCCCACCGGCGCCACCGCCGCGGCGGTGGGCGTGCTGCACGACCTCGGCCTGCTCGACGGCCGTGACCCCGCCACCGCACGCCCCACCGCCCGCGGCCGCGCGGTGGCGTCGCTGGGGCTGGAGCCGCGGTGGGGTCGTGCCCTGCTGGACGGCGCCGCGCTGGTGGGGGAGCGGACCGCCGCCGAGGTGGTCGCCCTGCTCAGCGAGGACGGCCTGGTGGGCGGTGGCGGCCCGGGCGGGGGATCCAGCGACGACGTCGCCGCCAGCTGGCGCGCGCTGCGCCGCGACGACGACCCCGGCCGCTCCGCCCGCTGGCGCGCCGAGGCCCGCCGCCTGTCCGGTGCGCTCGCGGAGGTGCCGCCGGACCAGCGCACCGGGCGGGACGCCGCGCGCGCCTCGCGCCTGACCGACGACACCGCCGCCGGCCTCGTCGTCGCCCTGGCCCACCCCGCGCGGCTCGCGAGGCTCCGCCCGGGCGGGGAGGGCGGGACCTACCTCACCACCGGCGGCACCGCCGTGCGGCTCGCCCCCGGGTCCGCGCTGCACGGCGCTCCGTGGCTGGCCGTGGCAGTGGCCGACAGGTCCGGCAGCGACCCGGAGGCCCGGGTGCGCGCGGCCGCCGCCCTCGACGAGGACGGTGCGCGCGCCGCGGCCCCGCAGCTGCTGTCCGACGTCGAGGAGGTCTCCTGGCAGGGCGGAGCTGGCGGTGACGTCGTCGCCCGCCGGGTGGAGCGCCTCGGCGCGGTCGAGCTGACCAGCCGCCCGCTGACCGGCGCCCCGGACGACCGCCGGCGCGCCCTCGTGGCCGACGCCCTCGCCGACGGCCTCGCGCAGGCGGGCCTGGCGCTGCTGCCGTGGCCCGACCCGGCGGTGCGGCTGCGCCAGCGCCTGGCCGCGTGCCGGCTCGCCCTCGGCGACCCGTGGCCGCCCGTCGACGACGGCGCCCTGCTCGCCCGCGCCGCCGCGTGGCTCGGCCCGGAGCTGGCCGGCGCCCGCCGCCGCGCGGACCTGGACCGGGTGGACACCGCGTCCGCGCTGCGGCGCCTGCTGCCGTGGCCCGAGGCCGCGCGCCTGGACGAGCTGGCCCCCGAGCGGCTGCCCCTGCCGGCCGGCGGAAGGGGGCAGGGCCCCGACCGGCCCAGCGCGCGGCTGGACTGGTCGGACCCGGCGGCGCCGGTGCTGGCCGTCCGGCTCCAGCAGGTGCTGGGCTGGACCGGGGCGCCGCGCGTGCTGGACGGGCGCGTCGCCGTCGTCGTCCACCTGCTCTCCCCGGCGGGCCGCCCGCTCGCGGTGACGGCGGACCTGGCGGGGTTCTGGCGCGGCGCCTACCGGGAGGTGCGGGCGCAGGTGCGCGGGCGCTACCCCAAGCACGCCTGGCCGGAGGACCCCCTGGCTCCCTGAGGCGCGCCGAGCCCCTCAGCGCAGGGAGTCGAGCACGGCCCGGTGCAGGCGGGGGTCGCTCAGCACCCGGAAGTGGCCGACCACCGGCAGCCGGACGTTGCGGGCCCCGGGCAGGTCGCGGGGGCGCGGGGTGGTGGGGTCGACGGCGCTGCGCACCGCCGTGATGCGGTCGTCGGCCCCGTGCGCCGCGGCCAGGCGCGCCAGCAGCGGGTCGTCGGGGCGGAAGGCGCGCACGGAGCGCAGCAGCGGCACCCACCGGGCCAGCGAGGAGCCTGCGAACGGGGTGTTGACCGCCACCAGCCGCTCGAACGGTGCGTCCGGCCGGCCCAGCGCACCGGCCCCGGCGTCCTGCACCAGCAGGAGCTTGCCCACGAGCCCGCCCTTGCTGTGGGCGACCAGCGCCGCGCCCCGCAGCCCGCGCTCGGCGGCGAAGGCGCGCACGAGGTCGGCGCCGTCGGTGATGCTCGCCCGCTGGAAGCCGAGCGCCTCCACGGCGTGCACCGCGTGGCCCGCGCCGCGCAGCGCCTCGGTGAGGGGCGCCAGGAAGCGCCACGACTCGTAGACCCCGGGCACCAGCACCACGTCGCGGCAGCCCGGTGCCGGTGGGCCGTCGTGCGGCGGGGACCCGCGCCGCAGGCTGCGCAGCTGCCACCGCAGGGCGTAGGCCCAGTCGGCCAGCCACCACCACGCGACGGCGGCGCGGTTCACGCCGGCTCCCCGTCGACCGCCGCGGCCAGCTGCGCGGGGTGGGACCACTGCAGCACGTGGCAGCCGGGCACCACCACCAGCCGTCCCCGCGGTGCCGCGGCGGCCAGGTGGGCGGACCACTCCGCGGAGCACAGGGGGTCGCTCTGGCCGTGCACCACGGTGACCGGCACGCCGACGCCGGGCAGCCGGTCCTCGACGCGGTGGGCCAGCACGGGGCCGATGGTGCGCAGGTACGCCAGGGGTCCGCACGCCAGGACGGAGGCGACCTGCACCGGCAGCACGCTCGGCGGCTCGCGCACGAGGCTGCGCAGCATGCAGCCCACCTGCACCAGCACCGAGCGGGCGCTGGCGTCCACGGTGGGCGTCACCAGCACCAGCCGCGAGGCCGCTCCCGGGTGGCGGACCGCGAGCTCCACCGCCACCTGGCTGCCCATGGAGTGCCCCACGACGACGGCGCCGCGCGCGCCCTCGGCCTCCAGCAGGGCGTGCAGGGCGTCGGCGTGGTCGGCGAGGGTCGGCACCGGGCGCAGCAGGCCACCGCGCCGGCCCCGCGCCCGGTGCGGTCGCGGCGGTCGGGGAGAGCGCCCGTGGCCCGGCAGGTCGGGCGCGAGCACGCGCCACCTGCCGGCCAGCTCCGGCACCAGGCGGCGGAAGTACGCCCCCGAGGACCCGATGCCGTGCACGAGGACCACCGCGGGAGCGCCAGGGTCACCGGCCCGCCGCACGTGCAGCCCCTCGCCCCGGCGCCCCGGCGCCCTCACCGGGCGGCCCCGCCGGCCTGGTCGACCAGCGCCGCGACGTGCTCGGGGTGGGACCACTGCGCCACGTGGTGCGCGCCGGGCACCTCGCTGACGCCGACCAGCGCCGGGCGCGGCACCCGCTGGGCCAGCCGGGCCAGCCAGGCCCGCGGCGCCACCGGGTCGTGCTGCCCCCGCGCCAGCAGGACCGGCGCGCTGGCGGTGGCCAGGTGCTCCTCGATGCGGTCCGCGAGCATCGGCCCGACCGTGCCGAGGTAGGTCCGTGGTCCGCAGCGCAGGTAGGAGGCGGCCTGGACGGGCGCCAGCGAGAGCGGCTCGCGCGGGCTGTTGCGCGCCAGGCGCAGCCCCTGCCGCAGCGCGCTGCGCGCGCGGTCGTCGGTGGTGGGGCCGAGCAGGACGACGGCGCGGGCGGCGTCCGGGCGCGCGGCCAGCAGCGCCGCCACCACCTGGCAGCCCAGGGAGTGCCCGAGCAGCACGGGGGCCTCGAGGCCCTGCTCGTCCAGGTGGGCGGCGAGGACGTCCGCGTGCTCGCGCACCGTCAGCGGGCGCGCGGGCTGCGGGGAGCGCCCGTGCCCGGCCAGGTCGGGGCCGACCACGCGCCAGCGCTCGGCCAGGACCCGCGCCAGGGGGCGGAAGTACGCGCTGGAGGAGCCGATGCCGTGCACGAGCACCACGGGCGGGGCGGCCGGGTCGCCCAGGGCTCCGGCGCGCAGGTGGACCGCGGGGCCGCTGGACGGGCCGCTCAGCGGACCGGGCCCGTGTACTTCTCGCCGGGACCGGCGCCGTGGGCGTCGGGGAAGGGGGACGCCTCCCGGAAGGCCAGCTGCAGCGAGCGGAGGCCGTCGCGCAGGGGCCTGGCGTGGTGGTCGCCGATCTCGGGGGAGGCCGCGGTGACCAGGCCGGCCAGCGCGGTGATGAGCACGCGGGCCTCGCCCAGGTCCAGGTGGCCGCCCTCCTCGGCGTCCTCCGCGAGCCCGCACTTCACGGCCGCAGCGCTCATGAGGTGGACGGCGGCCGCCGTCACCACCTCCACCGCAGGCACCTCCGCCAGGTCCCGGACGGCGGTGGAGGACTCGGCGCTGGTCTCTGGCTGGCTCACGCTGGTACATTAGGCGACTGACCGACCGCGGCTCCGTGACCGCGCACGCCCCCGCCCGGCCCGCCGGGCGCCCGGGGGCAGCGCAGCACGGGGTCCGGTGCGCCAAGTGGAGGCCTCCTCCCACCCGCCGCGGCCCTCCGGGCCGCCGGGTCCCCGGTCCACCGCACCGCCCTGGTGATCACCAGGGCGGGGGCGGTTCCCGGGCGTCGCCTGCGACGCCCGGGCCGGGTCAGGCCCTCGCGACGCGTCCGCCGGGGGAGACCCTCCCGCGACGGTGGTTCCCAGCACGTCGCAGAGGAGCAAGGCACATCAGCGAACCGCGCATCAACGACCGCATCCGCGTCCCCGAGGTGCGGCTGGTCGGGCCGAACGGTGAGCAGGTCGGGATCGTGCGCGTCGAGGACGCGCTCAGGCTCGCCCAGGAGGCCGACCTCGACCTCGTCGAGGTCGCCCCGCAGGCGAAGCCCCCGGTCTGCAAGCTCATGGACTTCGGCAAGTTCAAGTACGAGTCCGCGATGAAGGACCGCGAGGCTCGCAAGAACCAGTCGAACACCGTCCTGAAGACCGTCCGCCTGCGCCTGAAGATCGACCCGCACGACTACGAGACCAAGAAGGGCTTCGCGGAGAAGTTCCTCGAGGGCGGGGACAAGGTCAAGGTCATGATCATGTTCCGCGGTCGCGAGCAGTCGCGCCCGGAGATGGGTCTGCGCCTGCTCCAGCGCTTCGCCGGTGACGTCGCCGAGCTGGGGTCGATCGAGTCCAGCCCGCAGCAGGACGGCCGCAACATGGTCATGGTGATCGGCCCGACGCGCCGCAAGGCCGACGTCAAGGCCGAGCAGAAGGCCGAGCAGCGCAGCCGCCGCGACGCCGACCGGTCCGCCCGCGCCGAGCGCACCGAGCGCGACCGGGCCGAGCAGGCAGAGCGCGAGGCCGCGGCCCCCGAGGCGCCCGAGGCCCCCCAGGTCTCCCCGCTCATCGCCGAGGGCGACGAGCCCCTCTTCGTCCGCCGCGCCCCCCAGCCCGCGTCCGCCCCGGCGGCGCGCGAGGGCGGCTACCGCGGTGACCGCGACGGCGGGTACCGCGGAGACCGCGAGGGCGGCTACCGCGGAGACCGTGACGGCGGGTACCGCGGTGACCGCGGCGGCGACCGTCCCGACCGCGAGGGCGGCTACCGCGGAGACCGCGGCGACCGTCCCGACCGCGACGGCGGGTCGCGCCCGCCGCGCACGTCGTCGGCCCCGTCGCGCCCCTCCGGCCCGCCGCCCGCGGCGCGCCCGGTGCGGCCGGCGATGCCGCGCCCGTCGACCGGCCCGGCCGCCCCGGGCCCCCGCCCGTCCCCGGCAGCGCCCTCCCGCGAGGGCGCCGCGCCGGCCCCCGCCCCCGGCCCCTCGCCGGCGGCCCGTCCCGCGGCCGCCCGCCCGGCCGCACCGGGGCCCCGCCCCACCCCGGCCGCGCCGCGGCCGACCCCCCGTCCGGCCCGTCCGGCCCCTCCGCCGCCCTCGGGCGACTGAGGGCCGGGCAGCCAGACCGACAGCACCCGTGACGCCCGGAGGGACCCCTCCGGGCGATGACCAGAGCACGGGCGGGCGACCACGCCCGCTCGCGATGAGGAGGACGGCAGCCGTGCCGAAGATGAAGACCCACAGCGGGGCCAAGAAGCGCTTCAAGGTCACCGGGAGCGGAAAGCTCATGCGCGAGCGCACCAACCTGCGCCACCTGCTGGAGGGCAAGTCGACCCGCCGCACGCGCCGCCTGTCCGTCGACACGCAGCTGTCGCCGGCCGACACCAAGCGCGCCGAGCGCCTGCTCGGTCGCTGAGCCGCCCGGCTCGGCCACCCCTCACCCCGACCTCGAGACACCCCCAGGAGCACTCCCGTGGCACGCGTCAAGCGGGCTGTCAACGCCCAGAAGAAGCGCCGCACCACCCTCGAGCGGGCCAGCGGCTACCGCGGCCAGCGCTCGCGGCTGTACCGCAAGGCGAAGGAGCAGGTCACCCACTCCCTCGTCTACGCCTACCGCGACCGCCGCGCCCGCAAGGGCGACTTCCGCCGCCTGTGGATCCAGCGCATCAACGCCGCGGTCCGCGACAACGGCATGACCTACAACCGCTTCATCCAGGGCCTCAAGGCCGCGGGTGTCGAGGTCGACCGCCGCATGCTCGCCGAGCTCGCCGTCAACGACCCGGGCGCCTTCGCCGCGCTCGTGACCACGGCCCGCGCGGCCCTGCCGGCGGCGCCGGCCGCCGCCGGCTCCGCGGCCTGACGGCACCCCCGGACCCAGCGGCGCGACGGGCGTGGGCAGCAGCGTGAGCGCCGGTCCGGTGGAGCACCGGACCGGCGCCCGCCGGTCGGCGGCCCCCGCCGCACCGGACGGGCTGCTGTCCAACCCGCGCGCCGACAGGGTCCGGGCCCTGGCGCGCCTGGCGACCCCCGCCGGGCGCGCCCGCGCCGGCGCCTTCCTCGCCGAGGGCCCCCAGGCCGTCCGCGAGGCCGTCGGCGCCGCAGCCCCGCACCGCGTGCGCACCGTCGTGGCCACCGCCGCCGCCCTGCGCAGGCACCCCGAGCTCGGCCCCGGCGCGCGCAGCGCCGGGGCCGAGCTGCTGGAGTGCACCGAGGAGGTGCTCGCGGTGCTGTCCGGAACGCGCACCCCGCAGGGCGTGCTGGCGGTCTGCGACGCGGTGCGCCCTGACCTGGACGGCGTGCTGGCCCCGGGGCCGCCCGCCCTGGTGGCGGTGCTCGCCCGCGTGCAGGACCCGGGCAACGCGGGCACGGTGGTCCGCGTGGCTGACGCGGCGGGCGCCGGGGCGGTGCTGCTGACGCGCGGCAGCGTCGACGTGCACAACCCCAAGGTCGTCCGCTCCACGGCGGGCAGCCTGTTCCACCTCGACGTCGTGCAGCCCGTCGAGCTGGCCGAGGCCGCGCAGCGACTGCGCGCGGCGGGCGTGGCGGTGCTGGCCACCGACGGGGTCCCCGGTCGGGGCAGCGCCGACCTCGACGACCTCCTCGACGCCGCGCACACCGGCGAGGGCCCCCTCGCCGGCCCCACCGCGTGGCTGTTCGGCAACGAGGCCAGCGGTCTGGACCCCGCCGAGCGCGAGGTCGCCGACCTCGCGGTCCGGGTGCCGCTGCACGGTCGCGCGGAGAGCCTCAACCTCGCCACCGCCGCGGCGGTCTGCCTGTACGCCAGCGCCCGCGCCCACCGCGCGCAGCGCCGCCGCGGCGCCGCGCCGCGGGGCCTGGTCGGCGCCGGGGGCCGCGTCGGCCACACTGGCGCCGTGGAGCACCGCACGCCGACGCCGGGCGCGAGCGCCGGCGGGACCGGCGGCGCCGGGGCGGGCGCCTCGTGACCGAGACGGTGCTGCCGTGCGGCCCGGAGGCCGCCGGCCAGGCGCGGCGCCTGGTCGCGCAGGCCTGCACGGCCGCGCAGCTCCCACCCGACGCCTGCGACTCCGCGCTGCTGTGCACCAGCGAGCTGGTCACCAACGCCATCGTCCACGGCCGCTCCGACGTGAGGCTGTGGGTGCGCACGGACCCGGGGTGGATCCGCATCGAGGTCGGTGACGACAACTCCCGCCACCCCCACCTGCAGCCGGCCGACGACGGCGCGCTGGACGGGCGCGGGCTGTTCATCGTCGACCTGCTCACCACCCGGTGGGGCGTGCGCGACGACAGCATCGGCAAGGTCGTCTGGTTCGAGCTGCGCGCGGACGCCTCGGCGGGGTGAGCCGCGGCGCACCCGTCGCCCGGGCCTCCCGCTGGCGGCGGTGCGACGACGAGGTGGCGGTCGATGGTGACCGGGAGTGACACAGGGCCCTCCGCTGGCGGTACGGTCGCCCCCGTGGACGCCGCGCTGGGGCTGCTCGAGGAGCTGCCGGACGGCGTGGTGGTCGTGGGGGCGGACGCCCGCGTGCAGCTGGTCAACGGCGGCGCGGAGCGGTGCACCGGCCGGCGCCGCGAGGACCTCCTGGGCCGCGACGTGCGCAGCGCCCTGCCGCTGCAGGACACCACCGGTCGTGACTGGTGGGCCCTGACCGACCCCTTCACGGGCCTGGCCACCCGCAGCGGGCACCGCGAGCGCCTGCTCGTGCTGCCCGGTGACCACGAGGTGCTCGTCACCGCCCGCTACGTCCGCCCCGCCCGCAGCGCGCCCGTCCAGCGCGTGGTGCTGCAGCTGCGCGACACCGAGGCGCGCCGCCGCCTGGAGAACGACCACGCCGGGCTCATCTCCACCGTCGCCCACGAGCTGCGCTCCCCGCTGACGTCGGTCAAGGGGTTCACCTCCACCATGCTCCGCCGCTGGGAGCGCCTGTCCGACGCCCAGAAGCGCCTCATGCTCGAGACGGTGGAGGCCGACGCCGACCGCGTCACCCGGCTCATCGCCGAGCTGCTCGACATCTCCCGCATGGACGCCGGCCGCCTGGAGGTCAAGCGGCAGGTGGTCGACCTGCCCGGGCTGGTCCGCGGCCAGGTGGACCGCGCGGTGGCCACCGGGCAGCCGGCGGAGCGGTTCAACGTGGCCATCGCCGCCACCCTGCCGGAGGTCTGGGCGGACCCCGACCGCCTCGAGCAGGTGGTGAGCAACCTCGTCGGCAACGCCGTGCGCCACGGCGCCGGCCAGATCGACATCTCCGTCACGCCCGACCCCGACGGCGACGGCGTGGCCGTCGTCGTCGACGACGAGGGCGAGGGCATCCCCGCCGAGCACCTGGGCGTGGTCTTCACCAAGTTCTGGCGCGGCTCGCGGCGCGGCGGCACCGGTCTGGGCCTGTACGTGGTGCGCGGCCTGGTCGACGCGCACGGCGGCCGCATCACCGTGGGCACCTCGCCCTCCGGCGGGGCCCGCTTCCGCTTCACGCTGCCGGCCGCCGTGCCCGAGTTCGTGCAGCTGCCGGGCACCCCGCTGCTCGACCGGCGCTCCGGCGCCGAGCGCCGCCAGCTGCGGCTCGACCTTCCCGACGGCGTCGACGAGCGCAGCCCGACGACGTCGGCGACCGCGGTGCCGACGACGACGGCGGCGGAGACGGCGCAGCCCGGCCTCTGACCTCCTCGCGACCAGCGCTGGGGAGGACGGACGGGCGGGCGGGGGAGCGCGCTGCGCGCTCTGGCAGGCTTGCCCGGTGCCCGAACTGGATGACCCGCTCGGCGAGAGGGGCGTCGAGAGCGCCGTCGCCGCAGCGCTGGCCGCTCTGGCCGCCGCGCCCGACCTGGACGCGCTCAAGGAGGTGCGCCTGGCGCACACCGGGGACCGCAGCCCGCTCGCCCTGGCCAACCGCGCCATCGCCGACGTGCCCCCCGCCGAGCGCGCCGCGGTGGGCAAGCGGATCGGGGGCGCCCGCGGCCGCGTGCGCGCGGCGCTGGAGGCCCGCACGGCCGAGCTGGAGGCCGAGCGCGACGCCCGCGTGCTGGTGGAGGAGGCCGTCGACCTGACGGTGCCCGTCCAGCGCGCCCGGGCCGGCGCGCGCCACCCGCTGGCGCTGGTCGCCGAGCGCGTCGAGGACGTCTTCACGGCCATGGGCTACGAGGTGGCCGAGGGCCCCGAGGTGGAGGCGGAGTGGTTCAACTTCGACGCCCTCAACTTCGGGGTGGACCACCCCGCCCGCCAGATGCAGGACACCTTCTTCGTCGACCCGCCCAGCTCCGGGCTGGTCATGCGCACCCACACCTCCCCGGTGCAGGCCCGCTCCCTGCTCGAGCGCGGCGCCCCGCTGTACGTGGTGTGCCCCGGGCGCACGTTCCGCACCGACGAGCTCGACGCCACGCACACCCCGGTGTTCAACCAGGTGGAGGGCATCGCCGTGGACGAGGGCCTGACGATGGCCCACCTGCGCGGCACCCTCGACAGGCTGGCGACGGCGCTGCTCGGCCCCAGCGCGCGCACCCGCCTGCGCCCCTCCTTCTTCCCGTTCACGGAGCCGTCCGCGGAGCTCGACGTGTGGTTCGAGCGCCCCGACGGCTCCGGGAGCGGCTGGCTCGAGCTCGGAGGCTGCGGCATGGTCAACCCGAACGTCCTGCGCGCGTGCGGGGTCGACCCCGAGCGCTACAGCGGCTTCGCGTTCGGCATGGGCATCGAGCGGATCCTGCAGATCCGCAACGGCGTCGCCGACATGCGCGACATGGTCGAGGGCGACGTGCGCTTCTCGCGCGCCTTCGGCACCGGCCTGGGGACGGCCCTCTGATGCGCGCGCCCCTGAGCTGGATCCGCGAGTGGGTCGACCTGCCCGCTGACGCCACCGGCGAGCAGGTCGCCGCCGCGCTCGTGCGCGTCGGCCTGGAGGAGGAGGGCCTGCACGGCGGCGACGTCGTCGGCCCCGTCGTCGTCGGCCGCGTGCTGTCCGCCGACCCCGAGCCGCAGAAGAACGGCAAGACCGTCAACTGGTGCTCGGTCGACACCGGCGAGCTCGCGCGCGGCGAGGAGCCGCGCGGTGTCGTGTGCGGCGCCAGCAACTTCGCCGCCGGGGACCTCGTCGTCGTCGCCCTCCCCGGCGCGGTGCTGCCCGGGCCGTTCCCCATCGCCGCGCGCAAGACCTACGGGCACGTCTCCGACGGGATGATCTGCTCCGCGCGCGAGCTGGGGCTCGGGGAGGACCACGCGGGGATCATCGTGCTGGAGCGCCTCCTCGGGGCCGGCGCCTCGGCCCTGGAGCCCGGCCAGGACGCCCTCGCGCTGCTCGGGCTCACCGAGGAGGTCGTGGAGGTCAACGTCACCCCCGACCGCGGCTACTGCTTCAGCGTGCGCGGCCTGGCCCGCGAGTACGCCCACGGCGCCCGCCTCGACGTGGCGACGGCCTTCCGCGACCCCGCTGCCGTCGAGGTGCCCGCCGCGGGCGGGGGCGGCTCCGGCTCAGCCGCCGGCCACGGCGTCGAGCTGCGCGACGACGCGCCGGTCCACGGCGCCCCCGGCTGCACCCGGATGGTCACGCGCGTCGTGCGCGGCGTCGACCCCACCGCCCCGTCGCCGTACTGGCTGCAGCGCCGCCTGCAGCAGGCCGGCATGCGGCCGATCTCCCTCGCCGTCGACATCACCAACCACGTGATGCTCGAGCTGGGCCAGCCGCTGCACGCCTACGACCTCGCCGCCGTCGACGGCCCGCTCGTCGTGCGCCGCGCGCGCCCGGGGGAGCGGCTGGTCACCCTCGACGGGGTCGACCGCGCGCTCGACCCCGAGGACCTGCTCATCACCGACGGACCCGACGGCGCGCGCGCCATCGGCCTCGCGGGCGTCATGGGCGGGCGCGAGACCGAGGTGACGACGACGACGCGCGACGTGCTCGTCGAGGCCGCCCGCTTCGACCCGGTGAGCATCGCGCGCACGGCCCGGCGCCACAAGCTGCCCAGCGAGGCCAGCCG
This sequence comes from Quadrisphaera sp. KR29, assembly GCF_052644995.1. Lineage (NCBI taxonomy): Bacteria > Bacillati > Actinomycetota > Actinomycetes > Kineosporiales > Kineosporiaceae > Quadrisphaera > Quadrisphaera sp. KR29. Next base: position 44,277 of record NZ_JBQXXG010000025.1, read on the forward strand.
CCGCTTCGAGCGCGGCGTCGACACCGCGCTGCAGGCCGCTGCCGCCGAGCTGGCGGTCCGCCTGCTCGTGGAGCACGGCGGGGGGACGGCGGACGACGCCGCCACCGACGTCGTCGCGCCCGGCGCCGTGGTGCAGCCGCCCGCGATCGCCCTGCCGGTCGACCTCCCGGCGCGGCTGTCCGGCGTTCCGGCCGACCAGCTCGGCCGGGCCCGCGTGGTGGAGCTCCTCGAGCAGGTCGGCTGCACCGTCTCGCCCGCCGGCCCCGGGGACGACGGCGGCGACCAGGACGTGCTGCGGGTGCTCCCGCCGACGTGGCGGCCCGACCTCGTGCAGCCCGTCGACCTGGTCGAGGAGGTCGTGCGCCTGCACGGCTACGAGGCCGTCCCCTCGCAGCTGCCGCCGGCGCCGCCCGGCCGCGGCCTGACCGCCGGGCAGCGCCTGCGCCGCCGGGCCGCCGACGCCCTGGCCGCCGGCGGGTTCGTGGAGGTGCGCTCCTACCCGTTCACCTCCGCAGCGCGCAGCGACGAGCTCGGGCTGGACGGCGACGACCCGCGCCGCACGGCGCTGCGCCTGGCCAACCCGCTGTCCGACGAGCAGCCCCTCCTGCGCACGAGCGTGCTGGCCACGCTGCTCGACGTCCTGCGCCGCAACACCTCCCGCGGCGCCGCCGACGTGGCGCTCTTCGAGCTGGGCGGCGTGGTGCTCCCGCGCCCCGGCGCCCCGGCCGCGGCGCGGCTGCGGGTCGACGCCCGCCCCTCCGAGGAGGAGCTGGCGGGCCTGCTGGCCGCGGTGCCGCCCCAGCCCGTGCACGTGGCGGGGGTGCTGGCCGGTCGCGCCGAGCCCGAGGGCTGGTGGGGGCCCGGTCGAGCTGCCGACGCCGCCGACGCCGTGGCCGCCGCCCAGCTGGTGGCGCAGGCGCTGCGCGTGGAGCTCGTCGTGACCAGCGGCGCGCTCGCGCCGTGGCACCCGGGCCGCTGCGCGCAGCTGTCGCTGCCCTCCGCTGACGGGGGCGCGGGTGCGCCGGTGGGGCACGCCGGCGAGCTGCACCCCGCGGTCGTCGCCGCGCTGGGGCTGCCGGCGCGGACGGTCGCCTTCGAGCTCGACCTCGACGCGCTCGTCGCGGCGGCGCCCGAGCTGGTGCCCGCGCCGCGGCTGTCGCCCTTCCCGCCGAGCAAGGAGGACGTCGCGCTCGTCGTGGACGCCTCCGTGCCCGCCGAGGACGTCCGCCGGGCGCTGCTGGCCGGCGCTGCGGCGGCCGGTCACGGCGACCTGGTGGAGGAGGTGCGCCTCTTCGACGTCTACACCGGCGCGCCCGTGCCCGAGGGCCACCGCTCGCTGGCCTTCTCGCTGCGGCTGCGCGCCCTGGACCGGACGCTCACCGCGGCGGACGCCGCCGCGGTGCGCGAGGCGGCCGTCGCCGAGGCGGCCCGCCGCCACGGCGCCGTGCTGCGCGGCGCATGACCGCCCGCCCCTCCCACCCCGTGGGGGGGGGGGGGGGGGGGGGGCCCCCCCCCCCCCCCCCCCCGCCCCCCCCCCCCCCCCGGGGGGGGGGGGGGGGGCCGGGGGGCGG
>NZ_JBQXXG010000026.1:0-45760 GCF_052644995.1 Quadrisphaera sp. KR29
ACGGGCGACCTGCCCGGTGGCGGGGTCGAAGACGTCGGCGGTGCGCGTGGAGGCGCCGGAGGTGGCGACCCCGTCGATCCAGTGCTGCACGATCTGGCTCATGGCTCTCTCTCGCCTCAGTTCGTCTCGGACGGCTTCAGGTACGTGCGCTGGCGCGCCTTGTGCTCCTCGTAGACCACGCGAGCGCGCTGCGTGCTCTCGAGGGTGGACACCTCGCTGACGGGGACCTCCCACCAGCTCGTCGACGAGGGGGCGTCGACGAAGGGGTCGGTCTCGACGTGGATGACGGTGGAGGTGGGTGACGCCTTGGCGTCGAGGATCGCGGCCTCCAGCTCCTTGCGGGTGCTGGTCCGCACCACGTGCACGCCGAGGCTGGCGGCGTTGGCGGCCAGGTCGACGGGCAGGAGGTCGCCGTCGAGCCTGCCGGAGGAGGTGCGGGCGCGGTAGCGGGTGCCGAACCGCTGGCTGCCGAGCGACTCCGACAGCGAGCCGATGGAGGCGTACCCGTGGTTCTGCACGAGCACCACGATGATCTTGACGCCCTCCTGGACGGCGGTCACCAGCTCGGTGGCCATCATGAGGTAGGAGCCGTCACCGACCAGGACGAAGACGTCGCGGGGCTGCGCGCCGCGGCGCACGTCGTCCTGCGCCGCCATCGCGACGCCGATGCCACCGGCCACCTCGTAGCCCATGCAGGAGTACCCGTACTCGACGTGGTACCCCTTCGCGTCGCGGACCTGCCAGAGCTTGTGCAGGTCACCGGGCATCGAGCCGGCGGCGCACACGACGACGTCGCGCGGGTCGGACAGCTCGTTGACGGCGCCCAGCACCCGGTTCTGGTCGGGCTGGACGTCCAGGTCCCCGGAGTCGCGCGCGTAGACCGACGCGACGGTGGCGTCCCACGCCGCCTTCAGCTGCGCGGTGCGGGCGCGGTGCGCCTCGCCGACGTCGTAGCCCTCCAGCGCCTCCGCGAGCGCCTCGAGGCCCTCGCGGGCGTCGGCGACGACGGCGACGGCGGAGTGCTTCACCGCGTCGAGCGAGGCGACGTTGAGGGTGACGAAGCGGACGCCGGGGTCGGCGAACGCCGTCCGCGACGCCGTCGTGAAGTCCTGGAAGCGCGTGCCGACGCCGATGACGACGTCCGCGTCGCGCGCCAGGGCGTTGGCGGCCGTCGTGCCCGTCGAGCCGATGGCACCGACGGACTGCGGGTGGTCGAAGGGCAGCGCGCCCTTGCCGGCCTGGCTCTGGCCGACCGGGATGCCCGTGGCCTCGGCGAGCGCGCGCAGGGCCTCCTGCGCGCGGGAGTGGTGGACGCCGCCGCCGGCGACGATGAGCGGGGCCTTCGCCGACCGGATGACCTCCACGGCCCGGGCCAGCGCCGCCTTCTCGGGCAGCGGCCGGCCGATGTGCCAGGTGCGCTCGGCGAAGAGGTCGTCGTCGAAGTCGTGGGCCTCGGCCTGCACGTCCTGCGGGAAGCAGACCGTGACGGCGCCGGTCTCGGCCGGGTCGGTGAGGACCCTCATGGCGCCGAGCAGCGCACCCGGCAGCTGCTCGGGGCGCCACACCCTGTCGAAGTAGCGCGACAGCGGGCGGAAGGCGTCGTTGACGGTCACGTCGCCGGAGTCGGGGCGCTCCAGCTCCTGCAGGAGCGGCCCCGCGGAACGGGTGGCGAAGGTGTCAGCGGGCAGCAGCAGCACCGGCAGCCGGTTGATGGTGGCCAGCGCCGCGCCGGTGAGCATGTTGGTGGACCCGGGGCCCACCGAGGCGGTGACGGCCCACGCCTGCAGGCGGTCCTTGGCACGGGCGTAGGCCACGGCGGTGTGCACCATGGCCTGCTCGTTGCGGCCGAGGACGTAGGGCAGGCCGGGCTTGCGCCCGGCCTCGAGGGCCTCCAGCTCGTCCTGGAGCAGCGCCTGCCCGAGGCCGGCGACGTTGCCGTGGCCGAAGATGCCGAGCGCGCCGGCGAAGAGCTTCGTGCGCACGCCGTCGCGCTCGACGAACTGGTGGGCGAGGAACCTCACGGTCGCCTGCGCGACGGTGAGCCGCGTCGTCGTGGTCACTGGGGTCCTCCGAGCGGCAGGCGGGGGTCGGTGGGCTGGTCGGCCCAGGTGGAGCGCACCCAGGCGTGGTCCGGGTCGTCGACGATGCGCCAGGCGCGGTCGTCGGCGGGTCCGGCCATGGCGTTGAGGTAGTAGAGGTGGTTGCCCGGGGAGGCCATGCACGGGCCGTGCCAGCCGTGGGGCACCAGCACGGTGTCGCGGTCGCGGACCTCGACGAGCACGTCCACCTGGCGGTCCTCCCGCTCCGAGGTCGAGTAGGTCCGGTGGTAGCCCACTCCCGCCTGCCCGTCGGGGCCGGGGGCGACCTCGTAGTAGTAGACCTCCTCGAGCTCGCTCTCGTGCTCGCTGGTCTCGTCGTGCTTGTGCGGCGGGTAGCTCGACCAGTTGCCGCCCGGGGTGACGACCTCGACGGCGACGAGCTTGCTGGCCACGTCGACGTCGGCGGAGGCGAAGTTGCGCACCTCGCGGGTGCACGTGCCGGCGCCGCGCAGCTCCACGGCCACCTCGTCGGCCGTGATGTGGCGGACGGGCTTGCGGACGCCGTCAGGGAGCACGCCGGTCCTCGCGCCCGGCACGCCGACGCGCGCGCCGTCGTCGTCGGGTGAGGTGGACAGCACGGCCGTGGAGCCCGCGGGCAGGTAGAGGACGTCGGTCGGGCCGGCGAACACCGACGCGCGCCCGGCGAGCTCGTAGCGGGCGCTCTCCCCCTCCGTGCCGCTGACGACGGCGGTGAGGCTCCCGCGCAGCGGCACGAGCACCACCTCGTCGTCGCCGGTGTCGAGGTGGACCTCCTGCCCGGGGGCGAGGTCGGCGGCGCGCAGCGACGTCCACCCCCAGCCCGCGACCTCGGGGGTGACGCGGACGTCCCAGGCGCCGTCGGCGGTGGCGCCGGCACGCAGGTGCAGGTCGGCCGTCGTGCCGGTGGTGCTGGTCACGGGGCAGGCACCAGGACGTCGCGGACGACGGCGTCGAGCTGGGCGTCGGCGTCGAGGAACTGGCGCAGCGTGTGGCGGGTGGCGCCGAAGTGCTCGAAGTCCTCCACCGCCATGCCGTCGACCTCGTAGGCCTTGGTGAACTCCGAGATCGTCCGCAGCGCCGCCAGGTGCTCCTCGGCGACCGGCTCGTCGATCGCGTGCGGGTCGACGGGGAGGTCGTTCTCGTTGATCCGCGCCTGCCAGTCGAACGGCGGGGAGACCACGAGGTCCCCGCCCTGGAGCTCGCTCCACTGCATGGAGTTGCGGAAGGCGGCCGAGAGGATGCGCACCCGGTAGCCCCGCTCGACGAAGAGGTGGTGGGCCTTCTTCAGCGCCGCGACGCCGGCCCACTCCAGGTGGCCCGGGTCGATGAGGATGCGCTCCTTCGCCACGAAGGCCTTCAGCCAGTCGTCGAGGCGGCCGCCCATGATCGTGCAGACGTGGCCGAACTCGGGCACGGGCAGGCCCTCGGCCTCGCGGCGCTGCATGCCGCGCTCGATGGCCTCGGCCACCGCGACCGCCTGCGGCACGGTGAACGACACCGTGGCGTTGAGGGAGACGCCGCGGTAGGCGGCCTCCTCCATGGCCTCGATGCCGGTCTTCGTGGCGGGGATCTTCACGATGATGTTCTTGGCGAGCCCCGAGAACCGCTCGGCCTGGTCGGCCAGGGCCGCGGCGTCGCGGTGCAGGCGCGGGTCGGTCTGCATCGACAGGCGCCCGTTGCGGCCGCCGGAGGCCTCGAAGGCCGGCTCGAGCAGCGTCGCGGCCTCGACCGACAGCTCCTCGACGACCATCCAGCCCAGGGCGGACTCCCCCGCGGTGGGGTGCTCGGCGGCGAGCTCGCGCAGGCGGGCGGTCCAGCGGGGCTGGTCGGCCCTGATGGCGGCCAGGGCGATGACGGGGTTGCAGGTGGCGCCGACGGCGCCCCAGGCGATCGAGCGGGTGAGCTCGCTGAGGGCGGCGGAGTCGTTCCACAGCGCGGTGGGCGTCGTGGCCGCGGCCACGGCGGTGGGCAGGTGCGCCTGCGACGGGTCGAGGCTGGGCAGCGGGTCGGCGCCGGGGTCGCGCTGCCCGGCGGGGGCGGGGGCGGCGGTCGGTGCGGTGGTGGTCACGGGGCGGTCCTCCGGGGGTCTGCGCGGGTCGGGGCGGTCAGCGGACGAGGGAGACGGCGGTGTCGACGGCTGCGGCGACGTCGTCGTCGGGGGGGAACAGCAGGGCGCGGCCGACGACGAGGCCTCGGACGGCGGGCAGCGCGAGCGCGCGTCGCCAGGACTCGTACGTCGCCTCGGGAGCGGCGACGGGGTCGCCGCCGAGGATCAGCGTGGGCAGCGTGGTCGCCTCCATGACGCGCTCCATCTCCGCGACCACGGGCAGCTTCAGCCAGGTGCGCGCCGAGGAGGCTCCCAGGCCCTGGCCGACGTGGACGGAGGTGATGACGCCTTCGGGCGAGAGGTCGTTGACGACCGTGCGCCCGCTGCGGGAGCTCACGAACGGCTCGACCACGGCGACCTTCTCCGCCCGGTTGAGGGCGGTGACCGCCTTGGCGCAGGCCTCCATGGTGGCGACGGTGCCGGGGTCGTCCCTGTCGAGGCGCAGCAGCACCTTGCCCGCGTCGAACCCGGACTCGACGATGCCCGGGACGTCGTAGGCGGTCATGCGGTCGTCCAGCTCGAAGACCGAGCCGGCCAGGCCGCCGCGGTTCATCGAGCCGATGACCACCTTGTCCTCCAGGGCGCCCAGCAGCAGGAGGTCCTCGGCGACGTCGGCGGTGGCGAGCAGGCCGTCGACGCCAGGTCGCGCGAGCGCCTCACGCAGCCTGTCGAGCAGCTCGGTGCGGCTGGCCATGGCGTCGGGGCGGCCGCGTGCGGACAGCGCCCCGCGGGCGGGGTGGTCGGCGGCCACCACCATGAGGCGGCCGTCCTCGGGCAGGAACGACGGGCGCCGCACGCGAGCGGCGAGGGCCGCGGCGACGGCCCCGGGGTGCCGGGCCCGCAGCTCGGTCACCTCGGCGTAGGTGCGGGCACGGGGGACCACGGACCCCGGCGCCGCAGCCGCTGGGCGCGCCGCGTCAGGCACGTTGAGCCTCCTGGGTCCGGCGGGCGGCGTGGGCGTGGACGTGGGCGGTGATCTCCTCCGCGGTCGGCATGGCGGTGGCGCACTCGAGGCGGGAGGCGACGAGGGCGCCGGCGGCGTTGCAGCGGGCGAGGAGCTCCGCCAGCGGGAGGCCCGCGAGCAGGCCGTCCACCAGCGAGCCGCCGAAGGCGTCTCCGGCGCCCAGGCCGTTGACCACGTCCACCGGGGTGGCGGGGACGACGACGCGCTCGGACCGCGTGGCGCCCAGCACCCCCGCGGGTCCCTGCTTGACCACGGCCACCTCGACGCCCAGCTCGAGCAGCGCGTCGGCGGCCGCCTCGGCGTCGTCCTGCCCGGTGGCCACCCAGCACTCCTCGCGGTTGCCGACGGCGACGGTGGCGTGCGCGAGCGCCCGCTGGGCCTGCTCGCGGGCCGCCTCGGTGCCGCCGGCGCCGGGCCAGAAGTCGGCGCGGTGGTCGAGGTCCAGCACGGTCGGCCGGCGCGCTCCGCCCGCCGCACCCGCCGCGCTGCGGGCGGCCAGGGCCGCGTGGTGGGCCGAGCGGCTGGGCTCCTCCGACAGGCCCGTGAGCGTCACCCACAGGAGGTCGGCGCCGGTGACGGCGTCCAGGTCGAGGGCGCACTCGTCGAGCTGCAGGTCGGGCGCGGTGGGGCGGCGGTAGAACCAGATCGGGAACCGGTCGGGGGGGAAGACCTCGCAGAAGGTCACCGGCGTGAGGTGGTCGGCGTCGGTGGCGACCCTCGAGTCGTCCACGCCGAGCTCGCGCAGGGAGCGCCGGACGAACCTGCCGAACGGGTCGTCACCCACCCCGGAGACCAGGGCGGCCCGCCGGCCGAGCCGGGCCGCGGCGACGGCCACGTTGGCGGCGCTGCCGCCGAGGAACTTGCCGAAGGTCTCGACGTCCTCCAGGCCCACGCCGGTCTGCAGGGGGTAGACGTCCACGCCGCAGCGGCCCAGGACGAGCACCTCGGGTGCACCGTCCACCGAGGACGGCTCGGACGTGCTCACGTCGTCCTCCACGTCCTCGGGCGAGCGGGTGCGGACCGCGCCGGACGGGCCCCGGCGCTGCCCCAGACCATCCCCTCCCGCCGCAGGGGATGTCAAGAGTTGTCCTGACATATGACAGGACCGTGGCCGGGACCGCAGCACCCGCTCGGCGCTGGTCGAGCACGGGCGCGCCTGCGAGGATCCCCACATGGCTGCACCCGGAGCGCCCGACCTGGTGGCGCGGCTCGCCCGCGGCATCGACAGGTCGAGCCCCGTCCCGCTCTACCAGCAGCTCGCGGAGCAGCTCCGCGCCGCCATCGCCGACGGCACCCTGGCGCCCGGCAGCCGCCTGGAGAACGAGGTGGCCGTGGCCGGGCGGCTCGGCCTGTCGCGACCCACCGTCCGCCAGGCGCTGCAGGAGCTGGTGGACGGGGGCCTGCTGGTCCGGCGCCGCGGCGTGGGCACGCAGGTGGTGCACCCCCACGTCAGCCGCTCGATGGCCCTGACCAGCCTGCACGACGACCTGGCCCGCAGCGGGCGGGTGCCGCGCACCGAGGTGCTCGGCCACGCCTCGGCACCGGCGCCGCCGGAGCTGGCCGCCGCCCTCGGCCTCGCGCCCGGCGCCGAGGTCGTGACCGTGCGCCGCCTCCGCCTGGCCGACGGCGAGCCGCTGGCCCTCATGACCAACCACATCCCCGCTGCCACCGCCCCCACCCGCGAGCAGCTCGAGACCGAGGGGCTGTACGAGGTGATGCGGGCGCGGGGCGTGCAGTTCCGGGTGGCCCGCCAGACGGTGGGCGCGAGGCTGGCGACCGCGGCCGAGGCCCGCCTGCTCCACGAGCGCCCGCGCGCCGCGCTGGTGACGATGCGGCGCACCGCCTACGACGGCGCCGGCCACGTGGTCGAGGTGGGCGACCACGTGTACCGGGCGAGCCGGTACGCCTTCGAGACGACCCTCGTGGACCGGTGAGCCCGGGCTGGCGCGCCCGGGGCGAGCGGGGGGCCGGGCCCGCGGCGGACCGCGGGACTCGCCACTTTGACCTGACAATTCGCTAGCATCGTCCGGCGCCCCGGCGCACCTGCACCGCTCGACGACGAGGAGCCTCCCGGTGACCGGCACCACCACGCCCGCTTCCCCCGTGCGGATCGCCCTCATCGGCAGCGGCCGCATCGGCCAGGTGCACGCGGCCACCGCGCACCGCTCCGAGCGAGCGGTGCTCCAGGTGGTGGCCGACCCGTTCCTCGCGGGGGCGCAGGCCCTCGCCGACCGGTTCGGCGGCCCCTCGGCCAGGGTCACCACCGACGCCGTGGAGGCCGTCACCGCCGCCGACGTCGACGCCGTGGTGGTCGCCTCCCCCACCTCCACGCACGTCGACCTCATCGCCGCCTGCCTGGACGCGGGCAGGCCGGTGCTGTGCGAGAAGCCGATCGACCTGGACGTCTCCCGCGTGGACGGCCTGCGCGAGCGCGCCGCCGCCTCACCGGTGCCCGTGGCGCTCGGCTTCAACCGCCGCTTCGACCCGCACTTCGCCGAGCTGCACCGGCGGGTCCAGGCGGGCGAGATCGGGCCGCTGGAGCAGCTGACCATCACGAGCCGCGACCCAGCGCCGGCCCCCGAGGACTACCTCAGGGCCTCCGGCGGCATCTTCCGCGACATGACCATCCACGACTTCGACACCGCCCGCTGGTTCGTGCCCGACGTCGTGGCCGTCACCGCCGTGGGCCTGCGGCAGTTCTCCGACGTCATCGCAGGGCTGGACGACTACGACGGCGCCGTCGTCACGCTGGTCGGGGCGGGCGGGCAGTCGGTGACCATCACCAACTCGCGCCACTGCGCCGCCGGCTACGACCAGCGCCTGGAGGCCACCGGCCCGCTGGGCTCCCTCAGCGTCGGCAACGCCACCGACTCCCTGGTGCGCTCCTCCACCGGCACCTCGGGCGACTCGGGCGCACCCTTCCAGGCCTTCTTCCTGGAGCGCTACGCCCGGGCCTACGCCGCCGAGCTGGAGGCGTTCCTCACCGCGGTGCGCGGCGGCGAGCTGACCGGACCCGGGTTCGAGGACGGCCGGGCCGCCCTCGTGCTCGCCGACGCCGCGGAGGTGTCGGCTCGCGAGGGCCGCACCGTCCGCGTGGACCTGTCAGCCTGACGGTGCGGCGCCGCCCTGCGGGCCCCGCTCCGCGTCCCGACCACACCCCGGAGGCGACACCCGTGACCGACCTCAAGATCGCTGGCGCCCCCATCACCTGGGGCGTGTGCGAGGTGCCCGGCTGGGGGACCCAGCTGCCCGTGGAGCGCGTGCTGCGCGAGATGCGCGAGGTCGGCCTGAGCGCCACCGAGTTCGGCCCCGAGGGCTTCCTGCCCGTCGACCCCGCCGACCGCGCCGCCGTGCTGCGCGACCACGGCCTGGTGGCCGTGGGCGGCTTCGTGCCGGTGGTCCTGCACGACCCGGAGCGGGACCCGGTGCCCGCCCTGCGCACCGAGCTGGAGGCGTTCGTGGCAGCCGGCGCCGGCGTGGTCGTGCTCTCGGCCGACTCGGGACTCTCCGGCTACGACGAGCGGGTCGAGCTCGACGAGGCGGGGTGGAGCACGCTGCTGGCCACCCTCGTGCGGCTGCGCGACGCCGCCGCGGAGGTCGGCGTCCTCGCCGTCCTGCACCCCCACGTCGGCACGCTGGTGGAGTCCTCCGACGACGTGGAGCGGGTCCTCGCCGGCTGCGACGTCGGGCTGTGCCTCGACTCGGGCCACCTGCTCATCGGTGGCACCGACCCGGTCGCGCTGGCGCAGGCGCACCCCGAGCGGGTCCGCCACGTGCACCTCAAGGACGTCGACGCCGCCACCGCGCAGCGCGTCCGCGACGGAGACCTCACCTACTACCAGGCGGTGCAGCAGGGCCTGTACCGCCCGCTCGGCCAGGGCGACGTCGACGTGCGCTCCCTGCTCGCGTCCCTGCTGGGCTCCGGGTACGACGGCTGGTTCGTCCTGGAGCAGGACACCGTGCTCCAGCTGCTCCCCGAGGACGGCGAGGGCCCGGTGACCGCTGCGGGGGCGAGCGCGGACCACCTCCGCCGGCTGGCGGCCGAGCTCGGCCTCTAGGACGGCACCGGCATGACCCGGACGCGCCCCCTGGGCGTCGCCGTCGTGGGCTTCGGGTGGATGGGCCGCGTCCACGCCCGCTCCTACGCCCGGGTGGCCCACCACTTCCCCGACCTCCCCGTGCGGCCGGAGCTCGTGGCCGTCGCCGACGACGTCCCCGGGCGCGCCGAGGCCGCCGCGGCCCAGCACGGCTCCGCCTCGGCGGTGCGCGACTGGCGCGAGGTCCTCACCGACCCCCGCGTGGAGGCCGTCAGCGTCACCGCGCCCAACTCCCTGCACCGCGAGGTCGGCACCGCGGTGGCCGAGGCGGGCAAGCACCTCTGGATCGAGAAGCCGGTGGGCCTGTCCGCTGCCGACGCCGCCGCGGTGCGCGACGCCGTGGCCGCCGCCGGCGTGCGGGCCGCCGTCGGCTTCAACTACCGCTGGGCCCCCGCGGTCCAGCACGCGCGGGCGGTGGTCGCCGCGGGCGGCGTCGGGGACGTGCACAGCGTGCGCGTGCGGCTGCTGTCGGACTACGCCGCGGACCCCGCCGGCGCGCTGAGCTGGCGCTACTCCCGCGAGCGCGGCGGTGCGGGCGTGCTGGGGGACCTCGCCTCCCACGGCGTGGACCTGGCCCGCTACCTGGTCGGTGACCTCAGCGCGGTGGTGGCCGACACCGCCGTCCTCGTCCCGCGGCGCCCCGTGCCGTCGGGCGCCACGACGGGGCACCAGCGCGTGGCGCCCGGCGAGGCAGCGGTGACGGGCGAGGTGGAGAACGAGGACGCCGTCACGGCGCTGCTGCGCTTCAGGTGCGGGGCGCGGGGGGTGCTGGAGGCCAGCCGCGTGGCGGTGGGCGAGCAGAACGCCTACGGCTTCGAGGTGGCGGGGGCGCGCGGCGTGCTGCGCTGGGACTTCCGGCGCATGGGCGAGCTCAGCGCCAGCGGCGGCCGGGCCGAGGACGGCTCGGTGCTCTACCAGGACGCCCCCACGCAGACGCTCCTCGTCGGCCCCGGCCACGGGGACTTCGGGGCCTTCCAGCCGGGCGCCGGCAACGCCATGGGCTACGACGACCTCAAGGTGGTCGAGGCGGCGCGCTTCCTGCGCGCCTGCGCCGACCCCTCCCTGCCGTCCGACCAGGGCCCCGCCACGCTCGACGACGCCGTCGCCAGCGCCCGGGCGCTGGAGGCGATGAGCCGGTCGGTGGTCACCGGGACCTGGGAGGCGCTCGTCTGACGAGCGGAGCGCCCCGCGGTCCGGCGCCTCAGCAGCGCAGGTCCGCCGCCGCTCCGCGCGGCGCGCTGCGGTGCCGGGCCCGCTTGTGCGCGTAGAGGTCGGCGTCCGCCCGGGCCAGCAGGGCGGGCAGCTCCAGGTCCCCGCGCGAGGTGGCAGCGCCCGCGGACCAGGTCATCGGGTGGCAGGCGCGCAGCCGCGCCAGCAGGCCTGAGACCTCCCCCGCACCGGCGCCCGGGAGGCTCAGCACGAACTCGTCCCCGCCGTGGCGGCCCAGGAGGTCCCCCCTGCGCAGCTGCTGCTGCCAGGCCGCCGCCAGCTCCTGCAGGAGCGCGTCCCCGGCGGCGTGCCCGAGGGAGTCGTTGACGTCCTTGAACCCGTCCAGGTCGATGATCACCACGGTGAGCGGCTGTCCGCGGCGCCGGGTGCGGACCAGGTCCTGGGTGGTGCGCTGCTGCCACGAGCGGCGGTTGGCCGCGCCGGTGAGCGGGTCCGCCTCCGCCGCCGCCCGCAGGCGGCGCACCAGCAGCCCCTGCACCTCGTAGGCCGCCACCGCGGTGAGCACCACGACGAGCCAGGGGAGGGCGGGGGTGCCGGCAGGGCTCAGCGCCGCGCCGGTCGAGGACGCCGCGAGCAGCCCCAGGACGTGCGCCCGGCCCGCTGCCGCGCCGAGGGCGTGGGCCGCGCAGGAGGAGGCGGCGATGACCACGGGTCCGAGGCCCACCACGCCGACCGGCGTCACCGAGCGGGCCGCCACCAGGCCCACCAGCCCCGACAGCGCCGCGAGCGCGACGTGGACGACGGCCAGCGGCCAGCGCCGCCCGAGCACCAGCACCAGGGGCGCCACCGCGACACCCGTGAGGCCCAGCGTCCGCAGCAGCCCGACGGGGGTCTGCGGGCTCAGGGGCGCGGCCGCCGAGGCCAGGCACAGCAGGCCGCCGAGCGCGTACACCAGCGCCAGCGACCTCACGTGCGCCTGCGACCCCACGTGCACGCCTCCTCCTCCCGTCCCCTCCCTCATCGACCCCGCGGGCCGCTCCTTGAGCCCGGACCGCCGTGCGCGGCGTCGACCGCCAGCCTCCTTCGCGGCAGAGATCCGTAACGAAGCCGTAACGGGGCTTGCTCAACCGGTTAAGCAGGTGCTTGTCTCCTCCCTGCGGCCGGAAGGCCGCGGACTCGGTACGGAGCGGCGACGACGCCGCCCAGGAGGAGGACACCCGTGACGTTCAGCACCCACCGGCGCGCCCTGACGCTCGCCGCCGGCAGCATCGGCCTGGCGATCGCGCTGTCGAGCTGCGCCAGCGCCGAGGAGTCGGGGGCCGCCAGCGCGGAGAACACCGCCGGCCAGGAGGTCGCCAGCTCGGAGATCGACTGCTCGCAGTTCGACGAGTTCGGCGGCAAGGACGCCCTGGACGGCCAGGAGGTCGAGGTCTACACGACCATCGTCGCTCCCGAGGACCAGCCCTTCATCGACACCTTCGCCCCCTTCACCGAGTGCACCGGCATCACGGTGAACTACAACGGCTCCAAGCAGTTCGAGGCGCAGCTGCCGGTGCGCGTGCAGTCCGGTGACGCCCCCGACATCGCCTTCCTGCCTCAGCCCGGCCTGCTGCAGCGCATGGTCGCCACCGGCGCCGTCGTGGAGCCGCCCGCCTCCGTCACCGCCAACGTGGACGAGAACTGGACGCCGGCCTGGAAGGAGTACGGCAGCGTCGACGGCACGTTCTACGCCGCCCCGCTGGGCGCCAACGTCAAGTCCTTCATCTGGTACTCCCCCAAGGCGTTCACCGACGCCGGCTACGAGATCCCCCAGACCTGGGACGAGCTCATCGCCCTGACCGACCAGATGGTCGCCGACAACCCCGACGTGAAGCCGTGGTGCGCCGGCATCGGCTCCGACGCCGCCACCGGCTGGCCGGCCACCGACTGGCTGGAGGACACCGTCCTGCGCCAGCACGGCCCGGACGTGTACGACCAGTGGATCGCGCACGAGATCCCCTTCAACGACCCGCGCATCGTGCAGTCGCTGGACACCGTGGGCCAGGTCCTCAAGAACGAGACCTACGTCAACGGCGGTCTGGGCGGCGTGACCTCCATCGCCACGACCCCGTTCCAGGACGCCGGCCTGCCGATCCTGCAGGGCCAGTGCATGCTGCACCGCCAGGCCAGCTTCTACCAGGCCAACTGGCCTGACGGCACCACGGTGGCCGAGGACGGCGACGTCTTCGCCTTCCCGTTCCCGGAGTTCAGCTCCGAGATCGGCCAGGGCATCGTCGGCGGCGGTGAGTTCGTCGCGGCCTTCAACGACGAGCCGGCCACCCAGGCGCTGCAGTACTACATCTCCACGGCCGACTGGGCCAACCTCAAGGCCAAGGCGACCGGCCCCGGCTGGTTCAACGCCAACAAGGGCCTGGAGCTGGACAACCTCTCCTCGCCGATCGACAAGCTGGCGGCCGAGCAGCTGCAGGACGACTCCGTCACCTTCCGCTTCGACGCCTCCGACCTCATGCCGGCCGCCATCGGCTCCGGCGCCGAGTGGACCGAGCTGACGGCGTGGATCGCCGAGGGCAAGTCCTCCCAGGAGGTCGCCGACGCGGTCGAGGCGGCCTGGCCCGCCTCCTGAGCCCGAGAGCCGGGCGGGGTCGCCTCGCGACCCCGCCCGGCTCCGTGCTGGGCGGCCCCGGCCGCCCGCTGGGCACCGGCTGAGCACCCGCTGGGCGACCGGCGAGCAGGTGCCAGCCGCCCACCGGGCCCCGGCCACCGGCCGGACGGCCCACCACCGGCTCCCGGACCCCGCCCCCCGGACCGACCTCCGGCGCGGGCGGGGCCCGGGCTCCCCCACGCACCAGAACCACGCCTCAGAGAGGAGGACCAGGTGGACTGGTTCCTCGACGCGGAGACCACCCCGCACAAGCTCGCCCTCATGGTGGTCGCCATCGCCCTGTTCGCCGGCGTGATGGCGCTCATCCTCTTCGCCGTCGACAGGCCCAAGCGGGTGCCGTCGTGGGTGGTCGCGGCCGGCTTCTGCGGGCCCGCGCTGCTGCTCGTGACGATCGGCCTCATCTACCCCGCGCTGGCCACCATCTGGAACTCCTTCCGCGGCCCGGACCTCTCGCGCTCGGTCGGCCTGGACAACTACACGGCGATCTTCACCAACCCGGGCCTGCAGGGCGTGCTGGGCAACACCGTGCTGTGGGTGGTGCTCGTCCCGCTGATCTCCACGGCCTTCGGCCTGGTCTACGCCTACGTCGTGGACCGGACGCGCTTCGAGAACCTCGCGAAGACGCTGATCTTCCTGCCGCTCGCCATCTCCGGCGTGGCGGCCGGCCTGATCTGGAAGTTCGTCTACGAGTACCGCCCCGACCAGGCCGGCATCTCCCAGATCGGCCTGCTCAACCAGCTCATGGTGTGGCTGGGCCTGGAGCCGCAGCAGTGGCTGCTCAACCAGCCGTGGAACACCTTCTTCATCATCGCCGTGATGATCTGGATCAACGCCGGCTTCGCCATGACGGTGCTCTCGGCGTCGATCAAGGCCATCCCCGACGACATGGTCGAGGCCGCGCGCCTGGACGGGGTCTCGGGCATCCAGATGTTCCGCTACGTCACGGTGCCGGCCATCCGCCCCGCCCTGGTCGTGGTGCTCACCACCGTCGCGATCAGCACGCTGAAGGTGTTCGACATCGTCTTCGTCATGACCGGCGGCAACTTCGGCACGTCCGTGGTGGCCAACGAGTTCTACCGGCAGTCCTTCGTGCAGGCCAACCAGGGCCTGGGCGCCGCGCTGGCCGTGCTCCTGTTCGTGCTCGTCGTCCCGATCATCATCTACAACGTCCGGCAGATGCGCCTCGCCGAGGAGGTCCGATGAGCAGCCAGGCGACCCGGCAGGTCGACCCCACCGACGTCGAGGCGGCCACCGAGCAGCAGACCTTCCGGGGTCCGCGCAAGCTCACCCGCGCCGAGAAGCGGGCGATCGACGCCAAGGCCCGCCTCACCTCCCCCGCGGCGTCGTGGATCGCGCTCGCCGTGGCCGTGCTGTGGACCATCCCCACGGTGGGCCTGTTCGTCACCTCGCTGCGCACCCGCAACGACGTGCAGGCCGACGGGTGGTGGAACGCCTTCGTGCGCCCGCTGTTCACCGGCTTCAACTACCAGCAGGCGCTGCAGGGCGGACTGGCCGACGGCTTCGTCAACTCCTTCGTCATCACCATCCCGGCCGTCATCATCCCGATCACCATCGCCCTGCTGGCGGCCTACGCCTTCGCCTGGATCCAGTTCCCCGGGCGCGACCTGCTCTTCGTCGCGGTCTTCGCGCTGCAGGTGGTCCCGATCCAGGTGACGCTGATCCCGCTGCTGACGATGTACGTCGACATCGGCATCAACGGCAGCTTCTGGCCGGTGTGGCTCTCCCACACGATGTTCGGCCTCCCGCTGGCCATCTTCCTGCTGCACAACTTCATGAAGGACGTGCCCGCCTCGCTCGTCGAGGCCGCCCGCGTCGACGGCGCGGGCCACGTGACGATCTTCTTCAAGGTGCTGCTGCCCCTGCTGGTGCCGGCCATCGCCGCGTTCTTCGTCTTCCAGTTCCTCTGGGTCTGGAACGACCTGCTCGTGGCCCTGGTCTTCGCCAACAACGACTCCTCGCCGCTGACCGCGCGCGTGGCCGACCTCGCCGGCACCCGCAACAACGCGTGGTACCTGCTGGCCTCCGGCGCCTTCATCGCCATGGTCGTACCGCTGGTGGTCTTCCTGGGCCTGCAGCGGTTCTTCGTGCGCGGCCTGCTCGCCGGCTCGGTCAAGGGCTGACCGGCACCCGTGCGCCGCACCGACCTGTCCACCGCCGCCGGCGCGCAGTGGGAGCTGCGCGCCGGTGACGGCCCGCTGCCCGGGCACCTGCAGCAGCTGCGCCACCACGGCGTCGCCGCGACGGTGCCCGGGGAGGTCCACACCGACCTCCTGGCGGCGGGGCTCGTGCCCGACCCCTTCGACGGCGACCACGAGAGCCTGCTCGCCTGGGTCGGACGCACGGACTGGTCGTGGACGGCGCGGTTCGAGGCCGACCTCGGCGACGAGCTGCACCACGAGCTCGTCGCCGAGGGCCTCGACACCGTCGCGCGCCTGGTGCTCAACGGCACCGAGGTCGCGCGCACCGCGAACCACCACCGCACCCACCGGGTCGACGTCACGGGCGTGCTGCGCCAGGGCGCCAACGAGCTGCGCGTGGAGGTCAGCGCTCCGGTGCCGGCCGCCGAGGCGGCGCGCGACCTGCTCGGCGCCCGCCCGCAGGTCAACCACCACCCGTACAACGCGCTGCGCAAGACGGCGTGCAGCTTCGGGTGGGACTGGGGCATCGACGTGGCCACCTCCGGGGTGTGGCGCCCCGTGCGGGTGGAGTCCTGGAGCGGGGCGCGCCTGGCCTCGGTGCGCCCGCTCGGCCTGGTCGAGGACGGCGAGCCCGTGCTGGAGGTCCGCGCCGACGTCGTCCTCGACCCCGGGGGCCCCGCCGGCGCGGGCGCCGCGCTCCGCGTCGTCGTCGGGGACCGCGAGGTGACCGTCCCGGTCACCTCCACCGCCGAGGTGGTGCGCCTGCCGGCCCCGGGCGCGGCGCTGTGGTGGCCGCGCGGGCACGGCGACCCGGCGCTGCACGAGGCCCGGGTGGAGCTGCTGGTGGGCGGTGCCCCCGTGGACGCGTGGTCCGGCAGGGTGGGCTTCCGCACCGTCGAGCTCGACCAGAGCCCCGACGACCTCGCCGCCCCGCTGCCCGGAGGCGGGCGCAGCCGCCGCTTCCAGCTGCGCGTCAACGGCGAGGACGTGCACGTGCGCGGCGCCAACTGGATCCCCGACGACGCGCTGCTGACCCGGGTCGACGACGACGACGTGCGCCGCGCCCTGGACGACACGTGCGAGGCGGGCCTGAACCTGCTGCGCGTCTGGGGCGGCGGGCTGTACGAGTCCGAGGCGTTCTACCGGGCCTGCGACGAGCGGGGGGTGCTCGTGTGGCAGGACTTCCTGCTGGCCTGCGCCGCCTACGCCGAGGAGGAGCCCCTGCGCTCGGAGGTCGAGGCGGAGGCCCGCGAGGCCGTCTCCCGGCTCTCGGCGCACGCCAGCCTGGCGCTGTGGTGCGGCGGCAACGAGAACCTGTGGGGCTTCGAGGACTGGGGCTGGAAGGAGGAGCTGGCCGGGCGCAGCTGGGGCGAGGGCTACTACCGCGAGCTCTTCCCCGCCGTGGTCGCCGAGCTCGACCCGCGCACCCCCTACGTGCCCGGCAGCCCGTTCAGCCCCGACCCCGGCGTGCACCCCAACGACCCCGCGCAGGGGCCGGTCCACGAGTGGGAGGTGTGGAACCGGCAGGACCAGGACCGCTACCGCGACCTGCGCCCGCGCTTCGTCTCCGAGTTCGGCTTCCAGGGCCCGCCCGCCTGGTCGACCCTGACGGCCGTCGTCCACGACGAGCCGCTCGACCCGTACGGCCCGCAGATGCTCGTGCACCAGAAGGCGGAGGACGGGAACGGCAAGCTCGAGCGCGGCCTCGGCGAGCACCTGCCGCGCTGGCGCGACGTCG
Source organism: Quadrisphaera sp. KR29 (assembly GCF_052644995.1). Lineage (NCBI taxonomy): Bacteria > Bacillati > Actinomycetota > Actinomycetes > Kineosporiales > Kineosporiaceae > Quadrisphaera > Quadrisphaera sp. KR29. Next base: position 16,976 of record NZ_JBQXXG010000026.1, read on the forward strand.
AGGAGTGGCACTGGGCCACCCAGCTCAACCAGGCCCGCGCCGTCGCCCTCGGGCTGGAGCACTGGCGCTCGCTGCATCCCCTGTGCAGCGGCGCGGTGGTCTGGCAGCTCAACGACTCCTGGCCGGTGGTCTCCTGGGCGCTGGTCGACTCCGCGGGCATCCGCAAGCCCGTCTGGTACGCCGTCCAGCGGGCCAGCGCCGAGGTCCTCCTCACGCTCCAGCCGCGCGACGGCCGCCCCGCCCTGTGCGTGCACGCCGACTCCGCGCACGGCTGGACCGGCAGGGTCCGGCTCGTGCGCGTGGGCACCGGCCCGGGTTCGCCGGTGCTCGGCGAGGCGGTCCTCGACGTGGTCGCCGCGGCGCGGTCCGCCGTGGAGCTGCCCCTGCCCGACGCCGTCGCCGTGTCGCGGGACGAGCGCTCGGAGGTGCTGGTCGCCGCCGCGGAGGGCGCGGCGGGCCCCCGGCCGGCGCTGTGGCGCTGGGCGGAGACGGCGCGCCTGCGGCTCGTGGCCCCGCACGAGGCCCTCACGGCCACCGCCCGGGCCGGCGCAGCGCCCGGCACCGTGCTCGTCACCGTCACGGCGCGAGCCCTCCTCGAGGACGTGTGCCTGTTCCCCGACCGCCTCGACGCCGGCGCCCGCGTCGACTCCGGGATGGTGAGCCTGCTCGCCGGCCAGCAGCACGTCTTCACCGTGACGACGTCGCGGCCGTGGACGGCCGCCGAGCTGGCGCGGGCGTGCGCCGCTCCCGTGCTGCGGTGCAGCAACGACCTCCTCGCGCCGCGGGGATGAGCGCGAGTCCCGAGCGCCCGCCCGCCCGGCGCGCGACCATCGCCGACATCGCCCGACGCGTCGGGGTCACCAAGGGCGCGGTCTCGTACGCGCTCAACGGCAAGCCGGGGGTGTCGGAGGAGACGCGGCGCCGGGTGCTGCAGGCCGCCCGCGAGCTGCACTGGGCGCCCAGCAGCGCGGCCCGCATGCTCGCCGGCAACCGCACGTCCACGGTGGGGCTGGCCCTGACCCGCCGCCCCGAGACGCTGGGCGACGAGCCGTTCTTCATGGCCTTCGTGGCCGGTCTGGAGTCGGCGCTGCAGCCGCGCGGCTACGCCCTGCTGCTGCAGCTGCCCACCCACGCCGAGGCGGAGCTGGAGACCTACCGCGCCTGGGCCGGTCAGCGGCGCGTCGACGGCGTGGTGGTCCTCGACCCCGTCACCGACGACCCGCGCCCGGCCGCCCTGGAGGCGCTGGGGCTGGCGGCCGTGGTCGTCGGGCGGGCCGAGACCAGCGCCGGGGTGACCGGTGTCGCGACCGACGACGCCGCGGCGATGCGCACCGTGGTGGACCACCTCGCCGACCTCGGCCACACCGCCGTGGCCCGGGTGGCCGGGCCCGCCCACCTGCAGCACACCGTCCGCCGCGACCGGGCCTTCGCCGCCGCGTGCCGCCGCCGGCGGCTGCACGCCCGCACGGTGCACGCCGACTACAGCGGCGCCGCCGGTGCGCGGGCCACCGCCGACCTGGTCGGCGAGCAGGCCGGCCGCCGCCCCCGCCCCACGGCGATCGTCTACGACAACGACCTCATGGCGGTCGCCGGGCTGTCCCAGCTGACGGGGATGGGCCTGCGCGTGCCGCAGGACGTCTCGCTGGTGGCGTGGGACGACTCCGCCACCTGCCGCGCCACCAACCCGGCCCTGACCGCCACCGGCTACGACGTGGTCGCCTTCGGGCGCGCCGCCGGTGAGTCGCTGTTCGCCCTGCTCAACGGCGAGGAGCCGGCCACCACCACCACGACCCCCGACCTGAGGGTCCGCGCCAGCACGGCGCCGGCCCCCGCACCGACACCTGGAGCACACCCATGACCACCGGACCCGCCTTCCCCGCCGGCTTCACCTGGGGCTCGGCCACCGCCAGCTACCAGGTGGAGGGCTCGGTGGACGCCGACGGGCGCACGCCCTCCATCTGGGACGTCTTCTCCGCCACGCCCGGGAAGGTGGTGGGCGGCGACACCGGCGAGGTGGCCGACGACCACTACCGCCGCTTCCGCGAGGACGTCGCCCTCATGCAGCGCCTGGGGCTGCAGGCCTACAGGTTCTCCGTGGCCTGGCCGCGCATCACCCCGGCGGTCACCCCCGAGGCGCTGGGCCCGGTGGAGCAGCGCGGCCTGGACTTCTACTCCGCGCTCGTCGACGAGCTGCTGGCCGCCGGCATCGAGCCCGCCGTGACGCTGTACCACTGGGACCTGCCCCAGGCCCTGGAGGACGCCGGCGGCTGGGCCGACCGGCGCACCGCCGAGCGCTTCGCGGAGTACGCCGAGGTGGTGGCCGGTGCACTCGGGGACCGCGTGAAGACCTTCATCACCCTCAACGAGCCGTGGTGCTCGGCCTACCTCGGCTACGCCGCCGGCGTGCACGCCCCCGGGCGCACCGAGCCGGCGGCGGCGCTGGCCGCCGTGCACCACCTCAACCTCGCGCACGGCCTGGGCTCGCGGGCGGTGAGGCGCGCCGCCCCGGAGGCGCGGGTCGCCCTCACCCTCAACCTCGCGTGGGTGCGCCCGGAGGACGAGTCCTCCCCGGCCGACGTCGACGCCGCACGCCGCATCGACGGGCTGCAGAACCGCGTCTTCCTCGGGCCGGTGCTGCGCGGGGAGTACCCCGCCGACGTCCTGGAGGACACCGCCGGGGTCACCGACTGGGCCTTCGTGCGCGACGGCGACCTCGACGTCGTCCACCAGCCCCTGGACGCTCTCGGGCTGAACTACTACTCCCCCACCGTGGTGCGCTCGGTGACCTCCCCGCGCGCCACGGAGGCGCGCCCGGGCGCCGACGGGCACGGGGCGGGGGCCGCCTCGCCGTGGGTGGGCTCGGCGGAGCTGGTGCAGTTCGTGGACCTGCCCGGGCCGCGCACGGCCATGGACTGGGCCATCGACCCGCGCGGCATGACCGAGCTGCTGCTGCGCCTGCGCGACGAGGCCCCCGGGGTGCCGCTCATGGTCACCGAGAACGGCGCCGCCTACCCCGACGAGGTGGAGCAGGGCCCGGACGGCGAGCCCCGGGTCCACGACGCGGACCGCACCGCCTACCTGCACGCGCACGTCTCCGCCGTGCACGACGCCGTCCAGCAGGGCGCTGACGTGCGCGCCTACTTCGTGTGGAGCCTGCTGGACAACTTCGAGTGGGCCTACGGGTACAGCAAGCGCTTCGGCGTCGTCCACGTCGACTACGGCACCCAGCGGCGCACCCCCAAGGACAGCGCCCTGTGGTACTCCCGGCTGGCCGCGGGGAACGCGCTGCCGCCGCTCTGAGGCCGGCGGGGGTCAGCGGGCGAAGGCCGCGAAGGGGTTGAGGCGGGTCAGCCGGTCGAGGTCCGGCCCGCCCACCCCGGCCGCGCGCAGGCGCGGCAGGAAGGTGCTGTTCAGGGTCGTGTACGGCCGCTGCTCCCCGCCGCCGGGCAGCGCCGGGTCGTACCACCCGGCGTCGTGGGAGAGCAGCAGCCGGCTCAGGTGACCCGCCTCGAGCGAGGCCAGGACCAGCGCGAGCGCCGCCTCGTCGTCGCCCTGGCCGACGTGGTCGTACTCGATCCAGGCCCCGCGGTCGACGACCTCCTGGCGCAGGCCGGGGTCGGTGACCAGCTGGGTGTGGATGGAGAGGAACCGCTCGGGCGGCAGGCCCTCGGACGCCAGGACGTCGAGCTGGCGCAGCACGACGCGCCCGTCGGCGGTGTGGGAGCCGATGAGCGCTCCCGTGCTCGCCGCGGCCCGGGCGGCGGCGCGCAGCACCCGCTCCTCCACCGGCCGCAGCCCGTCGTCGCCGGCGGAGACCTTGATGAAGCCCGCCACGACGCCCGTGCCGCCGGCGCCCTCGGTGAGCTCGGAGGCCAGGAAGCGCTCGAGGTCGGCGTCGCTGGCCGCGTAGACCCAGTCCGGCACCCACGGCTCGCGGTACACGCCGGTGGCGACCACCACCGGCAGCCCCGCGGCGCGGCTCACCGCCTCCAGGACGTCGACCCGGCGCCCCAGGCCGGGCGGTGTGCACTCGACCACCGCCGTGACGCCCCCGGCGGCCGCGGCGCGCAGGGCGGGCGCCATCCGCGCGACCACCGCGCCGGGGTCGGCGGCGTCCGCAGGCGCCTCGCCGGGCAGCCGGAAGTCCACGAGCACGTGCTCGTGCGGCAGCACCAGCCCGACGGCGTCGGCGGTCAGCGGGCCCAGGGTCGTGTGCAGCACCACCACGCGGGGATCGTACGGACGGCGCGGGCACCCGCCGTGAGCTGGCGCACGCTCGCTGTGACGCCCGCCCCGCGGGGTGCTAGGAAGTGCCCGTGTCCGCGCCCCTCGACCGGCACGCCCGCCTGTTCGCCGCCATGCCCAGCCCGCTGGCCTTCTACGGCCCGGACCTGGTGCTGCTCGAGCCCAACCAGGCCTACCTCGACCTCACCGGAGCCGCCGCCGCCGACGTCTGCGGGCGGCACCTGTCCGACGCCTATCCGCCCACCCCGGAGGCCCTCGACGAGGAGGGGGTCTCCCACCTGCAGCGCTCCTTCGAGCGGGCGCTGCAGACGCGGGCGCCCGACGTCATCCCGGTCATGACCTACCCCGCTCCCGACCCGGTCACCGGCGAGGTCCGCGAGCGGTACTGGACCTCGGTGGTCTTCCCGCTGCTCGACGAGCGCGGTGCGGTGGAGCTGCTGGTGCAGCGGGTGGAGGAGATCAGCGACTACGTCCTGGCCGCCCGCGGGGAGGGCGCCACCGCGCCCGGGCCCGGCGGTGAGGCCCCCGAGGTGCGGGCCTGGCGAGACCGGGTGGCGCAGGTCGAGGCCGACCTGGTGCAGCGCCTGCAGGAGCTGCAGGCGGCCCGGTCCGCGGAGCGGGCCGCGGCCCGCGCCCTGGCCGCCCAGTCCGACGTGGCGGTCCAGCTCGCGCACGTGGCCACCGTGGAGGAGCTCACCGAGGTGGTCGTGCGCCGCGGCCTGAGCGCCCTCGGCGCCCAGGGCGGCGCCGTCGCGGTCCGCGACGGCGACGTCGTGAGGCTGTCGATGTCCGAGCTGGGCACCCGGGCGCCGGTGGCCTACGCCGAGATGCGCGCCGACGACCCGCTGCCCTCCCCCGTGGCGGCCACCTCCGGCCGCCGGACCTTCCTGGCCGACTGGCAGGCGTGCAGCGACTACGGGCACGGGATGCTGGAGGCGGCGCGCATGACGGGCTGCCAGGCGTGGGCCTTCCTGCCGCTGGAGGTCGGCGGGCGGCCGCTGGGCTCCCTCTCGGTCGGCTACGCCGAGCCCCAGTCCTTCGAGCCGGCCGCGGTGGAGCTGCTCGACTCCTTCGCCGCGCAGTGCGCCCAGGCGCTCGCGCGCATCACCGCGCGGCGCGCCGAGGCCGAGCGCGCCCAGCAGGCGGTGGACATGTCCGAGGCGCTGCAGCGCTCGCTGCTGACCGCGCCGGTGCAGGTGGACCACCTGCAGGTGGCGGTCCGCTACCGCCCCGCCGCGCACGCCGCCCAGGTGGGGGGCGACTGGTACGACTCCTTCCTGCAGCCCGGCGGCGACACCGTGCTGGTGATCGGGGACGTCATCGGCCACGACTCCACCGCAGCAGCGGCCATGGGGCAGGTGCGGGGGACGCTGCGGGCCATCGGCGTGCACGCCGGGCTGGGGCCCGCCCAGCTGCTGGCGGCCACCGACCGCGCCATGCACCAGCTGCTGCTGCCCACCACCGCCACGGCGCTGGTGCTGCGCCTGGAGCAGGACGAGGCCCAGCGCCGCGCGGGCACGAGCCTGCTGCGCTGGTCCAGCGCCGGGCACCTGCCGGCGGTGGTGCTGGGGCCCGACGGCGGCGTGACCTCCCTGGCCGGCGCCGAGGCCGACCTGCTGCTGGGGCTGTGGCCCGACACCGAGCGCCACGACTGGACCCGGGTGGTGCCGCGCGGGAGCACGGTGCTGCTGTGCACCGACGGCCTCGTGGAGCGCCGCGGGGAGTCCCTGGAGGAGGGGCTCGGCCGGCTCACCGCGGCCCTGTACCGGCTGGGCGCCGCCGGCACGCCGACCGTCGACGACCCCGAGCGGCTCGTCGACGCCCTCCTGGACGAGCTGGTGCCCGAGCACGGCGAGGACGACGTCGCGCTGCTGGCCGTGCGCCTGCACCCGCAGGGCGCAGCCGCCTGAGCTTCAGCCCGCCGGCCCGCGCGCGGCCTCAGCGGGGCGCGGGGCGGGCCGAGGCGACCATCATCCCCAGGCCCATCTCGAAGGCGCGCGTGGCGACCGGGTCGAGCGGGTCCTGCCCGTCCAGGGTGGCGTAGGCGGCGGCGAACCGCGGGAACGCCTCCTCCTGGCCGGTGGGGTCGAAGACGACGCTCGGGCCCGACATGTCGAGCACGCTGCCCAGGACGAAGGACTCGAAGGCGGTCAGGAGCGGCAGCACGTCGCTGCTGGCCCAGCCGGCGGCCTCGGCGGCCACGGCGAAGTCCTCGTACTGCGCCAGCAGCAGCGGCGCCGAGACGCGGTGGGTCATGAGCAGCGGGATCGCCCGCGGGTGGCTGGCGAAGGCGCGGCGGTAGCTGCGGGCCCACGCCCGCAGCCCGTCCTCCCACGCCAGGGTCCGCAGCGGCGCGGAGTCGATCGGCGCCGAGACCAGGGCCCGCACGTCCTCGACCATGGCGGCGCGGTCGGGCACGTGGTTGTACAGCGAGGTGGGGTTGACCTGCAGCCGTGCGGCCACCCTGCGGATGCTGGCGCCCTCGGGACCGTGGCGGTCCACCAGGGCCAGCGCCGTGCGGGCGATGAGGTCTCGGCTGAGCAGCGGCTGCCGGGGACGGGCGATGGGGTCCTCCCTGCGTCGGGCGCCGAGCCTACGCAGGTGCCGGCGCCTGCGCGCCAACCCCTTACGCCGGTTAAACGTACGGTGTAGGTTTCCTGCTGTGGACACCGAGGTCTTCACCGTGGTCGAGGCCGACGTCGAGCAGCTGGGCGCGGCGCTGGCCTCCGGGCAGGTCACCAGCGTCGAGCTCGTGGCCCGCTACCTCAACCGCCTCGGCCGCTACGACAGGTCCGGCCCGCGCCTGAACGCCGTGCCCGTGCTCAACCCGTCCGCCTTCGCCGAGGCGCGCGCCGCCGACCTGCGCCGCGCCCGCGGGGAGGTGCTCGGCCCGCTGGACGGCATCCCCTACACCGCCAAGGACAGCTACCGGGTCCGCGGCCTGACCGTGGCCAGCGGCTCCCCGGCCTTCCGCGACCTCGTGGCCCAGGACGACGCCTTCGCCGTCGCCCGGCTGCGCGCCGCCGGAGCGGTGCTGCTCGGCCTGACCAACATGCCCCCCATGGCCGCCGGCGGCATGCAGCGCGGCGTCTACGGCCGTGCCGAGTCCCCCTACAGCGCGGACTTCCTCACCGCGGCCTTCGGCTCCGGGTCCTCCAACGGCTCGGGCACCGCCACGGCGGCGAGCTTCGCGGCCTTCGGGCTCGGGGAGGAGACCTGGAGCTCGGGGCGCGCCCCGGCGTCCAACAACGCCCTGGTCGCCTACACCCCCTCGCGCGGCGTCATCTCCGTGCGGGGCAACTGGCCGCTGGTGCCCACGATGGACGTCGTGGTGCCGCACACCCGCTCGGTCGCCGACCTCCGCCGCGTGCTGGACGCCGTCGTCGCCGACGACCCGGTCACCGACGGCGACCTGTGGCGCACGCAACCGTGGGTGCAGCTGCCGCGGCCCTCCCAGGTGCGCCCGGACTCCTTCGCCGCGCTGGAGGACCTGCCGCTGGCCGGGCTGCGCCTCGCCGTGCCGCGCACGTACGTCAACGCGGACCCGGACAGCGCCAACCCCATCCGCACCCGGCCGAGCGTCATGGCGCTGTGGGAGCAGCTGCGCACCGACCTCGAGGCCGCCGGCGCGGAGGTGGTGGTGGTCCCCTTCCCCGTGGTCGAGCGGTACGAGGAGCTGCACGAGGGCGACCGCGGCCTGGTCGCCCGGGGCCTGGTCACCCAGCAGTACCTGCAGGACGAGGTGGGCGACCTGGCCGTGTGGGCGATGGACGCCTTCCTGCGCCAGAACGGCGACCCGGCGCTGCACCGCCTCGCCGACGTCGAGGCGCCGCTCATCTTCCCGCACCCCCCGGGGGCGCTGCCCGACCGCTACGGCGCGCTGCCCTTCGACATCGCCTACGACATCGCCGACTACGTCACCAGGGCGCAGGAGTGGGAGCCCGACTGGCGCGACGTGGCCACCCTGGAGGGCGGTCTGCGCGGCCTGGAGGAGGCCCGCCGCACCGACTTCGAGGAGTGGCTCGCCGCCGAGGGCTTCGACGCGGTGGTCTTCCCCGCCGCCGCCGACGTCGGGCCGGCCGACGCCGACACCGACCCGGCCTCCGCGGAGGTCGCCTGGCGCAACGGCGTGTGGGTCTCCAACGGCAACCTCGTGCCCCGCCACCTCGGCATCCCCACCGTCACCGTGCCGATGGGCACCATGGCCGACACCGGGATGCCGGTCGGGCTCACCATCGCCGGCGCCGCGCACACCGACGCGCGGCTGGTGCAGCTGGCCTCGGCCGTCGAGGCCCTGCGCGCGCGCCGCACCCCACCGCCGCGCACCCCGGCCCTGCCCGACGAGGCGGCCTTCGGCGAGCCCCGGCCCGCCGCCGGCGGCGAGCTGGCCGTCACCGTGGAGGGCGTCAGCGCCGTGGTGGACGGCGCGGAGACCGTGGTCAGCACCACCGCTGTCGTGACCGGCGGGCGGGCTCGCGACCACGCCGTGTTCGTCGACGGGGTGCGCGTGCCGGCCCGGCTGGAGGGCGGTCCGGACGGCGCGGTGCTGCGCGCCACCGCGCGCGTGCCCGCCGGCGCCCACGGCCCCGCTGCCAGCGCGTGGGTCGCCCCGTACGGTCCCCTCGTCGTGGTGGTCGTGCGCGACGCGGCGGGAGCGGTGGCCGGCGACGTCGCCACCGCCCCCGGGGCGCCGCTGTGACCACCCCCGCCCTGCCCCGGACGCCCGAGGGAGCACCCGTGACCCAGGTCTTCGACTACTTCTCGCAGGTGGACCTGCCCACCCCGACCCTGCCCGAGGCCGAGGTCCGCGCCCTGGTCGCCGACGTCTTCGGCGTCGAGGTGGACGTGCAGGGCCTGGGCAGCCAGCAGGACCAGAACCTGCGCCTGTTCCGCAGCGGGCACCCCGAGCCCCTCGGGGTGCTGAAGATCAGCAACCCCGCCTTCAGCGAGGCCGAGGTCGACCTGCAGGACCGGGCGGCGGCCGTGGTGGCCGAGCGCAGCCCCCAGCTGCGGGTGCCGCGCCTGGTCGAGGGGCCGCGGGGACCGATGTCGGCGTGGTGGCAGACCTCCCAGGGCCGTCTGCACGCGCGCGTCATCGAGAACGTGGCCGGGCGCACGCTGATGGGCTCGGGCTACCTCTCCCCCGCCGTCGTCGCGGGGATGGGCGAGCTGGCCGCGGCGGTCAGCCGGGCGCTGGAGGACTTCACCCACCCCGCCACCGCCCGGGTGCTGCAGTGGGACCTGCGCCACGCCTCCCGCGTCGTCGACGTCCTGCTGCCCTCCGAGCCCGACCCCGCCGTGCGCGAGCTGGTCCAGGAGGCCGCGAGCGCCGCACGGGAGGCGCTGGCCCCGGTCGCCGGGCACCTGCCGGTGCAGGCGGGCCACTTCGACGTCACCGATGACAACGTCCTGCGCCGCGAGGGCGCGGCCGTCCCCGACGCCGTCATCGACTTCGGTGACGTCACGGCCTCCTGGCGGGTGGCGGAGATCGCCGTGACGGTGTCCTCGGTGCTCCACCACGACGGCGCCTCCCCCGAGAGCGCGCTGCCCGCGGTGCGCGCCTTCGACGCCCGCCGCCACCTCCTGGACGCCGAGGTGAGCGCCCTGTGGCCGCTGGTGGTGCTGCGCGGCGCGGTGCTCGTGCTCAGCGGGCGCGCCCAGGTGCGCCTGGACGAGGGCAACGACTACGCCTCCGCGGCGCTGGACCGGGAGCTGCGCGTGCTGCAGCAGGCGGTGTCGGTGCCGCTGGCGGTGCTGACGGCCATGACGCGCGAGGCCCTGGGCCGCCGCCAGGCCGACGGGCCGGCGGGGCCCGCGTGGAGCGGGGAGCCGCTGCTGCCGCCGCCCGTCCGGACCGTGCAGCTGGACGCCTCCACGGAGTCACCGCTGAACGACGCGGGCGCCTGGCGGGAGGCGGGCACCCTGGACGCCGCCGCGCTCGCGGCCCTCGACGCCGGCGCCGACGTCGTCGGGCTGCCGGCCTGGGTGCCGGTGCTGGCCGCCGCCGGCGAGCCGCTGCCCACCGGCCCGGACCGCACCCCCACGGGCACCACGGTGTGGTTGGCCCGGGCGACCCCGCTCACCCCCGGCGGCGGACGGGTGGCCCGGGCCCGCGGGTCGCTCACGTGGACCGCGGGCGGTGGGGCCGTCACGGTCTCGGGGGCCCTCGGCGAGGACGCCGGCGACGACGGCGCTCCTGGTGGCGCGCACGTCCTGCCGGCGCGGACCCCGCTGCTCGTGCAGCGCCACCCCGCCGGCAGCACCCCGCCGCCGGCGCGGGTCACGCCGCGCCTGGCGCGGGCCTGGCGCGCGGTGGTGGGCGACCCCGGCGCGGCCCTCGGGCTGCCCTCCTCGCCGCCGCCGTCGTCCCCGTCGCCTGCCGGCGGCGCCGAGGACGACGTGCTCGCGCGCCGCCACCGCGTGCTCGCCGAGGTGCAGGAGCACTACTACGGCGCCCCGCCGCGCATCGAGCGCGGCTGGCGCGAGCACCTCGTGACCGTCGACGGGCGCGTGCTGCTCGACATGGTCAACAACGTCGCCTCCGTCGGGCACGCCCACCCGCGCGTGGTGGAGGCGGGCACCCGCCAGATGCACCTGCTCAACACCAACTCGCGGTTCCACTACCGCGCCATCACCGACTACGCCGAGCGCCTGGCCGCCACCCTGCCCGACGAGCTCGACACGGTCTTCTTCGTCAACTCCGGCTCGGAGGCCACCGACCTGGCCATCCGCCTGGCGATGGCCAGCACCGGGCGGCGCGACGTCGTCGCGATGCGCGAGGCCTACCACGGGTGGACCTACGCCAGCGACGCCGTCTCGACCTCGATCCAGGACAACCCGAACGCCCTGGAGACCCGGCCGGACTGGGTGCACACCGTCGACGCCGCCAACTCCTACCGCGGCCGCCACCGCGGCCAGGACGCGTGGCGCTACGCCCCCGAGGCCGTGGCCGTCATCGACGAGCTCGCCGCCTCCGGGCGCCCCCCGGCGGGTCTCATCTGCGAGACGTTCTTCGGCAACGCCGGAGGCGTGGCGCTGCCGGAGGGCTACCTGGAGCAGGTGTACGCCGCCGTCCGCCGCCACGGCGGGATCGCCGTCGCCGACGAGGTGCAGGTGGGCTTCGGCCGCCTGGGCGGGTGGTTCTGGGGCTTCGAGCAGCAGGGCGTGCTGCCCGACGTCGTCGCGGTGGCCAAGTCGATCGGGGCGGGGCACCCCCTCGGTGCCGTCATCACGCGGCGCGAGATCGCCGACAGGTACCGCACCCAGGGCTACTTCTTCTCCTCCACCGGCGGCTCGCCGGTCTCGGCCGCCATCGGCAGCGCGGTGCTCGACGTCATCCAGACCGAGCACCTGCAGGAGAACGCGCGCGTGGTGGGGGCCCACCTCAAGGAGCGGCTGACCGAGCTCGGTGACCGCCACGACCTGGTCGGCACCGTGCACGGGTCGGGCCTCTACCTCGGGGTGGAGTTCGTGCGCGACCGGGAGACCCTCGAGCCGGCCACCGAGGAGACCGCCGCGATCTGCGACCGGCTCCTCGAGCTGGGGGTGGTCATGCAGCCCACCGGCGACCACCTCAACGTCCTGAAGGTCAAGCCGCCGCTGTGCCTGAGCCAGCAGTCGGCCGACGCCTTCGCCGACGCCCTCGACCACGTCCTGACCACCGGCTGGTGACCGGCCCCGTGGCGACCGACCAGGAGCGAGGACCGATGACGACGACGATGCCCGCCGAGTGGCAGCCGCACGCCCGCACGTGGATGGCCTTCCCCCCGCCCAACCAGACCTTCGGCGAGGTCGGCGGCGCTGACCTGGACCGCGCCCGCCTCGCGTGGAGCCGGGTGGCCAACACCGTGGTGCAGCACGAGCCGGTGAGGATGCTCGTGCGCCCGCAGGACGTCGGCGCGGCCCGGGAGCTGCTCGACCCCCGCGTGCAGCTCGACGAGGTGGGCCTGGACGACGCCTGGCTGCGCGACTCGGGGCCGACCTTCGTGCGCGGCGAGCAGGGCGTGCGCGCCGTGGCCTGGACCTTCAACGGCTGGGGCGCCCAGGACTGGGCGGCCTGGGGGCAGGACTCCCGGCTGGGGCGCCACGTGGCGGGCCTGGCCGGGGTGCCCGCGGCCTCCTCCTCGCTGGTGCAGGAGGGCGGCGGGCTGCACGTCGACGGCGAGGGCACGGTGCTGCTCACCGACACCGTGCAGCTGGACCCCGGGCGCAACCCCGGCTGGACCCGCGAGCAGGTCGAGGCCGAGCTGCACGCGCACCTGGGGACCACGGCGGCGATCTGGCTGCCGCGCGGCCTGACCGCCGACTACGGGGAGTTCGGCACCCGCGGCCACGTCGACATCGTCGCCGCCTTCACCCGCCCCGGCGCGGTGCTGGTGCACACCCAGACCGACCCCGCCCACCCCGACCACGAGGTCTCCGCGGAGGTGCTCGAGCTGCTGCGGACCGCCACCGACGCCCGCGGCCGCCGCCTGGAGGTCACCGAGCTGCTGGCACCGCGCGCCGTCGAGGTGGACGGGGAGCTGGTCGACTTCTCCTACGTCAACCACTACGTCGCCAACGGCGCGGTGGTGCTGTGCGCCTTCGACGACGACGAGCGCGACGCGGCGGCCGCGCGCGTGCTCTCGCGGGCCTACCCCGGCCGCGAGGTGGTGCTCGTGGACGCCCGCGACATCTTCGCGTTCGGCGGCGGCATCCACTGCATCACCCAGCAGCAGCCGGCCTGACCCGGCCGTCGCCGAGCAGGGGCTGGAGCGCCCCGCCCGCAGACCAGCGCACCAGGCGCGTGGACCCGTCCGCGCCTGGTGCGCTGCCGCACCCGGCGGCCCGCCCCCGGCCGGCCCTTGCGCCGAGCGGCGCGGGCCGCAAGGATCCCGTACGACCGTACGACTCGGGAGGGGACGCCAGTGCCGGCACAGGAGGGGCTCCACCGCGTGGCCGTGGTCACCGGAGCGGGCAGCAGGGAGGGCATCGGCTTCGCCTGCGCCCGCGCGCTGGCCGCCGACCACGCCGTGGTCGTCGCCTCGACCACCGCGCGCATCGAGGAGCGCGTCGCGGAGCTGGTGGAGGCCGGCGGCAGGGCCGTCGGCTTCACCGGTGACCTGACCGACCCCGGGGCCGCGCGGGCGCTGGTGGAGACGGCGCTCGGCGCGTTCGGCGGCCTCGACGTGCTGGTGAACAACGCCGGGATGCTGGCGGTCTCGGGCCAGGAGCAGGCAGCGCCGGTGGGGTCGACCACCGACGAAGACTGGCGGGCCAGCATCTCGCGCAACCTGGACACGACCTTCTTCGTCACGCGCGCGGCGCTGCCCCACCTGCCCGAGGGCAGCGGGCGCATCATCAGCACGTCCTCGGTCTCGGGGGCGGTGATGGCCTACGGCGGGGACGCCGCCTACCACGCGGCCAAGGCCGCCGTCGTGGGGCTCACGCGGTCGCTGGCCGTCGACCTCGGGCCGCGCGGCATCACCTGCAACGCCGTCGCGCCGGGCTGGATCGCGACGGCCTCCTCCACCGAGGACGAGCTCCGGGCGGGGCGGGCCACCCCGCTGGGCCGCCCGGGCCGCGCGGAGGAGGTGGCCGCGGTGGTGGCCTTCCTGGCCTCCCCCGGCGCCTCCTACGTCACGGGCCAGGTGCTCGTGGTCGACGGGGGCAACTCCGTCGCCGAGGAGCGGGGACGGGCGTGAGCACCACCGCGTCCCGCGCGGCCGGGGACGCGCCCCGTGGCGGCTGAGGACCTGCCGCAGGGGCTGCCCCGCGTCCCCCCGAGCCGCAAGGGGGCGGTGCGCAAGGGCGCCATCATCGACGCCGCCGTGCGCCTCATCGCCGGCGGTGGGCTGCAGGCGGTCACCATGCGCACCGTGGCCGCCGAGGCCGGCCTGCCGCTGGGCACGGTGACGTACTACTTCGCGGACAAGGACGAGCTGGTCGAGGCGGCCTTCCTGCGCCACACCCAGGTCGAGACCGCCCGCGTCGTAGCGGCCATCTCCCGCGCCGGGCCCAGCGCGAGCAGCGAGCAGCTGGCCTCCCAGCTCGCCGACCACGTCGTGCAGGGCCTGACGACCCACCGCGCCCAGCTGGTGGTGGAGTACCAGTTCCTCACCGAGTCCACCCGCCGGGAGGGGCTGCAGCGGGCGTCGGCCGCGTGGCTGCAGGGCCTGCAGGCGCACCTGGAGGCGGCCGTCACGGCCCTGGCCTCCGCCCAGCCCCGCACCGACGCGCGCCTCCTGCTGGCGGTGCTCGCGGGCCTGGAGGTCGACAACCTCGCCGTCCCGCTCGACGCCGCCGCCGAGCGCGCCGTGCGCGACACCCTGCGCAGGCTGCTGGCGGTGCTCGCGCGCACCTGGGCCGAGGAGCGCTCCGCCCCCACCGCTGCCCCCTGACGGCAGCGGGCTCCCGGGGCGCGCCTCGCGGCGGCGCACCCCGGGCGCCCGCGCGGGTCAGCCGGCGGCCTCCTCGACGGCCCGGACGAGCGCCCGCAGCAGCTCCAGCGACTGGCCCTCGCGGTGGGCGTGCTCGGCGTCGGCCGTGCCGTAGCGCCGGTTGGCGGAGAGCTTCACCACCGTCACGCCCGCGGCGGGGTCGACGAAGACGTACTGGTTGTAGACGCCGGCGGCCATCCACTCCGCGCGCCCGCCCGGCGGCAGCCACCACTGGTAGCCGTAGCCCTCGGGCGTGGTGCCGGTGCCCACGAGCACCCGGCCCGGCTGCAGGTGGGGCAGCGAGGCCGTGGTGGCGGCGTCCACCCAGGCCGCGGGCACCACCTGCACGCCGTCCCACTCGCCGCGGCGCCGGTAGAGCTCTCCCAGGCGGGCGAAGTCGCGCGCCACGAGGTTGAGGCCGGCGTACCCCATCTCCACGCCCCTCGGGTCGACGATCCAGTGCCCGGGCGCCTCGAAGCCGAGCGGCTCGCAGAGCTTCTCGGCCATGTAGTCGGCCATCGAGCGACCCGTCGCGGCGCGGACCAGGGCCGCCAGCGCCTGGGTGTCGCAGGAGTTGTAGCGGCACACGGTGTCCGGGGCGGCCTCGCGCGGCATCGTCGCGACGATCGTGTCGTGGTCGCCGCGGAGCCCGGAGGTGGCGTCGGCGATGCGCAGCGGGTCGGCGTCGGGGTCGCTGTAGTCCTCGTTCCACCGCGCTCCCGAGGACATCTGCAGCACGCTGCGGATGCTCACCCCGTCGTAGGCGGACCCGGGTTCCACGCGCACGTGGTCGCTGATCGGGCCCTCGACGTCGCCGATGAGCCCCTCGGCCACCGCCACGCCGACCAGCGTGGCCACGAAGCTCTTGGCCACCGACATCGAGATCCAGGGGACCTCGGGTCCGCCGGTGCGGTAGTAGCTCTCGTGCACCACCCGGCCCTCGTGCAGCACGAGGACGGCGGAGGTCTCGGTCTCGTCGAGGAACTGCGCCACGGAGTGCTGCGCGCCCTCGAAGGAGAAGGTCTCCGGCAGCTGCACGGGCTCCCCCTGGGGCCACGGGCGCGGGTGGGAGGAGGGGGCCATCGCGGCCGTGGGCACGAGCTCGGCCATGCGGCAGAAGTTCGCCACCTGCGGGGCGCCGCTGAACAGGTCGAGGTCGGCCAGGGTGCCGAGCGCCCGCCCGCTGGTGCGGGCGCCGGAGCTGGTGGTGGTCATGGGGGTTCCGTCCGGGAGTCGGGATCGGGTGGGGGTCTCAGGCCGTGGGCACGGGGCCGGGCGCGTCGGAGCCCTCGGGCGCCGCGGCCCGGGGGTCGCCGGTGGCCGGCTCCTCGTCACGGCCCTCGCCGATCTGGGCGTAGACCGCCGGGCGGTGGCGCCGCAGGTGGCGGGCGTAGAACAGCCCGGCCACCACGGTCAGCGGGACGATGCCGGCGAGCAGGGCGTTGGTCAGCGGGCCCTGGGCGGTGATGAGGGCGATGTTGTCCACCGCGACGAAGAGCCCCACGCCCAGCAGCACAGCCGCGAGGACGCCCGCGACCACCGTGCCGCGCGAGCCGGCGGCGGGGTTGCGCCGGGTGAAGTACACGACCGAGGCGACGGCGGTGAGCAGCATGAGCGCCGAGATCCCCAGGGCCCCGGGCGTGTTGACCCACAGCAGCAGCTGGAGGTAGGGGTCGGCGCCGGCGACGGCGAAGCCCACCACCACGACCAGCGCCAGCAGCGACTGCACCTGGCCGGCCCGGTAGGGCGAGCGGTGCTTCGGGTGGGTGGCGGCGAGGAAGGAGGGCAGCAGGCCCTCCTTGGCCAGGGCGAAGGCGTACCGGTTGATCGTGTTGTGGAACGCCAGCTGGGCGGCGTAGACGCTGGTGACGATGAGCACCGCCATCAGGGTGGAAGCCCAGGGCCCGACGTACTGCTCCATCGCGATGAAGAACAGCGCCGGCGGGTCGTCCTGGGCGGCGGCCTGCACCGCGGAGGAGCCGAAGGCCTGGATGACGGCCCACAGGATGAAGGCGTAGGAGGCGGCCATGCCGATGATGGCGATGTAGGTGGCCCGCGGGATGGTGCGGGCGGGGTCGCGCGCCTCGCGGCGGTAGATGGCGGTGGACTCGAAGCCGGTGTACGCCGCGAAGGCGAACGCGAGCGCGGCGCCCATGCCGGGGCTGAAGACCGCGGAGGGGGTGAAGCTGGCGAGGTCCACGGTGCCGGTGCCGCCCCGGGCGAGCACCGAGACGGCCAGCAGCAGCAGCACCGAGGTCTCCGCCACGAGCAGGACGCCGAGGACCTTGGCGCCCACGTCGATGCCGGCCCACCCGACGAGGTAGACCAGGCCGATGGCGACGACGGCGATGGCCCACCAGGGCACGTCCACGCCGAACAGGTCGCGCAGCGTGGCCTGGGTCTGCACGGCGAGCAGGCCGTAGACCCCGATCTGCAGGGTGTTGTACGACATCAGCGCGAGCAGGGCGGCGGCCAGGCCCCACCCCTTGCCCAGGCCCTTGGTCACGTAGGAGTAGAAGGCGCCGACGCTGCCGACGTGCTTGGTCATGCGGGTGAAGGCGACGGCGAACAGCACCAGCGCGAAGCCGCTGAACAGGTAGGCGACGGGCGCTCCGACGCCGCCGATGGCGATGGCCAGCGGCGCGACCCCGGCCAGGACGGTCAGCGGGCCGGCGGCGGCGACCACCATGAAGACGATGCTGCCGGTGCCCAGGACCCCCTTGCGGAGGTGGACGTCGTCGCCGGCGGGGACGTGGAGCGGGGGTGGGGTCGTCGACACGGGACTTCCTCTCGGACGTCGGGCGGCGCCGGCTCCCTCGCCGCGCCCCCTGGGCTTGTTCTCGTACGTTCGTCTGACTTCATCACAGGTGCGGGCGCGTGACGAGCACCGCCGGTGACCTGTTCACACAGCTGTCACACCTCTTGACCTGGCCATCATCTCGTACGACCGTTCACCTGTTCAGGTGCCGCAGCGGTGTCGCCGCGCACCACGGGAACCGGCGCCGGCGCGCCGCCCGCTGACCCCAGGAGGACCTGTGCCCGACCTGCTCGAGCCGTCGCTGACCTTCGCCTTCGAGGCCCGCGTGGCCGTGGCGCCGCCGCTGCGCATCGGCCGCGGGGAGCACGAGGAGCTGTGGTTCTGCCCCATCACGGGCGGCACCGTGGACGGTCCGCGGCTGTCCGGCGTCGTCCTGCCCCACGGCGGTGACTGGTACACGACCCGCGCGGGCGAGACCGAGCTGGACGCGCGCTACCTGCTGCGCGCCGACGACGGCACCGTCATCGACATCCGCAACCGCGGCGTGTGGAGGGCCGACCCGGCGGTGGAGGCCCGCGCCGACGCCGGCGAGCCCGTCGACGAGCGGGAGTTCTACTACCGGACCTCGGCGCAGTTCTCCACCGACGCCCCCGCCCACGCCTGGCTGACGAGCACGGTGGTGGTGGGCATGGCGCGCCCGGAGCCGGGCTTCGTCTGCATCAGGTTCTACGCGCTCGGCTGACGGGCCGCCCGGAGCAGCGGGGGCTGCAGGGGCAGCAGGACCGGCGGGGGTGCCGCCGGAGGTGCTCACGACGCACCGCCGGCGGCCAGGCGCTGGCGCAGCAGGCGCTTGGGCACCTTCCCGCTGGCCGTGCGCGGCAGCTCGGCGACCACCTCGAGCGTGCGCGGCACCTTGTACCGGGCCAGCGACGCCGACAGCTGCTCGACCACGGTCTCCACGTCCAGGCGGGTGCCGGGCGCGAGGGTGACGACGGCGTGGGGCACCTCCCCCCAGCGCTCGTGCGGGAGGCCGATGACGGCGGCGCCGGTGACGCCGGGCAGGCCGAGGAGGGCGTTCTCCACCTCGGCGGGGTACACGTTCTCCCCGCCGGAGATGATCATGTCCTTGAGGCGGTCGGCGATGCGCAGGAAGCCGTCCTCGTCCAGCACGCCCACGTCACCGGTGCGCAGCCACCCGTCGGGCGTGCGGGCGCCGGCGGTGGCAGCGGGGTCCCCCCAGTACTCCAGGAAGGTGTTGGGCCCGGCCGCCTCCACCTCTCCGGCCGCTCCGGGGCCCGCCAGCTCGCCGGTGGCGGTGTCGCGGACGCGGACCCGGGTGAAGAAGTGCGCCAGGCCCGCCGAGCGCGGGTGCGCCGCCGTGTGCTGCGGGGGGAGCAGGGTGATGCCCGGGGAGGCCTCGGTCATGCCGTAGCCGCCCGAGAACGCCAGGCCGCGCGCCTCGTACGCCTCGCGCACCCGGTCCGGCACCGGTGAGCCGCCGCACGTCATGAGCCGCAGGGAGGACAGGTCGGTCGTCGGCCAGGCCGGGTCCTCGGCCATGAGCTGGAACGTCGTGGGGACGCCGCTGATCGTCGTCGCCCTGAGGGCCTCGACGGCCGCCAGCGCCTCGGCCGGCACGAACCGCTCCTGCAGGAGCACCGTGGCGCCCTTGAGCAGCACCGGCAGGCACCCCATGCCCAGCGAGGCGACGTGGAAGAGCGGGGAGACCATGAGGGCGCGGTCGGCGCTGGTGAGGTCGTAGTCGACCAGGACGTTGAGGGCGTTCCAGGTGAGGTTGCCGTGGGTGAGCACCGCGCCCTTGGGGCGCCCGGTGGTCCCGGAGGTGTAGACGACCAGCGCGGGGTCGTCCAGACCCACGTCCGGCAGGTCGTCCAGCGCGTCCCCGCCCAGCAGCGCCTCGTAGCCGGCCTCGCCGTCGCCGCCCACGTGCACCCGCAGCACCTGCGGGGCCGCGTCCGCGAGGGCGGCGTCGCCCTTCTCGCGCAGGGCCGGGGTGCTGATGAGCGCGCCGGCGCCGCAGTCGGCGAGGACGTAGCCGAGCTCGGGGGCCGCCAGCCGCGTGTTGAGCGGCACGAAGAGGGCGCTCAGCCGCGTGGTGGCGAACAGCGCCTCCACGAAGGAGGGGTGGTTGTCGCCCAGGTAGGCCACCCGGTCGCCGCGGGAGACCCCGCGGGCGCGCAGGCCGGCGGCCAGGGCGTCGACCCTGTCGGCGAGCGCCTCGTAGGTGAGCGCCTCGCCGTCGAAGACCAGCGCCGGGCGGCCCGCCGACCTCACGGCGCGCAGCCGCGGCCAGCTGCCGATGCCCCGGCCCTCCACGGTGTGGACCACGTCGTCTCCCTCCGCCTCGTCGCGGTGATCTGGGGTGCTCTGGGACCGCCCTGGGTCAGGCGAGGGCGCGCGAGAGGAACTCGACGACCACGGCGGGGCGCTCGCTGCCCTCGAGCTCGAGCACGCCGGAGACGGCCAGCTGCAGGCCGCCCCTGACCTCGGTCACCGAGGTGAGCGAGGCCACGAGCCGGATCCGCGAGCCTGCCGTGACCGGCGACGTGAACCTGACCTTGTCGAGGCCGTAGTTGACCAGCGTCGTGGCGTCGGTGACCTCCAGCAGCTGCGACCACAGCGGGATGAACAGCGACAGGGTCAGGAAGCCGTGGGCCACAGGGGCGCCGAAGGGACCGGAGGCGGCGCGCGCGGGGTCGACGTGGATCCACTGGTGGTCGTCGGTGGCGTCGGCGAACGTGTCGATCCGCTCCTGGGTCACGGTGACCCACGCGGAGGTGCCGATCTCAGTGCCGGCGAGGCCAGGCAGCTCGGCCAGGGTGGTGGTGCGTGCGGGCACGGGGTGCTCCTGGGTCTCGGGGTGGCGTGGCGGGGGGCTCAGGCGAGCCCGAGCAGGCGGACGGCGTTGTCCTTGACGATCTTCTGCCGGACCGGGCCCGTGATGCCCAGGCCCTCGAAGTCGCGCATCCACCGGTCGGGGGTGATGAGGGGGAAGTCGGAGCCGAACAGCACCTTGTCCTGCAGCCAGGTGCGCGCGGCGCGCACGAGCTGGTCGGGGAAGCGCTTGGGGGACCACCCGGACAGGTCGATGAAGACGTTCGGCTTGTGGGTGGCGATGGAGATCGCCTCGTCCTGCCAGGGCACCGACGGGTGCGCGAGGATGATCCGCAGGTCGGGGAAGTCGGCGGCGACGTCGTCCACCAGCATCGGGTTCGAGTACCGCAGCTTCAGACCTCCCCCGCCGGGCAGGCCCGCACCGATGCCCGTCTGCCCGGAGTGCACCAGCACCGGCACGCCCAGGTCGGAGACCTCGGCCCACAGCGGGCGCAGCTCGGGGTCGCTGGGGTCGAAGCCCTGCAGGGTCGGGTGCAGCTTGAAGCCCCGGGCGCCGTGCTCGCGCACGAGGCTGCGCGCCTCGGCCACCGCCGCGCTCCCCCGCCGCGGGTCCACCGAGGCGAAGGGGATGAGCACGTCGGCGTGGTCGGCGGCCCTGTCGAGCAGCTCGGCCACCGGCACGCCCACGCGCCCCAGCTGGGTGCGCGCGTCGACGGTGAAGACGACGGCGGCCGTGCGGCGCTCGCGGTAGTGCTCGGCGATGGCGCCCAGGTCGCGGCCGACGCCGTCGCTGCGGAAGTACCTCGCGGCGGCCGCGGCGAACTCCCCGGGCAGCGCCGTCTCGCCGTGGCAGCCCTCCTCGACGTGCACGTGCACGTCGACGGCGTCGAGGTCCTCGACGCGGAGGCGGCTCGCGCTGCCCGCGCCGCCCAGGGCGGTGGTCATGACGCCCGGGTGCTGCGGTCGAGCTCGGCGGGCAGCGAGGGGAAGCGCTCCCCCACGGGCTGCAGGTTCGCGCGCAGCTGGCTGGCGGCCACCTCGGCGACGTCCTCGGCGCTCCAGCCGCCCGGGTGGTGCAGCGACAGGACGGGCTCCGGGTGGCTCCACAGCTGCAGCCGGTCACCGCCCACCCCGATGACCTGGCCGTTGATGCCCTCGGCCTGCTCGGAGGCCAGGTAGACGACCAGCCCGGCGACGTCGTCGGTGGTGCCGAAGCCGAGCTCCTCGCGGTAGAAGCCGGGCATCGGGCGGCCGGCGTCCTCGGCCTCCACGGCGGCGGCGAAGTAGGGGACGGTGCGCGTCATCGCGGTGGCGGCGACGGGCACGACCGCGTTGACGGTGGTGCCCGAGCGGCCCACCTCCAGCGCCCAGGTGCGGACCATGCCGACGATCCCGGCCTTGGCGGCGGCGTAGCTGGTCTGGCCGAAGTTGCCGCGCTGGCCGGTCGGCGAGCCGACGGCGACGATGCGCCCCGCGGTGCCGGTGGCCTTGAAGTGGGTCCACGCGGCGCGCACGCAGGTGAAGGTGCCGCGCAGGTGGACGTCGACGACGACGTCGAAGTCGTCGTCGCTCATCTTCAGCAGCGACCTGTCGCGCAGCACGCCCGCGTTGGTGACCAGCGCGTCCAGGCGGCCGAACTCGCTCACGGCGGTGTCGACCAGCTGCTGCGCGGTCTCGGTGGGGCCGACCGGGGCGACGACGACGGCGGCGCGGCCCCCCGCGGCGCGGACCTCGCTCGCGGTGCGCTCGGTGGCCTCGGCGCTGACGTCGTTGACGACGACGGCGGCGCCCGCCGCGGCCAGGGCCCTGGCGTAGGCGGCGCCCAGGCCGGCGCCGCTGCCGGTCACGATCGCCACGCGGTCGGTCAGGGTGGTGGTCACGTCGTCGTCCTCCGCACCTCGGTGTGCCGGCTGCCCGGTGTCCACGGACCGTACGGCTAACCGTTGAGAAAATCAACGGTTTCTGGGCCGGGTGGCGGCAGGGCAGGATCGACGGGTGGTCGACGACGCGTCAGGAGCGGTGCCGGTGGAGCTCGCGGGCAGGTTCTCCTCGGCCGCCCTTGCGCACGACGTGGAGTTCCTGGCCGTCAAGGCCTTCGCCGCCGGCACCCGGCGCCTCAACCACGAGCTGCGCCCGCTGGACCTGCGGGCGCGCTCGTACTCGGTGCTCTCCACCGCCTGCGAGCCGCAGCCGCTGACGCAGCGCGAGCTGGCCACCCTGCTCGAGCTCGACCCCAGCCAGGTGGTGGCCCTGGTCGACGAGCTGGAGCAGCGCGGTCTGGTCACCCGCGTCACCGACCCCCGCGACCGGCGCCGACGCCTCGTGCAGGCCTCGCCGCGCGGGCGGGAGGTGCTGCGCCAGGCCGCGGCGCTCGCCGCGGCCTCCGAGGAGGCCGCGCTGGCGCCGCTGAGCCAGCCCGAGCGGGACGCGCTGCGGACGCTGCTGCGCAAGCTCGTCTTCGGCCCGGAGGTGCCCGGGCAGGAGCCGTGACCGCGGGCGGCGCACACCCCCGCGCGGACCGCGGGCAGACTGGGGCGATGACGTCGAGCACCGAGGCTCCCGCCCGCGACCAGGTGGTCCCCTTCCACGCCGACCACACCGGCAGCCTCCTGCGGCCCGCGGCGCTGAAGCGGGCCCGCGCCCAGCGGGCCGCCGGCGAGATCACCGCCGACCAGCTGCGCGAGGTCGAGGACGCCGCCGTCCGCGACGTCGTGCGCCGCCAGGCCGACCTCGGCCTGCGCGTGGTCACCGACGGCGAGCTGCGGCGCCACTACTGGCACGAGGACTTCATCCTCTCCCTCGGCGGCGTCGAGGCGAAGGAGGCGTTCACCCGCCAGTTCCGCACGCTGGACGGCGAGCCGATCGACGTGCCGCTGACCCGCGTCAAGGCCACCTCACCGGTCCACCTGGAGCAGACCGTCTTCGCCGACCACCTCGCCTTCCTCCAGCGGGCCGCCGAGGAGCTCGGAGCCGGGCAGACCCCCAAGCTGACGATGCCCTCGCCCAACCAGGTGCACAACACCTTCATCCCCCTCGACGGCACCGAGGCCTACGGCGAGGGCGGCCCGGGCACCGAGGCCGACGCGAGGCTGCGCGCCGACATCGCCGCCGCCTACGCCGAGCAGCTGCGCCGGGTGCACGCCCAGGGCCTGCGGTACGCCCAGCTCGACGACGTGTCGCTGACCTTCTTCGGCGACCCCAAGAACGCCGGCACCGCCGAGACGCAGCTGCCGGCGTTCATCGACCTCTTCAACGCGGCTATCGCCGACCGGCCGGCGGACCTGGCGGTGGCCACCCACCTGTGCCGCGGCAACTACCGGTCCTCGTGGGCGCAGACCGGCGGGTACGAGCAGATCGCGGACATGCTGTTCAACACCCTCGGCGTGGACGGCTACTTCCTGGAGTTCGACGACGAGCGCTCGGGCTCCCTCGACGTCCTGCGCTTCCTGCCGCCCGGCAAGCGCGTGGTGCTGGGACTGGTCACCACCAAGGTGCCGGCCCTGGAGGACGAGGACGCGCTCGTGCGCCGCATCGAGGAGGCCGCGACCTACGCGCCGCTGGAGCAGCTGGCGCTGAGCGGGCAGTGCGGGTTCAGCTCGACCGAGGAGGGCAACGACCTCACCGAGGACGAGCAGTGGCGCAAGCTCGAGCTCATCGTCCGGGTCGCCGACCGCGTCTGGGGCTGACCACCCTGCTGGGCGCAGGGTGGCCCTGGTCCACTCCTGCGGGACCAGGGCCACCCTGCGCCCGCGCGGGTGTGGAGCGAAGCCGCCCAGCGGGGGGCGAACGCCCATGATCACGGTCGGTCGAGTGGACAACGCCCATGACAACGGGCGGTGCGGTCAGGGCAGGCGGAGGACCAGCTCGGGCGGTGCGCCCGCGTCGTGACCGTCCGCGCCGGGGGCGGCTGCGACGCGGGAGACGCACACGCACACCGCCGTGCCCGCCTCCTGCTGGCGGCGGCTGAGGAACACGTCGCGGTGGTCGATGGTGCCGCGCACGGAGGCGACCTCCAGGCGGCACAGCCCGCACTCGCCCTTGCGGCAGTCGTACATGAGGTCGGCTCCGGCTCGCTGCAGCGCCTCCAGCAGCGTGGTGCCGGGCCCGACGGTCGTGCGCAGCCCGATCTCCGGGACCGCCACCTCGAACGGCTGCGGGGCGTACCAGCCCGAGCTGCCGAACGTCTCGAAGCGCAGCGTGCTGGCCGGCAGGCCGCGCGCCTCCCAGCCGCGGCGCACGGCGTCCATGAGGCGGATCGGCCCGCAGACGTAGGCCTCGACCCCTCCCGGCACCGTGTCGTGGTCACCGGCGACGGCGTCGAGGAGGGCCGCGACGTCGAAGGCGCCGCGCTCGTCGTCGACGTGCAGGCGGTACCGCTCCCCCAGCACGGCGGCGAGCTCGTCGGCGTACGCCGCCCGAGACCGCGTGCGCACCACGTGGTCGAGGACCACGTCGGCGCCCCGCGCAGCCAGGCGCCGGGCCATCGCCAGCAGCGCGGTGATGCCGATGCCGCCCGCCAGCAGGTGGTAGCGTCCGGCGCCCAGGCGCAGCGGGAACCCCTGGACCGGGGCGCTGCACTCGACGTCGTCCCCCACCGCGAGCGAGTGCACGTAGCGCCCGCCGCCGCGCGAGGTCGGGGTGAGCAGCACCGAGATGGCCGAGCGGGTGCCGTCGGCGCTGGCGTCGACCACGGAGTAGGAGCGCACCTCCCGGCGCGGGCCGCCGGGCGAGCCGGGTGCGTCGACGTGGACGGCCAGCTGCAGGTGCGCCCCGGGCTCGGCGGGTCGCCCGGGCGCGTGCTCGAGGACGACGCGGCGGACGCCGTCGGCGACGTCGCGCGCCTCGACCACGCGCGCGGGCCGCAGCGCCGTCGAGGCGGCCCCGGCCGGCGCGGGTGCGCTCACGCGCGGCCCTCGGCGCGCAGCATCTGGTCGAGGATGCGGCGCACCCACATCCCGCCGGCGTCGATGTTGAGGCTGTAGAACTCCTTGCGGGGGTTGGCGTCGATGGCGCGCTGCTGCGCGGCGAGCATCGCCTCGTCCTCGGCGAACACCCCGTGCACGCCCTCGCGCAGCTGGGTGGTGATGAGCTGGCTGTCGAGGCGGTAGTTGCGCATGAACGCCCAGAAGTAGTGCGAGCTGCGCTCGGTCTCCGGGGTGATGGTGTTCATGACGTACCCGTTGACGCCCTGGCTGCGGTCGCCCTCGGGCGCGCCGGTGCCGGTGGGGGCGACACCGACGTCGATGCAGATGGTCGACGGGGCGTAGTAGTGGATGATCTGCCAGCGGTCCACGCGGCCGTCGAAGCCGGGGGACCTGTCGCGGATGTTCTTCAGCCAGAACGGCGGCGGCGCCACGTCCCGCATCCACCGCGTCACCGTCACCGAGCCGTCGGCCTCGCGGCGGGTGGTGAAGTCGGACTCGCTCAGCTCGTCCTGGCCGATGCTCGAGCCGTGCACGAACTCCTCGTGCGTGAGGTCCATGAGGTTGTCGAGCACCAGCTGGTAGTTGCACGGCGCCTCGATGGTCAGGCCGTCCCCGGCCCACTCCGGGGAGTCCATCTGGTGCATGTCGGGGATCGACGCCGGGTCTGCCAGCAGCGGGTCACCGGGCCACACCCACACGTACCGGTGCCGCTGCTCCACCGGGTAGGAGGTCACCAGCGCGCTGGGGTTGACCGTCTCCTGCGCGGGCATCTTCGTGCACCGGCCGGCGGCGTTGTACTGCAGGCCGTGGTAGGGGCACTGGATGCCGTCCCGTCCGACGAGCTTCCCCATCGACAGCGGCGCCAGCCGGTGCCAGCACGCGTCGGCCAGGGCGACCGGGCGCCCGTCCTGCGTGCGGTACAGCGCCATCGGCTGGCCCGCCACCGTCCGGGCCAGCGGCTCCTTGGCGGTCACCTCGTGGTCCCACGCGGCGGCGTACCAGGCGTTGAGCGGGAACGGGAAGATCTTGGCGCTGACCTGCCCGGGCGCCGCGAGGGGCTCGGCGTGCACGTCCGTCATGGGGAGCGCTCCTCGTCGTGCTGCGTCACGTCGTCGTGGTGCGGTGAGGATCGACGACGACGGCGGGGTGCTGCAGCCGGCCTTCCGACAGGCGGAAGCAGGGCCGCTCAGGGCAGCGAGCCGGAGCGGGCGGCGAGGGCTCGGGAGATGCCCAGTGCTGCGGCGCGCACCGCCGGGACGAGGGGCGCCGCCGTGGTGCGCGCGGTGCCGTAGACGACGGAGACGGCGGCCACCACCTCCCCGCGGCCTCGGCGCACCGGCGCCGCCACGGAGGCCGCCCCGTCGGTGACCTGCTGGTCGCTGACGGCGACACCGGCGCGTCGCACCTCGGCGAGCAGCGCGCGCAGGCGCTCGGGGTCGGTCTCGGTGCGCTCGGTCCAGCGGCGCACGGGCACCGCCAGCGCGGCGTCCTGCACGTCGGCGGGCGCGTGGGCGAGCAGCACCCGCCCCACGCCGGTGGAGGGCAGCGGGAAGCGCGCGCCGACGCGCGTCATGACGCCGACGGCGTCCGGGCCGGTCAGCCTCTCGACGAAGACGCTCTCGAGGTCCTCGCGGACCGCCAGCTGCACGTTCTCGCGGGTGGCGGTGTACAGGTCCTCCAGGAAGGGCAGCGCGACCTCGCGCAGCTCCGGGCCGCGGGGTGCGAGGGAGGCCAGCTCCCACAGCCGCAGGCCCACCGACAGGGTGCCGTCCGGCGCCCGCTCGAGGGCCCCCCAGGCCACCAGGTCGGCCACGATCCGGTGGGTGGTGGTCAGGGGCAGCCCGCTGGCCGCGGCCACCTCGGCCAGCCGCAGCCGCGGGTGCCGGGCGGTGAACGCTCCCAGCACCTGCAGCGTGCGGGTGGTCAGCGTCATGGCGCGGAGCCTCCCACCTGGCGGAACCAGGTGTGCGCGCACGCGGGGGCATCGCCTACCGTCCGGGCACGCGCAGCAGTGCCCGAGCAGGAGGTTCGACGATGACCGCCACCGCCGAGAACAGCACGACCACCCCCGCCGAGACCGGCAGCCTCCTCGACGAGGCCGTCTTCGCCGGAAGGATCTTCATCGACGGGCAGTGGGTCGAGGGGACCTCGACCGCCCCCTCCACCGCCCCCGCGACCGGCGAGACCCTCGTCACCGTCGGGATGGCGGGTCCGGACGACGTCGCCCGCGCCGCCGAGGGCGCCGCCCGGGCGCAGAAGGCCTGGGCGGCCACCCCGCACCCCCAGCGCGCCGCCGTCCTGCGCCGCGCCGGGCAGCTGTGGGAGCAGCACGCCGAGGAGGTCATGGGCTGGAACGTGCGCGAGGTCGGCGCGATCCCGCCGCTGGCCGGCTTCGCGCTGCACGTGACCGCCGCGGAGTGCTACGAGGCCGCCTCGCTGCCGTCAGCACCGCGCGGGACGGTGCTGTCCAGCGAGGAGCCGCGCCTGTCGCTGGCCGAGCAGGTGCCGGTGGGCGTCGTCGGCGTCATCTCCCCCTTCAACGTGCCGCTCATCCTCGGCATCCGTGCGGTGGCGCCGGCGCTGGCGCTGGGCAACGCCGTGCTGCTCAAGCCCGACCCCCGCACCGTCGTGACCGGCGGCGTCTCCTTCGTGCGGATCTTCGAGGAGGCCGGCCTGCCCCCGGGGCTGCTGCAGCTGGTGCCCGGTGGCGCCGACGTCGGCGAGGCCCTGGTCACCGACCCGCGCGTGCGCGTCATCGCCTTCACCGGCTCCACCCGCGCCGGGCGCTCCGTGGGCGAGCTGGCCGGGCGACACCTCAAGCGCGCCCACCTGGAGCTGGGCGGCAACAGCGCCTTCCTGGTCCGCGAGGACGCCGACGTCGACCAGGCCGTGAACCTGGCCACGTGGGGCTCGTTCCTGCACCAGGGGCAGATCTGCATGACCGTGGGGCGCCACATCGTCCACGAGTCGGTCTTCGACGAGTACGTGGACAAGCTCGCCGCCAAGGCCGACTCCATGCACGTCGGCGACCCGGCCGCCGGCCAGGTGCACCTTGGTCCGCTCATCGACGAGGTGCAGCGCGACAGGGTGCACACCCTGGTGCAGGACGCCGTGGCCCAGGGCGCGCAGCTGCGCGCCGGCGGCACCTACGAGGGGCTCTTCTACCGCCCGACCGTGCTCGCGCACACCCCGAAGGACGCGCAGGCGTACTGCGAGGAGGTCTTCGGCCCGGTCGCCTCGGTGGTCTCCTACGCCACCGACGACGAGGCGGTGGAGCTGGCGGCCGCCACCGAGTACGGGCTCTCCCTGGGCATCGTCAGCAAGGACGCCCTCGGCGCGCTGGAGCTGGCGCGCCGCATCCCCACCGGCATCGTGCACATCAACGACCAGACGGTGAACGACGAGGCCAACACCCCCTTCGGGGGCGTGGGCGCCTCCGGCACGGGCTCGCGGCACGGCGGCGCGCAGGCCAACGTCGAGGCCTTCACCGAGACCCGCTGGATCACCCTGCGGCGCGAGCCGGGCCAGTACCCGCTCTGACCCCACCTCCGTGATCATGGGCGATCGGCCACCTCGCAGGTGG
>NZ_JBQXXG010000027.1:0-37938 GCF_052644995.1 Quadrisphaera sp. KR29
CCGCGCGGGGGGGGCCCCCCCCCCCCCCCCCCCCCCCCCCCGCCCGCCGGGGCCCGCCCCCCCCCCCCCGCGGCCCCCGCGCCCCCCCCCCCCCCCCCCCACGACTGGGGTCAGGAACCGGGCAGGAGCGAGACCTTGACGGACCTCGCGCCGGAGCCGACCAGGTCCAGGCCCTCCTGGAACTGCGACAGCGGCAGCTGGTGGCTGCAGATGTCGTCCATCGGCAGCACCCCGGACTCCAGCATCGAGATGGCCTTCGGCCAGGTGTGCGGGCCCAGGTGGGCCCCGCGCACGTCGAGCTCCTTGTCGTCGCTGATGATCGACCAGTCGGCGCTCGCCTCGGAGCCGAAGACGCCGTACTCCACGTAGGTGCCCAGCTTGCGCAGCAGGTTCAGGCCCTGCGTGACGGCCGCCGGGTGGCCGGTGCCCTCGAGGTAGACGTCGGCGCCGAACCCGTCGGTCAGGCCCCGCACCACCTCCTGGACGTCGTCCGTCGTGATGTCGAGGACGGTGTCCGCGCCCGAGCGCCGGGCGAGCTCGAGCTTGGAGGCCACCGCGTCGAGGGCCACGACGTGCGCGGCGCCCTTGGCCTTCGCGCCGGCGACCATGCCCAGGCCGATCGGCCCGCAGCCGGCGACCACGACGACGTCCTCGAACTGGATGTCGGCGCGCTCGACGGCGTGCAGGGAGCACGACAGCGGCTCCACGAACGCCGCGTGGGCCGGGGGCAGGTCCTGGGAGATCCTGTGGACGATGGCCTCCGGCGGGAAGGTCATGAACTCCGCCATGGCCCCCGGGGTGCGGCGCTTGAAGCCGTACAGGTCGTGCACCGCGCACGTGTGGTAGGCCCCGCGCAGGCAGTAGCGGCACCGCCAGCAGGGCACGATCTGCTCGGAGGTGACGCGGTCGCCCACGGCCACGCCCCAGCGCTGCGCGGCCTCGGAGCCGACCTCCTCGACGACCCCGACGAACTCGTGCCCGGGGACCACCTCGGTCTCCGCCCAGGCGGGGCGGTGCTCGTCACCCCAGAACTTCGCCGCGCCGTGGTAGCACTTCAGGTCGGAGGCGCAGATGCCCACGGCCTCCACGCGCACCAGGGCGCCGCCGTCGGGCAGGGCCGGCTTGGCGACCTCCTCGAGGCGGTAGTCCTCCGGCCCGTGGCACACCACGGCCTGCATCGTCTGCCCCACAACGACCTCCTCGTCGACGGCTGCGGCCCCGCCGGCGACCGGCCGGGAGCCCTCCGGGCCCGACCCTAGGTCGCGCGCCGGAGGCCCCCGCCCACCGGGAGGGTCAGGCGACGTCGGAGGCGGCGGCCTCGCGCTCGGCGTCCTCGATGGAGCGCTGCCCGTCGGCGCCGTCCTCGTACTCGGTGATCGCGGCGACCTTGGCCGCGGACGCGCTGGAGGTGTCGAAGGTGTAGCCGAGCCACTCCCGGGCCAGGCGGCGGGCCAGCTCGATGCCGACGACCCGCTGGCCGAAGCACAGCACCTGGGCGTCGTTGCTGAGCACCGCCCGCTCCACGGAGAAGCTGTCGTGCGCCGTGACCGCGCGGATGCCGGGCACCTTGTTGGCGCTGATCGCCACCCCCAGGCCGGTGCCGCACACCAGCAGGGCGCGGTCGGCCTTGCCGTCCCTGATGAGGCGGGCCGCGGCGACGGCGATGTGGGGGTAGGCGGTGTCGCCCTCGGCGTCCACGCCCACGTCCGTCACCTCCGAGACGCGGTCGTCGCCCTGCAGGTCCTTCTTGAGGACCTCCTTGTAGTCGTACCCGGCGTCGTCGCTGCCGACGACGACCCTCAGCTGGTCAGCCACGTCCTGCTCCTCGTCCCTGTGAGTCCTGTGAGTGCTGTGAGTCCCTGTACCCGCGGCGGGGCCGCTCAGCGCCCCGCCAGCACGCCGGCCACCACCTGCGCCACCATCCCCAGGCTGGTGGCGCCCGCGTCGGGGGTGCCCTTGCTGCGCTCGGCCAGCGGCCTGGCCCGTCCCACCTTCGGCGTGAGGTCCTTCGTCGCCTCGGCGGCCTCGACCGCCCGCTCGGCCGCCGCGGCCCACGCCTCGCGCAGCCGCTGGCCCGCGGCGACGCCCTCGTCGAGGGCGTCGCAGAACGGGCCGAGGGCGTCGAGCATGGTCTTGTCGCCGGGCTTCGCCCCGCCCAGCTCACCCAGGCGCTCGTAGCCGGCGCGCACCCCGGCGGCCACCACGGCCCCGTCCGGGGCGGCGCCGTCGCCCACGCGCCTGGCCAGCGCCCCGAGCAGCTCACCCCACAGCACCCCCGAGGTGCCGCCGGCGCGGGCCGCCCACTCGTCCCCGGCGGCCTGCAGCACGGTGCCTGCGCCGGCGCCGCGCTCGACGGCGGTGCGGGCGGCGTCGCGGGCGGCGGCGGAGCCGCGGACCATGCCGCGGCCGTGGTCACCGTCCCCGGCGACGGCGTCGATGCGCCCGAGCTCGTCCTCGGCCTGCGCCATCCGGTCGGCGACGGCGGTGAGCGCGTCCGCCACCACGGCGCCGGCGGCGCGGGAGCCCTCGTCCGCGGGACCGCTCGACAGCGGGGGCGCCTCGGCGTCGGCGGCGGCCTCGTCGTCGCTCCTGAGACCGCCGGCACCGGCGCCGGCGCCGTCGTCCTGGGCCGCCTCGACGAGGCGGCCCTTGCGGTAGGCGGGGGTGTCGGCGGGCGCGCCCCACAGGCGCTCCAGCTCCTCGTCCAGCCAGGTCAGCGTCAGGGAGCACCCGGCCATGTCCAGGCTGGTCACCAGCTCGCCGACCTCGGGCTCGACGACCTGCAGGCCCCGCTCGCGCAGCAGGGCCGCGACGTCCTTCCAGATGACGAAGAGCTCCTCGTACTTGGTGTTGCCCAGCCCGTTGAGCAGCGCGGTGACGCGGGCGCCCTCCACGGGCACGCCGTCGGGGGCGTCGCCGAGGACGCCCTCGACCAGGGTGCGCGCCAGCTCGGCGGCGGTGGGCATGTCCACCTCGTCGATGCCGGCCTCGCCGTGGATGCCCAGGCCCACGCTCATGCGGCCCTCGGGCACGGTGAAGAGCGGACCGTCGGCGCCGGGCAGGGTGCAGCCGCTGAACGCCACGCCCAGCGTGCGGGTGCGCTCGTTGGTCTTCTCCGCCACGCGCACCACGTCGTCGAGGGACATGCCCTCCTCGGCGGCGGCGCTGGCGCACTTGAAGACGGGCACGTCGCCGGCGATGCCGCGGCGCCTGCCGTCCGCGCCCTTGCCGGCCGAGGCGACGTCGTCGGTGACGGCCACGTAGCGGGCGGGGATGCCCTCGGCCTCCAGGCGCTCCACGGCGAGGCCGAAGTTGAGCACGTCCCCGGCGTAGTTGCCGGTGGTCAGCAGCACCCCGCCGCCGCCGGAGGCGGCGCGGCCCACCGCGGCGGCCTCGGCGGCCGAGGGGGAGGTGAAGACGTTGCCCATGACGGCGCCGTCGGCGTAGCCCGGGCCGACGATGCCGGCGAAGGCGGGGTAGTGCCCCGAGCCGCCGCCGACGACGACGGCGACCTTGCCCTGGCGGGTGCGGCGCCGGCGCACCACGCCGCCGGGCACGTCGACGACGTAGGAGGAGAAGGCGTCGCAGAAGCCGGCCTTGGCGTCCTCGGCGAAGGCTGACGGGTCGTTGAACAGGCGGGTCATCGTCGTCTCCACGCGTCCGGGGCTGCTCCGGCCGACCAGGGCCGGCGGGGGGTGCTGCTGTGCACCGTGCCACTCCCCGCGGTCCGGCACGACCGGGGGGACCGCCCGCGGCCGTAGCCTTCAGGGGTGCTGCGCACGGCCCTGCGACCCGCCAACCTGGGCCTGCTCGTGCTCATGGTGGCCGCCGCCGTGGTGTTCTCGCTGCTGGGGGAGTGGCAGCTGGGGCGCTCCCAGGAGCACGCCCGCATCTCGCCCACCGAGGTCGTGGTGCCCGTCGGCGAGGTGCTGCAGCCCGCCGCCGACTTCACCGGCCACGCCGACCACCAGCGCGTGTCGGTGAGCGGCACCTGGGCCGACCTGCCGGTGGAGCAGGCGCCCGACCGCGAGCTGGGCGGGCGCGACGGCTCGTGGGTGGTCGCGGCGCTGCAGGAGTCCGCCACCGGCGGCCTGCTGCCCGTGGTCCTCGGCTGGCTGCCCGCGGGCGCACCGGCGCCACCGGCGCCCACCGGCCCCGCCGAGCTGACCGGGCGGCTCATGCTGTCCGAGCAGCCCGCGGGGCTCGGCCCCGGCGGCCAGCTGCGCGCGGTGAGCTCGGGGGACCTGGTCAACGTGTGGCCGGGCAGCCTGTACACGGGCTACCTGCTCGCCGACCCCGGCGCCGTGGCCGCCAGCGCCCCCGGCGGCGCGCTCACCGCCGTCCCCAGCCAGGCCCCCGTGCCGCGCCTGGACCCGCAGAACCTCTCCTACGCCTTCCAGTGGTGGCTGTTCGCGGTGTTCGCCCTGGTGATGTGGGTGAAGATCGTCAGGGACCGCCACGGCGACGAGCTGGAGGACCGCCGCCTGGCCGCCCTCGAGGCGGCCGGCGGCGACGGCGGTCGCGACGGCGACGGCGGCGGCGACGGCGGGGGTCCGGACGGCGGGGCCGCGGGGCCGGCGCCCCGGCCCGCCGCCGGCGGCCTGAGGGCCTGGGAGGATGTCACCGTGCCCGACGCCCGACAGCCCCGCCGGCCCCAGCCCTCCCGGGCGGGGACCCCCGAGGTGCAGACCCCCGAGGTGCAGTCCCCCGAGGTGCAGCGGTGAGCCGCACCGGATCCTCCGCCCGGCCGGCGCCGCGCGTCCACCGCGACCCGGGGGCGTCCCTCACCCGCTACCGCGTGATGGCCCTGGCCACCGGCGTGATGCTGCTGCTGCTCTGCGTCGAGCTGCTCTACAAGTACGTCTACCTGGGACACGGCTTCCTCGACGAGCGCAGGACGCCGCTGGACTTCATCGCCTACGTCCACGGCTGGGTGTACTTCGTCTACCTCATCACCGTGGCCGACCTGTGGAGCAAGCTGCGCTGGCCGCTGGGCCGCCTGCTGGTGCTCGTCCTGTGCGGCGTCGTGCCGCTGCTGTCCTTCTGGGCCGAGCGCCGGGTGGTCGCCGACGTGCGCGCCGGCCGCTCGGGCCCGTCCGTGCCGTCCACCCCCGGAGCCGCAGCGTGACCGACCAGACCGCCGCCCCGCCGGCCGCGCCCCCCACGCCCCCCGCCGAGGTCGCCGCCGAGGCCAAGCACCGCCCGGTGCTCGTCGTCGACTACGGCGCGCAGTACGCCCAGCTCATCGCCCGCCGCGTGCGCGAGGCCGACGCCTACTCCGAGGTCGTGCCCAGCACCGCCTCCGTGGCGGACATCCTGGCCAAGGAGCCGGCGGCGGTGATCCTCTCGGGCGGCCCGTCCTCGGTCTACGCCGACGGAGCGCCCCAGGTGGACCCGGCGCTGTTCGAGGCCGGCGTGCCCGTGCTCGGCATCTGCTACGGCTTCCAGGCGATGGCCTCCGCCCTGGGCGGCACGGTCGCCAGGACGGGGATGCGCGAGTACGGCGGCACCCGGCTGCGGGCCTCCACCGGCGCCTCGACGCTGCTGGACGGCCAGCCCGAGGAGCAGAGCGTCTGGATGAGCCACGGCGACGCCGTCACCGCGGCGCCCGAGGGCTTCTCGGTGGTGGCGCGCAGCGCCGGCGCCGAGGTCGCCGCCTTCGAGGACGACGAGCGGCGCCTGTACGGCGTGCAGTGGCACCCCGAGGTCGCGCACTCCAGCTTCGGCCAGCAGGTGCTGGAGAACTTCCTGCGCCGCGGCGCGGGCGTGCCGGCCGACTGGACCCCCGGCAGCATCATCGACGAGCAGGTCGAGCTCATCAGGGCCCAGGTCGGCAGCGCCCGGGTCATCTGCGGCCTCTCCGGCGGGGTCGACTCCGCCGTCGCCGCGGCCCTCGTCCAGAAGGCCGTGGGCGACCAGCTGACCTGCGTCTTCGTCGACCACGGCCTGCTGCGGGCCGGGGAGGCCGAGCAGGTCGAGCGCGACTACGTGGCCGCCACCGGCGTCAACCTCAAGGTCTGGGACGCCTCGGAGGCCTTCCTCGCGGCGCTCGCCGGCGTCACCGACCCCGAGGCCAAGCGCAAGGCCATCGGCCGGGAGTTCATCCGCGCCTTCGAGGCCGCCGCGCGCGAGGTGGTCGCCGAGGCGGCGGCCTCGTCCTCGGGCGGTGAGGACGGCGAGGTGCGCTTCCTCGTGCAGGGCACCCTCTACCCCGACGTGGTGGAGTCCGGCGGCGGCGAGGGCGCGGCGAACATCAAGAGCCACCACAACGTGGGCGGCCTGCCCGACGACCTGCAGTTCGAGCTGGTCGAGCCGCTGCGCGCCCTGTTCAAGGACGAGGTGCGCGCTGTCGGTGCCGAGCTCGGCCTGCCCGCCGAGATCGTGGGGCGCCAGCCCTTCCCCGGCCCCGGCCTGGGGATCCGCATCATCGGGGAGGTGACGCGCGAGCGCCTGGAGGTGCTGCGCGCCGCCGACGCGATCGCCCGCGAGGAGCTCACCCGCGCCGGCCTGGACTCCACCATCTGGCAGTGCCCCGTGGTGCTCCTCGCTGACGTCCGCTCCGTCGGCGTCCAGGGCGACGGGCGCACCTACGGCCACCCGGTGGTGCTGCGCCCCGTGAGCAGCGAGGACGCCATGACCGCGGACTGGACCCGGATGCCGTACGACGTGCTGGCGCGGATCTCCACCCGCATCACCAACGAGGTCGACGAGGTCAACCGCGTGGTGCTCGACGTCACGAGCAAGCCGCCGGGCACCATCGAGTGGGAGTGAGGCGCTGATGAGCCGGAAGACGTCCGCGGGCGGGTCCGCGAGCCCGCTGCTGCGCCCGTCCGTGGTGGCGGCCGCAGGTCTGGTGGGCGGCTTCGCCGTGGCGCGCGCCACGAAGCGCGAGGTCGGCGGCACCCTGTTCGGCCTGGCCGGCACCTGGTGCGGCAGGCAGTGGGCCAGGAGCACCGGCCCGCTGGGCGCCGCCGTGCTCGGCGCCCTCTACACGGCGGCGATGGGTGGGTCGCACCCGCTGGCCAAGCGCATCGGCGCCTGGCCGTCGGTGCTGCTCGTGGCCGCCGGCGTCGCAGCGGCCAGCGAGGCCGCCGAGGCCTGGGGCCGCAGCCGGGGGCTGCCCGAGGGGGACTGAGCAGGCCGCCGCAGCGCCGTCCGGACCACGGGTCTGGACGGCGGCCGCGGCGCACGGGCAGCATCCGGCGTGTGAGGTACCGCACGACCGTGCTCAACCCGCGCGGGAACGCCACCGGGCTCGAGGTCCCCGCCGACGTGCTCGACGCGCTGGCGGCCGGCAGGCGGCCGCTGCTGCGCGTCACCGTCGCCCGGGCCGACGGCTCCTCCGCGCCGTACGCGTGGACGACCACCCCGGGCTCGATGGGCGGCGCCGTCATGGTGCCGCTGTCCTCGGAGCACCGCGCCGCCTCGGGGCTCGCCGCGGGGGACGAGGTGGACGTCGACGTCGAGGTGGCGTCCGCCCCGGCGCCGCTGGCCGTCCCCGAGGACCTGGCCGCGGCGGTCGAGGCCGCCGGTGCGACGGCGTTCTTCGACGGCCTGGCGCCCAGCCACCGCAAGGAGTGGGTCCGCTGGGTGGAGGAGGCCAAGAAGGCCGAGACCCGCGCCTCCCGGGTCACGCAGGCCGCCCAGGCGCTGGCCGCCGGGAGACCGCGCCGCTGACCCCCCTCCCCTCCGCGACGTTCGAGGGAGCTGCGCACGCCCCACCCCCGCCACGATCATGCGGCTGCGCGCCACGTCCCTGGGGTCTGCCCCGGGGCACGGAGGCGCGAGGGTCGCTCGGCAGCCGGATGGGCCGGGGAGTGGCGCGCAGGTCCGTGATCGTGGCGGGAAGGGGCGTGCGTGGTGACGGGGGGCGGCGGCGAGGCTGCGAGCGGGGGCGGTCAGCGGGGGAGCGGGCGCGGTCAGTGGAGGAAGCGGTCGGTGGCGGAGCGCAGGCGCCGGGAGAGGGCGCTGCGGCGGCCGGGCCGGTCCCCGGCCGGCTCGTCCCGCTCGGCCGGCCCGCCCTGCTGGTTCGGCCCGCCCTGCGCGGCGGGGAGCCCGGTCCACTCGGCGGCGGCCCACGTCGGCTCGGGCTGCTCGACGGGCTCGACGGGCTCGACGGGCTCTACGGGCAGCGCCGGTGCACCCGGGGCGGGCGCCGGGGCGCCCGTCGTCGTCGACGCGGATCCGGCGGGGACGGCCGGCGGCGCGACAGCGGGCTGGCGGTGCGGCAGGTGCGGCAGGTGCGGCAGGGGGACGTGCGGCAGGTGCACGTGCGGCAGCGTCGGGCGCCGCACCGGGACCCCGCGAGGGCTGCCCGCCACCAGCGGGAGCATCCAGCGGGCGCGCGGGTCGGCGTCGACGAGCACCGCGCGCGCCAGCAGGCTCAGCGGGACCGCGAGCAGGGCGCCGAGCCCCCCGAGCACGAAGCCCCAGAACACCACCGACAGGAACGTCAGGGTGGCCGACAGGCCCACGGCCCCGCCCACGATCTTCGGCTGGATGAGCCCCTGGATCACCACGTTGATGACGGTGTAGACCACCACCACGAGCAGCGCGTCCTCCGGCCCGTTGGCCAGCAGCGCGAGCAGCGCCGGTGGCGCCAGCCCCAGCAGGAAGCCGATGTTGGCGATGTAGTTGGTGACGAAGGAGACCAGGCCCCACAGCAGCGCCAGCGGCACCCCCAGCCACACCAGGGCCACGACGTCGAGCACCGCCACGATGGCGCCGAAGACGGTGGAGACCACCAGGTAGCGGCGGGTGCCGGAGGCGAAGGTGCGCATCGCCTCGACCGCGTCGCGGTGCATCGCCGAGGCCTGGTCGAGCAGCCGGGGGAAGGGCGCGGCGTCCAGCGCCAGGAAGAACAGCAGCAGCAGCACGAAGGCGAAGTCGGTCAGCCCCGAGGCCAGCCCCGACACCAGCGTCTGGGCGTACCCCAGCAGCTCGTAGGGGTTCGCGCTGTTGATCATCCGGATGAGCTCGGCCTGGTTGAAGCCGATCCGGGTGAGCAGGTCGAGCAGCTGGTCGCGCAGCTCGATGAGCTGGGGCGCGTACTGCGGCAGCGTGGTGGCCAGCTCCACCGCCGCCCACGCCAGCGAGGCCGCCAGCGCCGCGACGATGAGGTAGACCACCACGAGGTTGACCGCGACCCCGGTCCACGTGGCCGCCCACTGCGGCACCCACGGGGAGGTGCCCAGGCGCTGGATCCGCGCACCCAGGGGGTGCACCACGATCACGAGGATGAGCGCCAGGAAGGCGGGGCCGATGCTGCCGGAGAAGGCCTTGAGGCCGGCCACGACGACGACGACGGCGGCGGCGGCCAGGAGCAGCCGCAGGCTGCGCGAGCCCGCCGCCGGGTCCGGCGGCGGGGCGGCGGGGAGGTCCGGCGCCGCGCTCACAGCCCCAGGGCCCGGGCGGCGGCGCGGGCGCACTCCTGCGGGGGCTGGTCGACGCTGACCACGACGCCGTCCTCGTCGCTGCCGAGGGGCTCCAGGGTCGCCAGCTGGGAGTCGAGCAGGGAGCTGGGCATGAAGTGGCCGGTGCGTCCGCCGATGCGCTGGGCGAGCAGCTCGCGCGGGCCGTCGAGGTGCACGAAGCGCACCCGGGCGCCCGAGCCGCGCAGCACGTCCCGGTAGGCGCGCCGCAGCGCCGAGCACGTGACCACGGCGTCCTCGCCGGACCGGGAGCGCTCGGTGGCCCAGTCGCGGATGGCGCGCAGCCACGGCCAGCGGTCGTCGTCGGTCAGGGGGTGGCCGCTCTCCATCTTCTCGATGTTGGCCCGCGGGTGGAACTCGTCCGCCTCGGCGAACGTCCAGCCGAGGTGCTGCGCGAGCAGCTGGGCGACGGTGGTCTTGCCGCTGCCGGAGACGCCCATGACCACGAGGAGCTGGCTCACGCGCCGTCCGCCTCCCGGCCGGCGCCGCGCAGCGGGGCGATGCGCCACCACGAGGAGGTGCTCTGCCCCCGCTCGAGCACGCGCAGGTCGGTGCCGGTGCGCAGGGCGTCGGGCGGGCAGGTCATGGGCTCGACCGCCAGGCCGACGCGGTCGTCCTCCGGCTCGGGGCGGTCGGCTGTGTGGACCTGGACCCACGGCAGGTCCTGGGCGTCCCAGTGCATGACGACGCCGGAGCCGTCGGCGGCCAGCACGCGGGCCGTGCCGGCGCCGGGGCCGGACAGGCGGGTGTACGCGTCGTCGACGGAGCGTCCGCGCAGCGGGGCGCCGCCGCGGAAGTCGAGGTCGGTGCCGTCCACGGGGCGCAGCTGCTCGCGCCCCTCGCCGTCCAGGACGGGCAGCAGGCGCTCGGGGTCGACGACGAGGGTGGCCCCCGCGGACAGCTCCAGGCTCCAGTCGTCCACGCGGCCGGGCCCGGCCACGAGGTAGGGGTGCACGGAGGTGCCGTAGGGGGCGGGGACCTCCCCGACGCCGGTGGCCTGCAGCTCCCACGTCAGCCCGGCGTCCTGCCCCTCCTCCACGAGGCGGTAGCTGACGCGCAGGTCGAGGTGGCCGGGGTAGCCGGCCTGCGGCCAGACCGTGGTGCCGAGCACCACCGAGTCCGAGGACCGCTCGAGCAGGTCCCAGGGCTGCCAGCAGACGAGGCCGTGCAGGGCGCAGCCGCGGTCGGGCTCGGTCAGGGCCAGCTGCTGACCGGTGCCCTGCCAGCTCCAGCGGCCGTCGCCGGTGCGGTTGGGCCACGGCGCGAGCACCGCGCCGCGGTAGTGCTTGCGCGGCGAGCCCTCGCCGAAGGGGACCACGAGGTCGCGCCCGCCGTCGGTGAAGGACCGCAGGCCACCCCCGACCTCGGTGACCACCGCCCGCAGCGCGCCGGCGCTGATCTCGTGCTGCTCACCGGACGCGGGGACGGTCATGGGGCGAGGTTAGAGGCAGGCCCCGGACCGGTGCCCGGGGCGGGCGCGCCGGCGAGGACCGTGAGCGGCCGCTGCGCCGTGCCCGCGCGCACCGCGTCCACGAGGTGCTCGCCGGCCTCCACCACGGCACCGGGCCACACGACGCACCGCTCCACGGTGCCGCGCACCACCGCGCCGGGGCTGACGGCGCTGGCGCCTCCGGTGGTCAGCAGGTTGGCGCGCAGGTAGTCCGCGGGGGTGCCGCAGTCCACGGCGGCGCCCGGGCCGACCACCGCCAGGTCGAGCCCGTCGCCGTCCGGGCGCCCGGCCAGCTCGCGCCACAGCACCTCGTACAGGCCGGAGGGCACCGCCCGGAGCCGGCCCACGAGGTGGGCGGGCAGCACGCAGGAGCCGAGGTAGCGGACGCCGGCGCCGCCGGGGGTGCGGAAGTCGGCGCGGGCGCCCGGCCCCGCGGGCTCGCACAGCAGGCGGCAGCGCCGTCCGTCCCAGCCGCGCACGAGGTCGGCGAGCACGGCAGGGCCGTCGGGCATCCACGCGTCGGCGTTGGTCACCAGCACCGACCGACCGGCCAGCCAGCCGCGCAGCGCGCCGAGCGCCCCCGCCGTCCCCAGCGCCTCGGGGGCACCGCCGCGAGCGCCGTGCTGGTCGGCGGGCAGCAGGTCCTCGCGGCTGACCCGGGCCCTGCCGGCGACGGCCGCGGCGACCTGCGCGGCGAGGGCGTGGGCGTTGACGGCCACGCGCTGCGGCGTCGGCCCGGCCAGCCCGAGGGCCGCCGCCACGCGCGCCAGGGCGCCCTCGAGCAGCGGCACCCCGCCCACCGGGACCAGCGCCTTGGGCAGCTGGTCGGTCAGGGGGCGCAGCCGCGTGCCGGCGCCGGCGGCGAGCACCACCCCGGCCGGGTCAGCCCGCTCGGCCTGCTCCGCGGGCCGCGCCGGCCCAGCACGGCCGTCGGGGCCGTCGGGACCGTCAGGCGGCACCGCGGCGCTCAGGGCAGGAGCCGTCCGCCGCGGGCGCCGTCCGCGAGCGCCTGAGCCAGCCCCTCGAGGATCGAGCGCGTGGCGGCGTCGGCGTCCTCGGCGGCCTCGTGGGGGGCCAGCCAGGCGAAGCCGCGGGCCTCCCCGCCCGGCGCCACCTGCGGGCGGTGGTCGACCACCACGCGGTAGACGACGTCGACCCGGCGCACCTGCGGCTCCACCAGCGCCGTGACCGGTGCGCCCACCCGGACCCGCAGGCCGGTCTCCTCGCGCACCTCGCGCTCCACGCCGGGGCCCGGCGCCTCGCCGCGGTCGAGCAGCCCCCCGGGCAGCGACCACCCGTCGCGGTGGGGCTGGCGCAGGAAGAGCACCGCGCCCTCGTGCTCCACGGCGCACACCGCGCCCACGGTGAAGCTGGGGGTGCCGGCGCGCACCAGCGCCCTGCGGACCGGGGCGGGGGTGGCGCGGAAGGCCCGCAGCACCGCGGTCTGCGCGCCGCGGCGCAGCCCGGGGGGCGCGTGCTGCGCCAGCGCGCCCAGCGGACCGGCCCGGTGCCCCTGCTCGCCCATCCCCGGAGCCTAGGTGCAGCCGTGCGGAGCACCCCCGGCGCTGCTCCCGCCGGGTGGAGTCCGGCGCGCGCGGGGCACCGGGGCGCGCGGCGCCCTCGTGCCGGGGCCGCGGGCTGCCGATGGAGGGGAGGACGTCGTCACCTCTGCACCTCCTGTTCATCCGTTGTCCCGCGGGCATCCAGGTCCGGGGAGGAGAGTGGTCCTCCGTGAGCAGTGCTGCACCGCTCGTCGCCGGGGTCCCGTCCGTCATCGGGCACCGCGGAGCCAGCGGGTACCGGCCGGAGAACACCCTCGCCTCCTACGAGCTGGCGGCCCGCCTGGGCGCCGACCGCATCGAGCCCGACCTCGTGCCCACGCGCGACGGGGTGCTCGTGCTGCGCCACGAGAGCGAGGTGACCCACTCCACCGACGTCGCCAGCCGCCCGGAGCTGGCGCAGCGGCGCACCACGCGCGTCGTCGACGGTGAGGCGGTCACGGGCTGGTTCACCGAGGACCTGTCCTACGCCGAGCTGCGCTCCCTGCGCGCCGTCGAGCCGCGCCCGCACCTGCGGCCCACCACCACCGTCTACGACGGCCTCTACGAGGTGCCGACCTTCGCCGAGCTGCTCGAGCTGGCCGCGCGGCTGCGCCTCGAGCTGGGCCGGCGGGTGGTGGTCACCGCCGAGGTCAAGGACCCCTCGCGCTACGCCGCCGAGGGCTTCGACGTCGCGGCCATGGTCATCGCCGAGCTGCGCCGCCTCGGGCTGGACGCGCCGGACGCGCCGGTGGCGGTGCAGTGCTTCGAGGCGGACTTCCTGCGCCGGCTGAGGGCCGAGGGCCTGCGGGTGCCGCTGGTGCAGCTGGTCGAGGACGACGACGCCGGCCGCGCCGCGTGCACCCCGTGGGGCCTGCGCGAGGTCTCCACCTACGCCGAGGTGCTCGCGCCCTGCAAGGACATGGTGCTGCCGGTGGCCGCTGACGGGACGCTGGGACCGGCCACCCCCCTGGTGGCCGACGCGCACCGCGCGGGCCTGGCCGTGCACGTGTGGACGCTGCGCAACGAGAACGCCTTCCTGCCCGCGTCGCTGCGGGTGGGCCCGTCCGAGGCGGCCCCCGGGCGCGCCCTCGTGGA
The DNA here is from genome assembly GCF_052644995.1 of Quadrisphaera sp. KR29. NCBI lineage: Bacteria > Bacillati > Actinomycetota > Actinomycetes > Kineosporiales > Kineosporiaceae > Quadrisphaera > Quadrisphaera sp. KR29. The sequence continues at coordinate 13,518 of NZ_JBQXXG010000027.1, forward strand.
GCACCTGGCCTTCATGGACGCCGGCGTCGACGGCATCTTCACCGACCACCCCGACACCGCCTTCGAGGCGCGCAGGCTGTGGGCGGCCGGCAAGGCCGTGCCGGGTGCCCGCCGCGGTGGCAGCTCTCCCGCGGCCCGCCCCGAGCGCCTCGCCGGCTGATCCCGCCCCACCCCGCTACCGCACTTCCCGCGGAACGTGCGGCAAAGGCCGCCGTCCTTCGCGCACTTGCCGCGGAGAGTGCGCAAGGGACCCCCGTCCTTCCCGCACCTGCCGCGGAAAGTGCGGGAAGGGGGTCGCCGGATGGTCAGGAGCCGGTCACCCGCGGGTCGGGACCGGTCCACCCGCGGTGTCCTGGACGTCCGTAGTGTCCGGTTCGTGACCGCACTGCGACGCGCCCGCACAGCCTCCGCCGCCCTCGCCGCCACAGCTCTCGTGCTCGCGACCCCCGCCGTCGCGGTGGCGGCCGACACCGCAGCACCACCCGTCCCGGTGGTGCCGGTCGCTCCCCAGCAGCCGGCGCCCGTGCCGGTCGACGGCGGGGTCCGGCTGACGCTGCTGCACGCCAACGACCTCGAGTCCGCGCTGCTGCCCGAGGTCGACGCCGCCGGCGCGGAGCAGGCGGGCGCCGCCCGCTTCGCGGCGCTCCTCGAGCGCCAGCGCGAGGCGGCAGCGCCCGGCGGGCCCGTGCTGGCGCTCGCCGGTGGTGACCTCTTCCTGCCCGGCCCCCAGCTCGACGCCAGCCGGCTGGACGGCACCGGCGAGCTCTACGACGCGCTCGCCTTCGACGCCGCCGCCTTCGACGCCACGGCGATCGGCAACCACGACTTCGACCTCACGCCCGACTTCCTGGCCGACTACCTCGACGCCGTCAGCGACGAGGTCCCCTTCGTGGCGGCCAACCTCGACCTGAGCGGTGAGCCCCGCCTGCAGGCGCGGGTCGACGACGGCACCGTCGTCGCCTCCACCGTCGTGGAGTCCGCGGGGGAGCGCTTCGGCGTCATCGGGCTCACCACGCCGGAGCTGCCCGAGCTGACGAGCCTCGGGCGGGTGGAGGTCGACCCCGACCTCGCGGGCACCGCCAACGCCCAGGCCGCCGCGCTGGAGGCCGCCGGCGTGACGAAGGTGGTGCTGGTCTCCCACCTGCAGGACGTCGACAACGAGGTGGCGCTCGTGCCGCAGCTGACCGGCGTCGACGTCGTCGTCGCGGCCGGTGGGGGCGAGGTCATGGCCTCCCCGGGCGACGCGCTGCTGCCCGGCGACGAGGTCAGCACTGACGCCGCGGGCGCGCCGCTGGCCTACCCCACGGTGGTGGGGGCCGCCGACGGCGCCCGGGTGCCGGTGGTGACCACGAGCGGGCTCTACCGCTACGTCGGCCAGCTCGTGGTCGACTTCGACGCCGACGGACGGCTCGTGGCCGTCGACGACGCCGCGAGCCGTCCGGTGCCCGTGACGTCCACGGGCGCGGACGCCGTGGCGCCGGACCCCGACGTCGTCGCCGAGGTCGAGGAGCCGGTGGCCGCCTACGTCGACGGGCTCGCCTCGGAGGTGGTGGCCCGCGCCGAGGTGCCGCTCGACGGTCGCCGCGACGCGGTGCGCTCGCGGGAGACCGGCCTGGGCTCGCTCGTTGCCGACTCCCTCCTGGCCGCGGGGCGGGCCGGCGCCGAGGCCGCCGGCGTGGCTCCGCCGGTGGTGGCGCTGCAGAACGGCGGCGGCATCCGCAACGACTCCGTGCTGCCCGCCGGGGACGTCTCCGCGCTGGACACCTACGCCGTGACGCCCTTCGCCAACTTCGTGGCGGTGGCCCCCGAGCTGCCGGTGGAGGCCTTCGTGGCCGCCGTCGACCACGGCGCGGGCGCCGGGGAGGGCTCGTTCGCGCAGGTAGCGGGCTTCTCGTACACCGCCGACCCTGACGCCCCGGCCGGCTCGCGGGTCCAGGAGCTGACCCTCGCCGACGGGACGCCCGTGGTGGTCGGCGGCCAGCGGGTGCTCGACGGAACCATCTCGGTGGCCTCCATCGACTTCCTCCTGCGCGGCAGCGACGGCTACGACGCCCTCGACGGCGCGGCCTTCCAGGTGCTGCCCACCACGCAGCAGCAGGCGCTGCAGAGCTACCTCGCCGACGACCTCGGCGGCGTGGTGACCGCCGCGCAGTACCCGGAGGCGGGCACCGGGCGCATCACGCAGCTCTGACGGGTCACCCGGGGCGCGGTCGGGGGGAGCCGGGTGTCGGCGGGCGGACGTAGGCTCGTCGGACGATGAGCACGCTCTTCGACGACCTTCCCCTCCCGGTCCCGCAGACCCCCTCCGGGTCCCCGTCGGACGACGGGCGCCCGGGCGTGCTCGCCGACCGGCCGGTGGTCCGCATCGACCCCGCGGCGCTGCTGGAGGGCCTCAACCCCGCCCAGCGCGAGGGCGTGCTGCACCAGGGGTCGCCGCTGCTGCTCGTGGCGGGCGCCGGCTCGGGCAAGACGCGCGTGCTCACCCACCGCATCGCCCACCTCGTGGCCGCCCGCGGCGCCCGGCCCGGACAGGTGCTGGCCATCACCTTCACCAACAAGGCCGCCGGGGAGATGAAGGAGCGCCTCGAGGGCCTGGTCGGCCCCGCCGTCCGCTCGATGTGGGTCTCCACCTTCCACTCCGCGTGCGTGCGGATCCTGCGCCGCGAGGCGGAGAGCGCCGGGCTGCGCTCGTCCTTCTCCATCTACGACGCCGACGACTCGCGGCGCCTGCTGGCGCTCGTCGTGCGCGAGCTCGACCTCGACCCCAAGCGCTACGCCCCGCGCTTGCTGGCCACGCAGATCAGCAACCTCAAGAACGAGCTGGTCACCCCCGAGGCCCACGCCGCGAAGGCGGCGGACGGCACGCACGCCGAGCGCGTCCTGGCCGAGGTCTACGGGCTCTACCAGCAGCGGCTGCGCCAGGCCAACGCCCTCGACTTCGACGACCTCATCATGACCACGGTCCGGGTCCTGCAGGGCGTGCCCGCCGTCGCCGAGCACTACCGCCGCCGCTTCCGCCACGTCCTGGTCGACGAGTACCAGGACACCAACCACGCCCAGTACGTGCTGGTGCGCGAGCTGGTCGGCGGCCCGGGCGCCACGTGGGGGCCCGAGGGCCAGCCCGACGGCGTCCCGCAGGCCGAGCTCACCGTCGTCGGCGACGCCGACCAGTCCATCTACGCCTTCCGCGGCGCGACGATCCGCAACATCGTCGAGTTCGAGGAGGACTACCCCGACGCCAAGACCGTCCTGCTGGAGCAGAACTACCGCTCCACCCAGACGATCCTGTCCGCGGCCAACGCCGTCATCGCCAAGAACGCCGACCGGCGCCCCAAGAACCTGTGGACGGCCGAGGGCAGCGGGGAGCAGATCGTCGGGTACGTCGCCGACGCCGAGCACGACGAGGCGGCCTTCGTCGCCTCCGAGATCGACAGGCTCGTCGACGACGAGGGCGTCCGCTACGGCGACGTCGCCGTCTTCTACCGCACCAACGCGCAGTCGCGGGCGCTGGAGGAGGTGTTCGTGCGCGTGGGCCTGCCCTACAAGGTGGTCGGCGGCACGCGCTTCTACGAGCGCCGCGAGGTCCGCGACGCGCTCGCCTACCTGCGGGCGCTGGCCAACCCCGACGACGTCGTCAGCCTGCGCCGCATCCTCAACGTGCCCAAGCGCGGCATCGGCGAGCGCGCCGAGGCGTGCGTGGCGGCCCTGGCCGAGCGGGAGCGGATCGGCTTCCCCGCGGCGCTGGAGCGCGCGGTCGAGGCGCCGGGCATCGCGGCGCGCTCGCTGACCTGCATCCGCTCCTTCACCGACCTCATGGACGAGCTGCGGACCGTCGTGGAGGGCGGGGCCGGCCCGTCGACGGTGCTGGAGGCCGTGCTGGACAGGTCCGGGCTGCTCGCGGAGCTGCGCGCCAGCCTCGACCCGCAGGACGAGTCCCGCGTGGAGAACCTCGCCGAGCTCTCGGCCGTGGCCGCGGAGTACGAGGCGGCCAACCCCGAGGGGACGCTGGCCGACTTCCTCGAGACGGTCTCGCTGGTGGCCGACGCCGACCAGATCCCGGGTGCGGCGGTCGCCGACGGCGCGGGAGCAGCGGACGGCGAGGGCTCTGCTGCGTCTGATGTGGTGACGCTGATGACCCTCCACACCGCCAAGGGCCTGGAGTTCCCGGTCGTCTTCCTCACCGGCCTCGAGGACGGCACGTTCCCGCACCAGCGGTCGCTCGCCGACGACGACGAGCTGGCCGAGGAGCGGCGCCTCGCGTACGTGGGCATCACCCGCGCCCGCCGGTACCTGCGGATCTCGCGCGCGGCGTCGCGCAGCGCGTGGGGGCAGCCGCAGTACTTCCCGCCGTCGCGCTTCCTCGACGAGATCCCGCACGAGCTGGTGCGCTGGGAGCGCGCCGAGGCCTCCGGCTCCTCCGGCTGGGGCGGCGGGTCCGGCGGCGGGCGCGGCGGCTCGACGTACAGCGCCGGCGGCTACGGCAGCAGCCACTCCTCGGCGCAGGCCAAGCTGGCGGGCACGCCGGGGGTGCGCACCGCGGGCACGCGGCCCGTCATCTCGCTGGCCGTGGGCGACCGGGTCACGCACGACTCCTTCGGCATGGGCACCGTCGTGGCCGTCGAGGGCAGCGGCGACAAGACCGTCGCGCACGTCGACTTCCGCAGCGAGGGCACCAAGCGCCTGCTGCTGCGCTACGCCCCCGTCCAGAAGCTCTGAGGCCCAACCCGCTCAGCGTCAGGACTCCGCTCAGCGTCAGGTCGCTGAGGCCGGATCCGGCCTCGACGGCCTGACGCTGCGGGACGGCCTGACGCTGCCGGACCGCGACGGGGGCAGGATGGCGCGGTGACCGTGCTGCGCCTCGCGCTCCTGCAGTCCGCCGGCGTCCTGGGTGACGTCGCCGCCAACCTCGCCGAGCTCGACGCGCAGGCGGGCGAGGCCGCGGACGCCGGCGCGGGGCTGCTGGTGACGCCGGAGATGTTCCTCACCGGCTACGAGCTGGGCGCGCAGCGCACGGCGGCGATGGCCGACCGCGCCGCGTCCGAGCTGGTGCCGGCCGTCGCCGCGGTGGCCCGGCGCCACCGGATCGCGCTGCTGGTCGGCCTGCCCGAACGCCTCGACGGGCGAGTCGTCAACACCGCCGTCCTCGTCGGCGCCGACGGCGAGGTGCTCGGCCGCCACGTCAAGACGCACCTGTTCGGCCAGGACGAGCGCGACGCCTTCGTGCCGGGGGACCGGCCGGTCTCGGTCTTCGACCTCGCGGGCGTGCGGGTCGCCGTCCTCATCTGCTACGACGTGGAGTTCCCCGAGGCGGTCCGCGCCGCAGCGGCCGCCGGGGCCCACGTCGTGGCCGTGCCGACCGCGCTCATGGAGCCGTTCTCCTTCACCGCCGACGTGGTGATCCGGGCGCGCGCCTGGGAGAACCAGGTCTACGTGGCCTACGCCAACCACTGCGGGCGCGAGGTCGACCTCGCCTTCGTGGGGCTCTCCAGCATCGTCGCGCCGAGCGGGCGGGTGCTGGCCGCTGCGCCGCCCGGCGACGTCACCTCCAGCGCCCTGCTGCTGGCCGACGTCGACACCGCCGTCGTCGAGGCCGCCCAGCGCGAGAACCCCTACCTCGCCGACCGGCGCCTCGACCTGCACCCCGGTCCCGCGACCACCTGACACGCAGCACCCGGCCCGGGTGGACCGGCGCCCGCACCTGACGGGCGCAGGGTGGCCCCGGTCCACTCCCACGGGACCAGGGCCACCCCGCGCCCACCGGGGGCGGGTCAGCGGTAGGGCGGCAGCCAGCCGGCCAGGCGCCGCGCCCCGGCGACCACGCTCGCGGGGACCTGCACACCGGCCGGCACGTCGTCGCCGGTGCGGGGAGCGCCGACAGCGGTGTGCAGCGGCAGCACGCCCGCCCACACCGACGCGTCCTCCACCCCGTCCTCGCCGGCGCCCTCGGCGCGGACCTTGACGCTGGCCTCCTCCAGGGGCAGGCGCAGGACCAGCGTCGCGGCCAGCTCGCGCCGCGTGGGGCGGCGCACCTCGGCCCACCGCCCCGGCATGAGGTGCTCGGACAGCACCCGCAGGGCCTCCTCCTTCTCCTCGTCGGGCACCACGGCGGGCACGCCGTAGACGACGGCGCAGCGGTAGTTCATGGAGCTGTCGAACACCGTGCGGGCGTACACGAGGCCGTCGAGCACCGTCACCGTGGCGGTCACCACCTGCCCGGACGCCGCGGCGCGCAGCAGGCCGCCGCCGGTGGAGCCGTGCAGCAGCAGCGACTCCCCGTCGCGGGCCGCGGCGACCGGCAGGACGACGGCGGCCGGGGCCGGGTCCTCGCGCACGACGGCGACGTGCGCGACCAGGGCGCTGTCCAGGACGTCGTGCAGCGCGGCGCGGTCGGTGACCTGGCGGTGGCCGAAGCGGGTGGAGCGGGTCCGGTCGGTGACCGGCAGCGGCTGGTCCGGTGACGGTGCGGGGCCGGCGGTGGCGGCGGAGGTGCTCACGCGAGCAGGCTCCACCGGGAGTGGACCGCCCCACCAGGCCACTGCGAGGCTGCCGCAGCAGTCCACTGGCGGGTGCCCGCCGCGACCGGGGAGGAGCACGTGCGCACCACCGTCGACCTCGACCTGCCCGTGGCGCTGCGCCGCGGCGCCGGCGGGCCCCTGCACGTCCAGCTCGCCGACGCCCTGCGCGCCGCCGTCCGCGAGCACCGCCTGGCGCCCGGCGCGCCGGTGCCGGCCACCCGCCGCCTCGCCGCGCAGCTGGGCGTCTCGCGCGCCACGGTCACCGCGGCCTACGAGCAGCTGGTCGGGGAGGGCTTCCTCGAGGCGCACCACGGCAGCGGCACCCGCGTCAGCGAGCACGTCGGGGCGCTGCCGCCCCCGGCGCCCGCCCCGCCACCGCAGCGCAGCACCCCGGCGCAGCCCGGCGTCGTCGACCTCCGCCCGGGCCGGCCCGACGCCGGCCGGCTGGCCGACGCCGCGTGGCGCAGCGCCTGGCGGGAGGCCGCCCTCGCCGACGTCCCCGACGACGAGCCCGCGCTGACCGGCCTGCCCGAGCTGCGCGAGCAGCTCGCCGCCCACCTGCGCGCCGCCCGCGGCGTGGACGCCGACCCCGCCGACGTCGTCGTGACCGCCGGCACCGGTGACGGGCTCGCCCTGGTCGTCCACGCCCTGCGCGACCGGCTGGGCCGCGACCCGCGCGTCGTCGTCGAGGACCCCGGCTACCCCCGGGCGGTGCGCGGCCTGCTCCGCCTCGGCGCGCGGCTGCTGCCGGTCGAGGTCGACGACGACGGCCTGCGCGTCGAGCGCCTCCCCGCGCGCGCCGACGCGGTCCTGGTGACGCCGAGCCACCAGTACCCCTGGGGAGGCGTGCTGCCGCTGGAGCGCCGCGCGGGGCTGCTGCGGTGGGCCCGGCGGGCGGGCGCCGTCGTCGTGGAGGACGACTACGACGGCGAGTTCCGCTACGGCGCCGCCCCGCTGCCGGCGCTGGCCTCCCTCGCGCCGGAGCACGTGGTGCACCTGGGCACCTTCTCCAAGGTGCTCTCGCCGTGGCTGCGAGCGGGCTGCCTGCTCGCGCCGCCGGCGCTGGGCGGGCCGCTGGCCGCGGTGCGCGAGGACCTGGGCGGGCCGGTGGCGGGCACCCTGCAGCGGGCCCTGGCGCGCTACCTCGCCTCCGGCGGGCTGCGCCGGCACGTCGCGCGCGTGCGCCGCGACCACGGCCACCGCCGCACCCACCTGCAGGCGCTGCTGGCCCAGCACCCCCACCTGCGCGCCCGCGGCGCAGCGGCGGGGCTGCACGTGGTGGTCGAGCTGCCGCCGGGCGCGGACCCGGCCGCCGTCGTCGGCGCGGTGGAGCGCCAGGGCTACCTCCTGGCCGACCTGGCCGGGTACGCGGTGGCGCGCACCGACCTGCCGCCGGCCGTGGTGCTCGGCTACGGCGCCGCCGGGCTCGCCCAGCTGCGGGGAGCCGTCGAGGCCCTGGCCCGGGCCGCCCCCGCGCCGCCCGGGCACGGGTGGGAGGGTGCCCCGTGAGCACGGCCGGGCGAGGGCGGCCGGTGGTCGTGGGCCACCGCGGCGCCAGCGCGCGCCGCCCGGAGCACACGCGCGCCGCCTACGAGCTCGCCGTCGCCGAGGGCGCCGACGGGGTCGACGTCGACCTGGTGGCCACCGCCGACGGCGAGCTGGTGGTCCGCCACGAGGCGGAGCTGTCCGACACCACCGACGTCGCCGACCACCCCGAGCTGGCGCACCTGCGCACCACGCGGCTGCTCGACGGGGTGTCCCTCACCGGCTGGTTCTCCCAGGACCTCAGCCTCGCGCAGGTCCGCGCGCTGCGAGCGCGCGAGCGCCTGCCCGGGCTGCGGCCCGCGAGCGCCGCCCACGACGGCGAGCAGCCCGTGATGACCTTCCGCGAGGTGCTGGCGCTGCGGGAGGAGCTGTCCGCGCGGGCCGGGCGGCAGGTGTCGGTGTGGCCGGAGCTCAAGCACCCGGGGCACTTCGCGGCCGCCGGGCTGGCGCTGGAGCCGCTGCTGCTCGCCGCCCTCGAGGACGCCGGGCTGCTCGACGACGGCGGGAGGGACGACGACGAGCCGCGCAGCGGCGGGGGGTGGGCTGCCGGCGCCGCGGTCGTCGTCCAGTGCTTCGAGGTGGCACCCCTGCGGCGCCTGCGGGCGTCGGCGCCCGGGCTGCGGCTGGCCCAGCTGACCCAGCCGACGGGCGCGCCGCCGGACCTGCGGCTCGCCGGTGACCACCGCGACTACGCCGACCTGTGCACCCCGCAGGGGCTGCGGGAGGTGCGGGGGTGGGCCGACGTGCTGGCCCCGCACCTGGTGCAGGTGGAGCCGCGTGACGCCCGCGGTGCGTCTGGCGGCCGGGGCGCGGGCGGCGGCACGGGCAGCCAGCTGGTGGCCGACGCGCACGCCGCCGGGCTCGCCGTGGTGCCCTACACGGTGCGCCCCGAGAACACCTTCCTGCCCGCCGAGCTGCGCAGGCCGGACGCGCGCGCTGCGCTGTCCGGGCGCGGTGACGTGGCCTCGCTGGTGCGGCGCCTGCGCGGGGACGGGGTGGACGGGATGTTCACCGACGACCCCGCCGCCGCGCTGGACGCCCTCGCCTGAGGCGGCGGCCGCCCCGGGCGGGCCGGGCGTCAGCGGCCGGCCGCACCGGCCGCGAGCGCCGCGGCGGCCGCGCCGGCCCTGGCGACCGCGGCGCGGGCCACCCACCGGCCCTGCTCGTGGTCCTGCACGTCGAAGCCGAACGGCGCGTTGGCCTCCAGGGCGAGCACGCGCCCGTCCGGCTCGACCAGGACGTCCAGGCCCATGAGCCCGCCGCCCAGGCTGGCCACCATGCGGCGCGCCAGGCCGGCCACCGCCGCGGAGGGCGCCTCCACGCGCACGTAGCGGCCCCCGGAGACCAGCGCGCCCGGGGGCCGGGTCTTGACGTAGGCGAGGGAGACCTCCTGCGGCGTCGCGAAGACCCGCACCACCTCCGGCTCGCGCACCCACTCCTGCAGCAGGGCCGCCCCGCGCCGCTCGCCGCCCGCGGCCTCGTCGGCGCGCCAGCCGGCCACCACCGCGCGGGCCTGCTCGAGGTGGTCGACCAGCTGCACGTGGCGCCCCCCGTCGCACAGGGCCGGCTTGAGGACCATGCGCTCGCCGGGGCGCGGCCACGCGGTGAGGTCGGCCAGGTCGTGGACGTCGGGCTGGGGGATGCCCGCGGCGGCCCACACCGCGGCGGTGACGAGCTTGTCGGAGGAGGCGACGACGCAGGAGAGCGGGTTCAGCACCGGGACCCCGGCCAGCTCCAGCGCGGCGGCGGCCCGCATGGTGGCGCCGAAGACGGCGACCTCCTCCACCAGGACGTGGGGCACCGCCAGGTCGTAGCGGCCGGGCTCGGGACCGGCCGAGCCCCAGGAGGGCGGCACGCGCGCGATGCGCTCCACGTCCCAGCCCAGCTCGCCCAGCGTCCGCTCCCACACCTCGGCGTAGCCGGTGCCGGCGTAGAAGTCCTCGTCGGTGATCACCAGGGCCGCCCTCACCGTGCCGTCCTACCCCGCGCCGACCGCCACCGCCCGCCGATCAGGGCACGACCGGCGCAGCGGCGTCAGAGGCACGGGGTCAGCGGGAGGCGACCAGCTCGCGCAGCAGCCGCTCCAGCGCGGGGGCGTGGGCGTCGAAGGTGCGCGAGCCGCGGGTCCGCCAGGCCGCGGCGCTGCGCCGGGCGAGCAGCGCCGGGTCTGCGAGCTGGGCCAGCAGGTCCTCGTCGTCGGCGTAGAGCACCCCCGAGCCGTCACCGCCGGCCTCCGGGGGCCCGACCAGCCGGTCCACCGCGACGGCGTGGCCCGGGCTGGCGCGCTGCAGCACGGGCAGGCCCGCCGCCGCCAGCGGCCCCAGGCGGGCGGGGGCGTTGAGGTCGTCCCAGGTGGCGCGCCGCAGGTCACCGCCGTTGGACGAGCGGGTGCGGTGCAGCCACCCGGCGTCGTAGCGCGAGAGCACCGCCGTCCAGTCCGGGGGCGCCACGCGCGGGTGCACGTGCACGCGCCCCGGTGCGGCCTCGCGGGCGGCGGCCAGCCAGGAGCGCCAGCCCGCCGCCGGCCCGGGGGCGTCGACCAGGCCGTGGAAGTGGGTGTGGACCCCCGCACCGGCCAGCTGTGCGAGCAGCGCCGCGTCCAGGCCGAGCGGGCGGCCGACGACGGCGGTGTGCACCTCGCCGTCGTCCTGCGACAGGCGGCGCGAGCGCTCCGCGCCGTGCAGCGCCGCGCGGGGCAGGTCGCCGTCGACGACGAGGGTGCGCTCGGGCGCCAGCGCGCCGGGCACCGCCAGGCGCAGGTGGTCGCGCTCCTCCTCGGTGGACAGCACCACCGCGTCCGAGCCGCGCACCAGGTCGACCAGCAGCGGCCAGGTGCCGCTGCGCACGCACGCCTGCGGCGCCTCCTTGAGGTGGAAGACGAACGGCGTGCGGGCCAGCGCCCCGCCGGCGCCGCGCAGGTGGGTGAGCACCGCGTGGGCCAGCGGCACCGCGCGCCACGACAGCAGCGCGTAGACCGCGTCCGGCGCGAGGTCGGCCAGCGGGGCGCGCCAGTCCGCGCGGGGGTCCTCTCGCAGCTCGGCCACGTGCCCGCACGCCAGCGGCCCGACGCCGGAGTCGCCCAGGCCGTCCGTGGTCCACAGCCCGTGGAGGCGGTGGCCGCGCTCGGCGAGGACCAGCAGCCGGTCGGGGTTGAAGCCCAGGTCGCCGACGACGAGCAGGCGCAGCCCGTCGGGTGCCGGCTCCAGGTGCCGGGCCCGGTCGGCGGCGTGCAGCGCCACCTCGTCGACGGCCCCGGAGTCGGTGGAGACCACCCGCAGCGGCTCGCGCACCCGGTAGCGGGTGCGGAAGACGTTCAGGCCGCCGTCCAGGGACTCCCGCAGCGCCCGCGAGCGCTGGCCGGGGTGCTGGGTCCAGGCGGCCGTGGCGGCGCCGGTGCGCACGAGCCAGCCCTCGGCCGTGGTCTCGGCGTCGTCCTCGGCCCGGTCGCCGGCGTCAGCGCCACCCGCTGCGCGCAGCCGCGACCAGTAGGCCAGGTCCAGGTCGTCGGTCTCCACCTCCGGCCGCCCGGCCCAGCGGGCGGGGGAGCGGCGGTGCGCCACCTGCACCAGCTGGGGCCACCCGGGCGCGTGCGGGGGGACCTCCACGAGGTCGGCCGCCGCGGCCAGCGCCCGCGGTGCGGCGTCCAGCGCGGCCAGCACGGAGGCCAGGTGCCCGGCCGCCCACACGTCGTCGGCGGGCAGCCAGGCCACCACGGGGGCCCGCGCGGCGTCGAGGGCGGTGTTGGCGGCGGCGCCCAGGCCGCGGTTGTCCCCGTGGCGCAGGACCCGCACCCGCGGGTCGTCGGCGAACAGCGCCAGCGCCGCGCCGGTCGCGCCGGCGTCGTCGGAGCCGTCGTCGACGACGACCACCTCCAGCCCGCCGCCCTCCAGCCGCTGGTCGAGGGCGCTGCTCAGCGCGCGCGGCAGGAAGGCGGCCTGCTCGAAGCAGGGCACCAGCACGGACACCAGGGGCACCGGTCCCGGTGCGCTCTCGTGCCCGGGCCCGTGCTCCAGCGCGCGGGCGGGCTCAGCCACGGCCGCCGCCCGGGGGCGCGGTGCCGAGGAGCTCGGCGGCGGTGGCGAGCACGTCGGCCGGCCGCACCCGGGTGGCGCAGCGGTGGTCGATGGGGCAGTCCAGGTGGGGGCACGGGCTGCACTCCACCGCGGCCCTCACCACGCGGTGCTGCGGCCCGGGGGCCGCCCAGCGCACCGGGTCGCCGGACAGGAAGACGACCGCGCTGGGGGTGCCGGTGGCCGAGGCCAGGTGCGCCGCGCCGGTGTCGTTGGTGACCAGGAGGGCGCAGGAGCTCAGCGCGGCGGTGAAGGCGCCCAGGTCGGTGGCCCCGCACAGGTCCACCACCCCCGGGCCGCGCTCGGTGAGCGCTCTCGGCGGCAGGGCGGCGGTCACCGCGTCGACGACGCCGCGCTCGGCCGGCACCCCGGTCAGCGCCACCCGCCACCCGGCCGCGACCAGGCCGGCGGCGACGGCCGCGAAGCGCGCGGCGGGCCAGCGCCGCGAGGAGCACGTCGCGCCGGCGTGGAGCGCCACCCAGCGCCCGGGCGCCAGCGCGGCGCGGGCCAGCACGGCCGCGGCCCGGGCGCGGTCGGCGTCGTCCACGGCGACGTCGAGCCGGGTGCCGGTGGAGGGCACGCCGAGGTGGGCCAGCAGGTGCAGGTGGCGCTCGACCTCGTGCAGGTGCGCCGGGTAGGGCACGTGCAGGGCGAGGTCGCGGCTGGCGGCGCCGGGCTCGGTGGTGAGGAAGAAGCCGCCGGTGCGCCGGGCGCCGACCGCGCGCGCGACCTCACCGGCCGCGGGGTTGGCGCCGTAGACCTGCAGCGCCAGGTCGTACCCGCGCTCGCGGACCGCCCGCAGCCACGGCTGCCAGCCCTGCGGGCGGGCGGGGCGCTCGGGGATGCCGGGGTGTCCGGGGAAGTCGACCAGCTCGTCCACCAGCGGCCGCCCCCGCTCGTCGCGCAGCCTGTCGACCACCGGTGCCATCTCCGCCCACGTCAGCAGGTCCACGCGCAGGTCCGGCCGCGCCGCGCGCAGGGCGCGCAGCGCAGGGCCGGTGCACACCAGGTCGCCCATGCCGGTGCGCAGGCGCACGAGGAGGACCGAGCGCACCGCCGGGTCCGCCAGGGCGGGCGGGACCGGCGGGGCCGGCCCGGCCGGTGGAGCCGCTGGGGTCATCCGAGGACCGGCGCGGACCCGGGGCGCTCGAGGGCGCCGCTGGCCACGGCCTCGCGGTAGACCCCCAGCACGCGGCGCGCCAGCGACGGCCAGGCCAGCGCCTCGCCGACCTCGCGGCCGCGCGCCGCCAGCTCCGCGCGCCGGGGACCGTCAGCCATGAGGTCGTCGAGGGCGCGTGCGAGGGCGTGCTCGTCCCCGGGGTCGACGAGGACGCCGCAGCGACCCTGCTGGAGCAGGTCGGGGATGCCCCCGGTGCGGGAGGCGACCACGGGGGTGCCCGCGGCGAGCGCCTCCACGACGGAGGTGCCCATCTCCTCGTAGGTGCTGGGCTGGACGGCCACCGCGGCCGTGCGCAGGGCGGCGGGCACGAGGTCGTGGTCCAGGGGGCCGCACAGGCGCACGCGGTGGCCCACCCCGAGGTCCGCGACCAGCGCCCGCAGCGAGGCCTCGTCGGGGCCCGATCCCGCCAGGACCACCTCGGCGTCGGTGCGCAGGAGGGCGGCGGCCCGCACCAGCACCGGCAGCCCCTTCTGGGCGCCGAAGCGGCCGATGAAGAGCACCCGCGGCCGCGCTGCGCGGAGGTGGGCACCGGCACCGGGCGTCGGGGCCAGCGGGTCCGCCTCGGCGCGGGTGGGGGGTGCGAACAGGACCGGGTCCACCCCGGAGGGCACCACGTGCACACGCTCCGGGCGGGCGCCGTCAGCGACGGCGGCGGCCCGCGCGCGCTCGGTGAGCACCAGCACGCCCGCCGCGTCCCTCACCGCCGCCCGCTCCAGCGCTCCGCCGCCGTGGCGCAGCACCGCGCGGCGCAGCCCGCCCGGCGGCAGGGTGTGCGCCAGCGACAGGTGCACCGTCACCACCAGCGGCACCCGCCGGGCAGCGGCGACGCGGCGGGCCAGCGGCAGCACGGCGAGGTCCTCACCGAGGTGGGCGTGCACGAGGTCGCGACCGGGCCGCAGCGCGGACGCGGCGCGCAGGAGCACCGGGGTCGCGTGGACGGCCCAGCCCTGGCGCGCCACCGGCACCGCCCAGCCGCGCCGGTGGACCGTCGTGCGCTCCCACAGATGCTCCCGCCTCGGGTGGGAGGGCGGCCAGGAGGTGACCACCACCTGCTCCACACCCAGCTCGTCCAGCGCCGCGGTCAGGTGGCCGGTGTGGTTCTGCATGCCGCCCACGGCGTCGAAGCGCAGGTCACCGGGGTGCAGGGGGCGGTCGGGGACGCCGAAGACCGAGCACAGGCGCAGCACCCGCAGGCCGCCGCCGCCCGCGGCGGCGCTGCCGTCGCTCACGCGGCGGCTGCCGCGGCCCAGGCGGGGGCCAGCGCAGCGGCCGTGCGCGCAGCGAAGGCCTCCTCGGTGAACCTCGCCAGCACCCGCGCCCGGCCCGCCGCCGCCAGCCGCTCGCGCAGGTCGGGCTCGGCCGCCAGCCGCGCCAGCGCCCCCGCCAGCGCGGGCGGGTCCTCCGGGGGGACGACGAGCACGACGTCGCCGACCTCGCTGGCCACGTCGCCGACGGCCGTCGCCGCGCACGGCAGCCCCGACCCGGCGGCCTCGAGCAGTGCCAGGGGCAGCGCGTCGTCGCGGGAGGGCTGGACGTAGGCGTCGGCCCCGGCGAGCACCTCAGCGGTGGCCGCGCTGAAGCCGGCCAGGTGGACCGGCAGGCCCGCGGCCCGCTGCTCCAGCGCCGCGGCCTCACGCCCCTCACCGGCCACCACCACCTCCACGGTGCCGGCGGGCAGCAGCGCCACGGCGTCCACGAGCACGTCGACCCCCTTCTGCGGGGTCAGCCGCGACAGGCACGCCACCCTCAGCGGCGCCGCCGGCGGGGCGCCGGCGGCTCGCAGCGGTGCAGCCGGCACCGCCACGCCGTTGGGGACGTGGACGACGCGGGCCCGGTCCAGGCCGTGCTGCTCCACCAGGGCCTCGGCGATGGCCCGCGACGGGGCCAGCACGGCCCGCAGCTGCCGCAGCAGGGCGTCGGCGTCGGCGGGGCGCTGCGTGCGGGACCAGCGGCCCGTCAGGTGCACCACGGCGGTGGTGGGCAGGCCCGTGGCCAGCGCCGCCCGCAGCAGCGCCACCTCCGCCCACGGGTCGGTGGCGTTGAGGTGCAGCGCCGCGGCGCCCACCCGCTGCAGCGCCCGCTGCAGGGCCCGCTGGAGGCCGTCACCGTCGCCGTCGGGGGCGGGCAGCTCCTCCAGCGGCGCCCCCGCGGCGGCGGCGCCGGCGGCCAGCTGGGGGTCGACGGGGCCGACGGCCAGCAGGGCGGCGTCCCGGCCGCTCGCCGCCGGGAGGTGCTCCAGGAGCGACAGCAGGTGGCGCTGCGCCCCGCCGAAGGCGCCGGGGCCGGCCAGCAGGGCCACGCGTCCGGCCGCGTCGGAGCTCGGGGCGGTCACGGCGGGACCGTAACCGCCGCGGCGCCCCCGGGCGCGCCGGCGCCACCCGGCCGGTCGCGCTGCCGGTCGCTGCTGCGACGGCGCCTGCCCGGCACGGCGTCCACGGCACGGCGTCCACGGCACGGGCGCAGGAAGGCCCTGGTCCCGGGGGAGTGGACCAGGGCCGTCCCGCGCCCGCGGGAGACGAGGCGGGTGACGGCCTCGGCGGCTCAGCCCGCCTTCACCGCCAGGACCTGGCAGGGGACCTGGAGCAGCACCCGCTGGGCGTCGCTGCCGAACAGCAGCTTGCCCGTGGGGGTGCGGCGGCGGATGCCGATCACCACCAGGCTGGCGCCGAGCCGCTCGACGGCCTCGAGGATGTCGTCGGCGGCTCCGGCGGCCGAGCCGAGGCGGTGCTCCAGCTCGTAGGGCACGCCCGACTCCTCCAGGAGGGCCTCCACCTCGGCGAGGTCCTCGTCGGTGGCGTAGCCGGGGTCGGAGTAGGCGTCCCCCTTGGAGGTGTTGAGCACGTGGAGCGACTCCCCGCGCAGGTCCGCCTCCTCCAGGGCCGCCACGAGCGCGGCGCGCCCCTCGGGCTTGGGCACGTAGCCCACGACGATCGTCACCGTGCACCTCCGCTGTCCTGGTCGTTGTGGTGGCCCTCCGCCGCCGACGACGCGGAGCCCGCGCGGTGCGCGCCGACCAGCCTGTCCTCGTCGCGCTGCGCCTCGGCGAGCACCAGGGCGTCCAGGCGGGCCTGGCGCCGCTTGAGCCACTGCGAGCCGACGAGCGCCAGCACCACGAGCACGTACACCACGGCGGCGAAGGGGCTGGTGACCAGCGCCGTCGGGTCGCCCTGGCTGATGGCGAGGGTGCGGCGCATCTGCTCCTCGGCGATGGGCCCGAGGATGAGGCCCACGATGGCCGGGGCGATCGGGAAGCCGTAGGAGCGCATGGCCCAGCCGATGCCGCCGAGCACGAACAGCAGCACGAGGTCCTCGATCGACGCGCCGACCGCGTAGGTGCCGAGCGCGGCGAAGGTGAGGATGCCGGCGTACAGGTAGGGGCGCGGCAGCTGCAGCACCTTCACCCACAGCCCCACCAGCGGCAGGTTCAGCACCAGCAGCAGCACGTTGCCGATGTAGAGGCTGGCGATGAGGGCCCAGATCAGCTCGCCCTCGGCGGCGAAGAGGTTGGGCCCGGGCTGGATGCCGTAGCTCTGGAACGCCGCGAGGATGATCGCGGCGGTGGCCGACGTGGGCAGGCCCAGGGTCAGCAGCGGCACCAGCACACCGGCGGCGGAGGCGTTGTTGGCCGCCTCCGGCCCGGCGACGCCCTCGATGGCGCCGTGGCCGAACTCGTCCTTGCGCCTGGACAGCTTCCGCTCGGTGGCGTAGCTGAGGAAGGTGCCCAGGTCGGCGCCGCCGGCGGGGATGGTGCCGATGGGGAAGCCGATCGCGGTGCCCCGCAGCCACGGCTTCCACGAGCGCTTCCAGTCGTCGCGCGTCATCCACCTCCCGGAGATGGGCACCAGCGGGATGGGGCCGCGCCGCAGCCGGGAGGCCACGTGGAGCGCCTCGCCGACGGCGAAGAAGCCCACCGCCACGATGACCACGTCGATGCCGTCGGCCAGCGTGGGCAGGCCCAGGGTGAAGCGCTGCTGGCCGGTGAGGCTGTCGGTGCCGATGACGGCGATGAACAGGCCCAGCGCGAGCGAGGCGATGCCCCGGGCGGCGGAGGCCCCGAGCATGGCGGCCACCGTGAAGAACGCGAGCACCGCCAGCGCCACGTAGTCCGCCGGCCCCAGCCTGACCGCGATCCGCGCCACCG
Organism: Quadrisphaera sp. KR29; assembly: GCF_052644995.1. Classification (NCBI taxonomy): domain Bacteria; kingdom Bacillati; phylum Actinomycetota; class Actinomycetes; order Kineosporiales; family Kineosporiaceae; genus Quadrisphaera; species Quadrisphaera sp. KR29. Next base: position 30,969 of record NZ_JBQXXG010000027.1, read on the forward strand.
TGGGCGCCACCAGCGACAGCGCCACCGTGGCGATGGTCCCCGCGACGAAGGAGCCGATGGCCGCGGTGGCCAGGGCGGCCGCGCCGCGCCCGGCCTTGGCCATCTTGTTGCCCTCGAGCGCGGTGACGATGGACGCCGACTCACCGGGGGTGTTGAGCAGGATCGACGTGGTCGACCCGCCGTACATGCCGCCGTAGTAGATGCCGGCGAACATGATGAACGCGGCGGTGGGCTCGAGGGTGTACGTCAGCGGCAGCAGCAGCGCCACCGTCATGGCCGGCCCGATGCCGGGCAGCACGCCGACGGCGGTGCCGAGCAGCACCCCGATGAGCGCGTAGAGCAGGTAGACGGGCTGGGCCGCCGTGGCGAACCCCTCCATGAGCCCTGTCAGGTCACCCAAAGCCGACGACCCCCTCGAGCGGGCCCGCGGGCAGGTAGACCCCGAGCACCTGCGTGAAGACGACGTGGACCGCCGTGTTGAGGACCGCGGCCACGAGGAACGCGCGCCACCACGGGCGCGCGCCCAGGGCCCAGGCCGCGCCGCCGAACATCAGCGACGCCGCGATCGGCCAGCCCAGCGGCTCGACGAGCACGACGAGCGCCGCGAACGCGGCGGTGAGCTTGCCCACCGCCGCCCAGTCGGCGCCGCCGGAGGTGTCGACGTCCTCGCCGCCCTCCACCTCGCCGCGGTCGCCGCGCAGCAGCGCCACGAGCAGGCCCGCCGCGGCGAGCACGAGGACCGCGCCCACCGCGTACGGGAAGGCCCGCGGCCCGACGGCGTTGGACGACGTCGGCACGGTGATGGTGTGGGCGTCGACCAGGGCGAAGACGCCGAGCCCCGCGAGGACGGCGACGATGACCAGCTCGCCGACCGGGATGCGCCGCCGGCGCGCCGCGGGCGCCCCGGCGGGCCCGTGCGGCGCCCCGGGGGACGCGTCGACGGTGCTCACGAGGTCAGCCCGATGTCCTTCAGGACGCCCTGGATGCGCGTCTGCTCCTCGTCGAGGAAGGTCTCGAACTCCTCACCTGACAGGTAGTCGTCGGTCCAGCCGTTCGTCTCGACCAGGTCGGTCCACGCCTGCGAGCCGTGCATCTCCTCCACGAGGGTCTCGAGCCTCGCCTCGGCCTCCTCGGAGATGCCGGGGGGCGCCACCACGCCGCGCCAGTTGGAGAACTCGATGTCGTAGCCGGACTCCTTCAGCGTGGGGACGTCCAGGCCCTCCACCCGCTCGGCGCCGGAGACGGCCAGGGCGCGCAGCTCACCGGCCTCCACCTGCTCGGCGTACTCCCCGACGCCGGAGATGCCGGCGCTGACCTGGTTGCCGAGCAGCGCCGCGAGCGACTCCCCGCCGCCGGAGTAGGCGATGTAGTTGAGGTCGGTGGCCGGCACGTCCGCGGCCTGGGCGAGCAGCCCGGCGAGGATGTTGTCGGTGCCGCCGGCCGAGCCGCCGGCGATGGAGACGCCGCGGCCCTCGCTCCTCATGGCCGCGACCAGGTCGTCGATGGTCTGGTACGGGCTGCTGGCGGGGACGACGATGATCTCGTCCTCGCTGGTCAGGCGCGCCAGCGGCGTGGTGTCCTCCAGCGTCGCCTGGCTCTTGTTGGTCTCGATCGCGCCGACCATCACCAGGCCCATGACCATGAGGAAGTCCTCGCTGCGCTCGTTCTTGAGCTCGGCCAGGCCCACCGTGCCGCCGGCGCCGCCGACGTTGGAGACCTGCACGCTGCGGGCCAGCTCCTCGGTCTCGATGGCGGAGCCCATGGCGCGCGCGGTCTGGTCCCAGCCGCCGCCCGGGTCGGCGGGGGCCATGATCTCCAGGCGGTTGACCGGCTGCGCCCCGCCGTCGCCGCCTCCCGCTCCGGCGCTCGCGCTGCCGGAGGCGCAGGCCGCCGTGGCCAGCAGGCCGGCCACACCGGCGCCGGCCAGCGCGGCGCGCAGGGCGCGGGACCGCAGGGGGCGGGTGGCCCGGGCGGTGGGGGTGGTGGTGCTGCTGCTCACGTGGCGACCTCCTCGTCGTCCCGCCCCGTCGTCGGGGCGGAGAGCCGTGCGGCTCGATGACGAGGAGCGTGCGCGCGCGCCCCGGGCCTGCCCAGCATGCGGCCGTACTGGTGGTATCGGCCCTTGCGGTGGTTGTGGTCGTATCGGTCGCGGCCGCCGGCGTTCCCCTGCGCGGCGCGGGTCGGTGATGATGTCCGCATGCGCCGGCCGATGCCGCTCGGCCCGCAGCTGCTCGCGCTGCAGGCCCTCATCGTGCTGTCCGCGGTGGTCATCGCCGGCGTCGCCGCGGTCTCGCTGCAGCAGCGCCAGATCCGGCAGGCCTACGGCGACCAGATGGTGGCGGTCGCCCGCAACGCCGCGACGCTGCCCGACGTCGTCGAGGCGTACGAGCAGCCCGGCGGCCCGGGCGACGACCTGCAGGACCTCGCGACCCTCCTGCAGCAGGCGTCGCAGGTGTCGTTCGTGGTGTTCCTGGACCGCGACGGCATCCGGCTGAGCCACCCCGACCCCTCCCTCATCGGCTCGCCCAGCACCACGAGCGCCGCCGAGGTGCTGCGCGGCGAGGAGTTCCTGGGCACCCAGACGGGCACGCTCGGACCGTCCCTGCGGGCGAAGGTGCCCGTGCGCGACGCCTCCGGGCGCATCCTCGGAGCGGTCTCGGTGGGGATCGTCGAGTCCGAGCTCGCCGACGACTTCACCGAGGACGTGCCCTGGCTGGCGGCGTGGCTCGGGGGCGCCGCGGTGCTGGGCTCGGTGGGCTCCTACCTGCTCACCCGGCTGGTGCGCCGCCGCATCATGGGCCTGGAGCCCGACGAGATCGCCCGGCTGCTCCAGGCGCGCGAGGCGATGCTCCACGGGATCCGCGAGGGCGTGCTCGCCGTCGACGAGCGCGGCCGGGTGGTGCTCGTCAACGACGAGGCCTGCCGCCTGCTGGACCTCGACAGCGGCCACGGCGACGACGGCGGCGGGGTCGTGGGCTCGCCGGCCGCCGGAGTGCTCGACCCGGCGGCGCTGGCGCTGCTGGAGGCCGACGACGACGCCGTCGACGCGCCCCTGCTCGTGGGGGAGCGGGTGCTGCTGGCCAGCCGCACGCCGGCCCTCGTGCACGGCCGCCGCGTGGGCCGGGTGCTCACCGTGCGCGACCGCACCGAGCTGTCGGGCGCCGTGCGGGAGCTGGACGGGCAGCGCAGCCTCACCACCACCCTGCGCGCGCAGGCCCACGAGTTCAGCAACCACCTGCACGTGCTGCGGGGCCTGCTGGAGCTGGGCCGCACCGCCGACGCCGCCGCGCTCATCGACAGGCTCGGGGGCGGCGGCCGGCTCCTGTCCGGGGCCGGGCTCGGCGCGGTGGAGGACCCTTCCGTCTCCGCGCTGCTCATGGCCAAGGCCGCCCTGGCTCGCGAGCGGGGCGCCGAGCTGGTCGTCGTGCCCGCCACCCGGGTGCCCGCGGGCGCGGGCGAGGACGTGCTCACCGTGCTCGGCAACCTCGTGGACAACGCCCTGGACGCCGCCGGGCAGGGCGGGCGCGTGCTCGTGGACGTGCGCGGCGAGCCCGGCGGCCCCTGGCGGGTGGTCGTCGACGACGACGGCCCGGGCGTGCCCGCGCCGCTGCGCGAGGAGGTCTTCCGGGTGGGCGTCACCACCAAGGACGGCGGGGACGGCCGCCACGGCCAGGGCATCGGCCTGGCGCTGGTGGCCCGCGTCGCGGCGCGCCGCGGCGGCTCCGCCGCGGTCGGCACCTCCCCGCTGGGCGGGGCGCGCTTCGAGGTGGTCCTCGGCGGCGGGTCGTCCTCGCCGTCGTCCTCCGGGCAGCTCGCGGGAGCGGGGGCGTGAGCGGCGGGCCCGTGCGCGTCCTCGTGGTCGACGACGACCCGGCCGTCGCCTCCCTGCACCAGGCCTACGTCGGCACGCTGGAGGGCTTCACGTGCGTGGGGGTGGCCCACCGCGGCGGCGACGCCCTGCGCGCGGTGGAGTCGCTCTCGCCCGACCTCGTGCTGCTCGACGTGCACCTGCCCGACGTGCCGGGCACCGAGGTGCTGCGGGCGCTGCGGGCGGGCGGGTCCGACGTCGACGTCGTGGTGGTCACCGCGGCGCGCGAGCTGGAGGTGGTGCGCGCCTCGATGTCCGGCGGCGTGGCCGACTACCTCGTCAAGCCCTTCTCCCTGGCGCTGTTCACCGAGCGGATGCGGGCCTACGCCGCCCACCGCCGGGCGCTGGCGCGCACCGGGGCGTCCGGCGGCCTGGCCCAGGACGACGTCGACAGGCTGCTGCACCCCGCGGGCCCCGCCTCCGGCGCCTCCGGGCCGCGGGCGCTCGAGCAGCTGCCCAAGGGCCTGTCGCACCGCAGCCTGGAGCTGGTGGTGCAGGTGCTGCGCTCGGCGCCCGAGCCGGACCTGTCCGCCGGCGAGGTCGCGGCCCGCTGCGGGATGGCCCGCGTCAGCGCCCGGCGCTACCTGGAGCACCTCGAGCAGACGGGCCGCGCGGTGGTGCGCCCCCGCTACGGCGTGGCGGGCCGCCCCGAGAACGGCTACGCGTGGCTGCAGCGCTGACCCCCGCCCGGTGGTGGCGCGCAGGTCCGTGATCGTCGCGGAGGAGACGGGGAGACCCCCTCGACGATCATGGGCGTGAGCGCCACGTCCGCGTGCTCAGCGGGGGCTCGGCGGGGCGCTCAGCAGGGGATCGTTAGGCTCGCGGGCGCACCCCGCGCGCTGGCTGGGCGGCCCACGGGCAGCCGCCGGCGGGCGGGGACCCGCCAGCGGCCGACGATGGAGGCGCAGCCCCAGTGGACCTGTACGAGTACCAAGCGCGCGACCTGTTCGAGTCCCACGGCGTCCCGGTGCTGCCGGGCCTCGTGGCCACCACGCCCGAGGAGGCCCGCGCCGCCGCCGAGCAGCTGGGCGCCGGCGTCGACGGGAAGGTCGTCGTCGTCAAGGCCCAGGTCAAGGTCGGCGGCCGCGGCAAGGCCGGCGGCGTCAAGGTCGCGAAGTCCGCCGACGAGGCCGAGGCGCGCGCCCGGGACATCCTCGGCATGGACATCAAGGGCCACACCGTCCACAGGGTGATGATCGCCGCCGGTGCGGACATCGCGACCGAGTACTACGTCTCCCTGCTGCTCGACCGCGCCGAGCGCCGCTACCTGGCCATGGCCAGCGTCGAGGGCGGCATGGAGATCGAGCAGCTCGCCGTCGAGCGCCCCGAGGCCCTCGCCCGCGTCGCCGTCGACCCGGTGGTCGGCATCGACCAGGCCAAGGCCGACGAGATCGTCGCCGCCGCCGGCTTCGGCCAGGACGTCGCCGCGCAGGTCTCCGACGTGCTCGTCAAGCTCGGCACCGTCTACCGCGAGGCCGACGCCACGCTGGTGGAGGTCAACCCGCTGGTGCTCACCGGTGACGGCCGCGTGGTGGCGCTGGACGGCAAGGTGTCGCTGGACGACAACGCCTCCTTCCGCCACCCCGACACCGCGGCCCTGGCCGAGGAGGAGGCCGCCGCCGGCGACCCGCTCGAGGCCAAGGCGCGCGCCAGCCACCTCAACTACGTCAAGCTCGACGGCGAGGTCGGCATCATCGGCAACGGCGCCGGGCTCGTCATGAGCACCCTCGACGTGGTCGCGCAGGCCGGCGAGGAGCTCGGCGGCGTGAAGCCGGCCAACTTCCTCGACATCGGCGGCGGCGCCTCCGCGCAGGTCATGGCCAACGGCCTCGACGTCATCCTCGGCGACCCGCAGGTCAAGAGCGTCTTCGTCAACGTCTTCGGCGGCATCACCGCGTGCGACGAGGTGGCCAACGGCATCGTCCAGGCCCTCGGCATCCTCGGGGACGAGGCGTCCAAGCCCCTGGTCGTGCGCCTGGACGGCAACAACGTGGTGGAGGGCCGGCGGATCCTCGCCGAGGCCGCCCACCCGCTGGTGACCGTGGTGGACACGATGGACGGCGCCGCCCGCAAGGCCGCCGAGCTGGCCTCGCAGGCCTGACCGGGACGAGAGGAACTCACACCATGGCGATCTTCCTGACCTCCGAGTCCAAGGTCATCGTGCAGGGCATGACCGGCTCCGAGGGCCGCAAGCACACCCAGCGCATGCTGACCTCCGGCACCACCGTCGTCGGCGGCGTCAACCCCAAGAAGGCCGGCGAGCAGGTGGAGTTCACCGGCGCCGACGGCTCCCCGGTGCAGGTCCCGGTCTTCGGGTCCGTGGCCGACGCCGTCAAGGAGACCGGCGCCGACGTGACGGTCATCTTCGTGCCGGCCGCCGGCACCAAGGCCGCCGCCGTCGAGGCGATCGACGCCGAGGTGCCCCTCGTCGTCGTCATCACCGAGGGCGTGCCGGTCAAGGACACCGCGGAGTTCTTCGCGCACGCGCAGGCCTCCGGCAAGAGCCGGCTCATCGGCCCGAACTGCCCCGGCCTCATCACCCCGGGCGCGTCCAACGCCGGGATCATCCCCGCCGACATCACCCCCGCCGGGCGCATCGGGCTGGTCAGCAAGTCCGGCACGCTGACCTACCAGATGATGTACGAGCTGGCCGACTTCGGGTTCTCCACCTGCGTGGGCATCGGCGGTGACCCGATCATCGGCACGACCCACATCGACGCCCTCGAGGCGTTCCAGGCCGACCCCGGCACCGACGTCATCGTCATGATCGGTGAGATCGGCGGCGACGCCGAGGAGCGCGCCGCGGCGTTCATCAAGGAGCACGTGACCAAGCCGGTCATCGGCTACGTGGCCGGCTTCACCGCCCCCGAGGGCAAGACCATGGGCCACGCCGGCGCCATCGTGTCCGGCTCCGCGGGCACCGCGCAGGCCAAGAAGGAGGCCCTCGAGGCCGCCGGCGTCAAGGTCGGCCGCACGCCGTCCGAGACCGCCGCCCTGGCGCGCGAGGTCATGCAGTCCCTGGCCTGACCGCCGGGTGACGCACGGCGGGGGGGGGGGGCCGCCCCCCCGGGGGGGGGGGCGGCCCCCCCGCGGCCCGGGGGG
>NZ_JBQXXG010000028.1:0-30698 GCF_052644995.1 Quadrisphaera sp. KR29
GGGGGGGGGGGGGCGCCCGGGGCCGGGGGGGCGGCGTGGGGGCCGGGGGGGGGGGGGGGGGGGGCCCCCCCCCCCCCCCCCCCCCCGCCCCGCGTCCTGACCCGCCGCCGACGGCGACGGGGCGGTCAGCACCTCGCCAGGTCGCTGCGCTCGCGCAGCAGCTCCCGGGCCAGCGGCAGCGCCTGGTCGGTCCACAGGCGCCGGTGCGCGGCCACCGCGGTGCGCGTGCGCCGCAGCGCGGCGGCCAGCTCGCGCAGGTCCGCGGGGGCGGCGGTGCCTTCGCGCAGCAGCGACGCCCCGCGCTCGACGGCCTCCAGCTCGGTCACCACCGCCTGGCAGGACGCGCGGACGACCGCGGTGCGCAGGCCCAGCGGGGCGGTGGTGAGCACCGGCAGGACGACGAGCTGCTGCACGGCGAGGTCGTGGCGCAGGCCGGCGCACGTGTCCGCCAGGTGGTCGGCCAGCGCGCGGGCCCGGCGCCCGGTGGAGCCGCCCGTCGGGCAGGCGCCCGCACCCGTGACCGGGGCCAGCGGGCCGTCGCAGCGCTCGGCCAGGGCGGTGGCGGCCAGGGCGGCCACCGCGAGGTCGGCCAGCAGCGCCCGGGCGCTCACCGGCCAGGACGAGGTCGCGGCCGGGGCCGCCCCGGCGGGCGCTGCGGCGGTGGCGGGCGCTGCGGCGGTGGCGGGCGCTGCGGCGGTGGTCGTCGCGCTGGTGAGCGCGGGGCTCGTCGTGCTGGTCAGCGCGGTGGTGGCGCTGGAGGACGGGTGGTGGCGCGTCGCGCGTCGGGCTGGGCGGTGCGGCAGCAGCCGCATCAGCGGGGCGGGGGCGGTGAGGGCCATGGCCCGACAGTGGACGCGCCGGCTTGCGGTCCGCTTGCAGCCGGCAGGCGGCCCGCCGGACCGGCTCAGCCGCAGGTGGTGCGCTGCGCCCGCTCGGTGAGGAGCCGGCGCGCCAGGGGAGCGGCTCCGGCCGCCCACAGCCGCTCGTGGTCGACCAGGGCGCTCCACAGGGCGCGGGTGCTGACGCCGAGCCGCTGCAGCGCGGCGACGCCCGCGGTCTGGCTGAGCAGGGCGCTGGCGCCGGCACCGGTGCCCTCGACCTGGGCCAGCACGCGGTCGGCCGAGGCCAGCGACGCCGCCAGCAGCTCGGCCCCCGCACCCCCGTCCGCCGCGGACAGGACCGGTGCGATGACGTCGCGCTGGCGGGCGACCTGCTCGCGCACCGCCGCGGCGGTGGTGGCCACGTGCAGCCCGAGCGCGCGGGCGCGCACGCCGGAGGCGACGTCACCGGAGACGGCGACGCGGACCGCCAGCACGTCCACGGCCTGGGCGAGCAGCGCCAGCTGGTCCAGGAGCGGGCGCGGCTGCGGCAGAGGACGGCGCGGCGCTGGCACGGGACCGGACCCGGACGTCGTCATGGGACGAGCATGCACGCCGGCACCGACAGCGCGCTGGGATCGCGCCTAGATCGTGATCGGCGGGCCTCAGACGGGCAGGTGGCGGTCCCACCACCGCTGCAGGTGCTCGAAGCGCGCCGTGCGGTGGCTCGGGCGACCGGAGCGCGTCAGCTCGTGGCCCTCGCCGGGGAACAGCAGCAGCTCGCTCTCCACCCCCTGGCGGCGCAGAGCCGTCCACCACCGCTGCCCCTGCTCGACCGGGCAGCGCCAGTCCTGCTCGGAGTGGATGACCAGCGTGGGCGTGCGCACCGAGGCGACGTGGGTCATCGGCGACTGCTCCCGCATCGCCTCGGGGGAGCCGTGCAGCTGGTCGGCGAAGAACCAGCCGATGTCGGCCGACCCCACGAAGCTGGTCGCGTCGAGGTACCCGCGCTCCACCACGGCGGCGGCGAAGCGCTGCGTGCGCGTGGTCAGCAGCGCCGTCATGTAGCCGCCGTAGCTGCCGCCCACGACCCCCACGCGCTCGCGGTCCAGCGGCAGGGACGCGTCGGCGAGCACGCCGTCCAGGAGGGCCTCGACGTCGTCGGCGTCCACGGTGCCCAGCGCCCCCAGCACGGCCCGGCCGTGGGCGAGGCCGTAGCCGGCGGACCCGCGCGGGTTGCCCATCACCACGGCGTACCCGGCGCCGGCGGCCACCTGCGCCTCGTCGAACAGGGCCCAGCCGTACTGCGCGTGCGGTCCGCCGTGGACCATGAGCAGCACCGGGTGCGGGCCGGTGCCGTGGCGGGCCTCGTCCGGCAGCACCACCCAGCCGTGCACGGGGTACCCGTCGCGGCTGGGGTGCTCCACCTCCACCAGCGGTCGCAGGCGCCCGGTCGCGCGCAGCGGGCCGCCGACGTCGGTGAGGCGCAGCACCCCGCCGTCGTCGTCGGCGCCGACCCGCACCAGCTCGCCGCGGCTCCCGGGGTCGGCGACCACGGCCACCACCGTCGAGCCGTCGGGGGTGCTCGCGGCCGCCGTCACCTGCAGCTGGCCGTCCAGCAGCACCTCGCGGGAGCCGTCGGGCCGCACGCGCAGCAGGCGCAGCGCCCCGCGGGTGCGCTCGGCCACCAGCGCGCCCGCGGCGTCGACGTGCAGGAAGGCCGCCGGGTCGCCCAGGTCGACGTCCAGCGGGGTCAGGCGCACGACGTCGACCAGCGAGCCGCTGCCCTGGCGCGCGGCGCTGCCGGAGCCGCCGGGGTCGCCGTCGGGGCTCAGGACGGCGGTGAACAGCGACTCCGGCTGCGCGACCGCTCCCAGGCCGTGCTCGTCCAGGGCGGTGGCCAGCAGCCACAGGCGGCGCCCGTCGGGGTCGGCGGCCACCGCGGAGACGGCGAGGTCGCCGCCGACCACGGGCACCGGGGTCCGCTCGCGCTGGGCGGTGGCCTCCACCCGGTGCACGCCGCGGCGCAGGTCGTGCCCGGCGCCCGCGTGGCGCGCGGAGACCACCAGCAGCGCGAGGCCGTCGGTGGTCCAGGTGACGCCGGTGTCGTCGGCGTCGCCATCGGTGACCTGCCGGGGCGCGGGCCGCTCGGGGGCGGCGACCCGCTGACCGGCGTCCAGGGCCGCCCTGTCGACGTCGAGCACGAAGGCGTGCTGGCGGCGGTCGAGGGTGAAGCCCACGCCGTCGACCCGGTGGTCGGGCGCGGTGATGAGGCGCGGCGGCTCGGCGTCGGGGCCGCGCAGGTGCGCCGGGCCCGTGGCCGTGCCGTACCGGCCGGGCTCGGGCACCCGGGCGCAGAAGGCCAGCGCACCGCCACCGGGTGACCAGCGCGGGGCGCCGGCGCCCAGCGGCAGCTGCTCGGCGGTGGTGAGCGCCAGCGGCTCGCCGCCGGCGGTCTCGACCAGGTGCAGCTGCGGGCGCCCGCCCGGCTCGGCCCTCAGGAACGCCACCCAGCGCCCGTCGGGACTGACGGCCGGGGCGGTGTCGCGGTGCCCGCGGGTGAGGCGGTGCGGGGGCGCACTGCCGTCGGCGGCCACCCGCCACAGGTCACCGGCCTCCTCGTCGGTGTGCAGGTCGGGCGCCGTGACGGAGACGACCGCGGTGCGCCCGTCGGGGGTCAGCGAGGGGCTGGAGCAGCCGGCGAGCAGGGGCAGGTCTGAGGGGAGCATCGCCGCCGACGCTACGCCCGGCGCCCCCGTGCCGGTCAGCGGCCGGTCGGCGGCCGGTCGGCGGCCGGTCGGCGGCCGGTCGGCGGCCGGTCGGCGGCCGGTCAGAGGCCCGTCAGGAGCCGCCGGCGAAGCCGTGCTGGCGCCAGGCCTCGTGGACGACGACGGCGACGGCGTTGGAGGCGTTCAGCGAGCGCCGCTGCGCGAGCATCGGGATGCGCAGCCGGTCGGTGACCCGCGGGTCGGCCAGGACGCGCTCGGGCAGGCCCACCGACTCGCGGCCGAACAGCAGCGCGTCACCGGGGGAGTAGGGCACGTCGGTGTACCAGCGGGTGGCCGAGGCCGTCAGCGCGTAGGCGCGCCCGGAGCCCAGGTCGGCGAGCGCCGCCCACAGCGCCTCGACGTCGTCGTGCACCGAGGTGCGCGCCAGGTCGTGGTAGTCCAGGCCGGCCCGGCGCAGCTTGGAGTCCTCCAGGTCGAAGCCGAGGGGGCGCACCAGGTGCAGGTGGGCGCCGGTGGTGGCCGACAGCCGGATGGCGGCGCCGGCGTTGCCGGGGATCTCCGGCTCGACGAGGACGACGTGGAACACCGCCCCACCCTCTCGCACCGCCCGGCGGCCGCTTGCGCCCGCGGGAGGCACCTGCGGGGTGCCCCCCGCCCAGACCTGGGTAGGTTCGGGGGCGCAGACGAGCGACACACGATCAGGACGACTGCTCCGACGGAGGACAGGGACGCGCATGGCGAAGATCAAGGTCGAGGGCAAGGTCGTCGAGCTCGACGGCGACGAGATGACCCGCATCATCTGGCAGTTCATCAAGGACCGCCTGATCCACCCCTACCTCGACGTCGACCTCGAGTACTACGACCTCGGCATCGAGCACCGCGACGCCACCGACGACCAGGTGACGGTCGACTCCGCCAACGCCATCAAGAAGCACGGCGTCGGCGTCAAGTGCGCCACCATCACCCCCGACGAGGCGCGGGTGGAGGAGTTCGGCCTCAAGAAGATGTGGCGCTCCCCGAACGGGACCATCCGCAACATCCTCGGCGGCGTGATCTTCCGCGAGCCGATCATCATCAGCAACATCCCGCGGCTCGTGCCGGGCTGGACCAAGCCGATCATCGTGGGCCGCCACGCCTTCGGCGACCAGTACCGCGCCACCGACTTCACGTTCCCCTCGGCGGGCACGCTGACGGTGACCTTCACGCCTTCGGACGGCTCCCAGCCGATCGAGCACGAGGTGTTCCAGGCGCCCGGCGCCGGCGTGAGCCTGTCGATGTACAACCTCGACAGCTCCATCCGCGACTTCGCGCGCGCCTCGCTGAACTACGGCCTGGCGCGGGAGTACCCGGTCTACCTGTCGACGAAGAACACGATCCTCAAGGCCTACGACGGCCGGTTCAAGGACATCTTCGCCGAGGTCTACGAGGCCGAGTTCAAGGAGCAGTTCGAGGCCAAGGGCCTCACCTACGAGCACCGCCTCATCGACGACATGGTCGCCTCCGCCCTGAAGTGGGAGGGCGGCTACGTGTGGGCCACCAAGAACTACGACGGCGACGTGCAGTCCGACACCGTCGCGCAGGGGTTCGGCTCGCTCGGCCTCATGACCTCGGTGCTGGCCACGCCGGACGGGCGCACCGTGGAGGCCGAGGCCGCCCACGGCACGGTGACCCGCCACTACCGCCAGCACCAGGCCGGCAAGCCGACCTCCACCAACCCGATCGCCTCGATCTACGCGTGGACGCGCGGGCTGGACCACCGCGGCAAGCTCGACGGCACTCCCGCGGTGCGCGAGTTCGCCGAGACGCTCGAGAAGGTGGTCATCTCCACCGTCGAGAGCGGGAAGATGACCAAGGACCTCGCGCTGCTCGTGGGGCCCGACCAGGATTTCCAGACCACCGAGGAGTTCCTCGCGACCCTGGACGAGAACCTCGCGAAGGCGCTCGCCTGAGCACCGCCTGAGGCGCTGACGGGGCCCTCCACCGCTGCGGCGGTGGGGGGCCTCAGCGCTGCAGCCAGCGCCGCCGCAGCCCCACGGCCACCGCGAGCGCGCGCCGCGCGGCGGGCGAGCCCAGCGACTCCCGCGCCGCCCCCACCGCGCCGTTCCAGAAGCCGTCCGCGTACGTGGGGTAGGCGTGCGTGGTCGAGAACAGCGAGGCGAACCGCAGCCGCCTGTCGACCGCCAGCGCGCCCTCGGCCAGCACCTCCCCGGCGCGCGGGCCGACGGCGGTCACCGCCACCAGGCGGCCGCGGCGGTCCACCCGCGTGCGCACGAAGCCGTCGGTGCGCCCGTCGGCCACCGCCCTGTCGACGTGGTCGTGGCCGACGGTGCGGGTCCCCGGCTGCCCCGCCGCCGTGGCCGGCCCGACCGCCGCCACCTCCGGGTCGGTGAAGACCACCCGCGGGACCGTGGTGGCGCGGCGCCGGCGCAGCCCGAGCACCGCGTTGAGGGCCGCGACGCTGGCGTCGACCCCCGCCGTGTGCGTCCAGAACGGCGGGCCCGTGACGTCGCCCGCGGCCCACACCCCCGGCGCCGTCGTCCGCCCGAGGGCGTCGACCACCACCGCCCCGGACTGCTCCAGGGCCACCCCCAGCTCCTCCAGGCCCACCCCGCGGGAGCGCGGCGCCCGGCCGGCAGCCACCAGCAGCACGGGCGCCGGCACCGAGGCGGGCACCTGCTGCGCGCGGCGGCCCGCCCGCGCGCTCGGGCGCAGCAGGAGGTGGCCCCCGCGCAGCTCGGCCGCCTCGGCGCCCAGCAGCACCCGGACGCCGTCGGCGCGCAGCGCGTCGGCCACCGCCTCCCCGGCCTGCGGGTCCTCACCCGACAGCAGCCGCTCCCCGCGCTCGACGAGCACCACGCGCGAGCCGAGCCGCGCCAGCGCCTGGGAGACCTCGCAGCCCACCCCGCCGCCGCCCAGCACCACCAGCTCCCCGGGGAGCCCGGGGCCGTCCCACAGCGTCTCGCTGGTCAGCACCCGGCTCGCCCCGGGCTGCCGCAGCCCCGGCACGTCCGGCAGCAGCGGGGCGGCGCCGGTGGCCAGCAGCACCTGCCCCGCCACGAGCCGCTGGCCGTCGACGTCGGCCACCAGGCGCCGGCCCCGCCGCCCCACCAGGCGCGCCGTCCCGGACAGCACCCGCACGCCCTGGGCGCCCAGCGCCTCGGGGGAGTCGACCGGCGCGACGGCCGCCACCGCCGCCCTCACGTGCTCCAGCACCCGCGCACCGTCGACGCTGACGGGGCCCGCGTCGACGCCGTAGCGCGCAGCGCCGCGGGCCGCCGCGGCGGCCGCCGCTGCCGCCAGGAGCGCCTTGGAGGGCACGCACCCGGTCCACAGGCACTCACCCCCGGTGGCCGCCCGCTCCACCAGCACCACCCGCGCCCCGGCCGAGGCCGCGCTCGTGGCGCCGACGATGCCGGCCGTGCCACCGCCGACGACGAGCAGGTCCGGGTCGCGCTCAGCCACCCGTCGATGCTGCCCTGGGGCGGTGAGCAGCGCGCGCCGGTACGGCACCGCCCTGGCGGCCACCTACGACGCGCTGTCGGATGAGCGCCTCCTGTACCGCGCCGGGCGGCGCGAAGGGGTCCGCGCCCTCGCGCTGCGCCCCGGCGAGCGGGTGCTCGACCTCGGCTGCGGCACCGGGCTCAGCCTGCCGCTGCTGGTCGGTGCCGTCGGTGAGCGGGGGCGCGTGGTGGGCCTGGACGCCAGCGCCGCGATGCTCGCCCGGGCGGGCCGGCGGGTGGCCGCCGCCGGCTGGCGCCAGGTGGCGCTCGTGAGGGCCGACGCCGCCCACCTCGACCCCGTCCGGCTGGCGGCGCTCACGGGCCCGACGCCGCAGGCCGGTGGTCCGGACGGCTTCGACGCCGTGCTGGCCTGCTACTGCCTGTCCCTGCTGCCCGACCCCGCCCCGGCGTGGCGCGCGCTGCCGCGGCTGCTGGCCCCCGCGGGCCGGGTGGCCGTGGTCGACCTGGCCCTGACCCGGGGCTGGGCGCTCCCGCTCGCGCCGCTGGCGGCCCTGGCGTGCGCGCTGGGCGGCAGCGACCCGCGCGCGCACCCCTGGGAGGCGCTGACCGGCACCACCGCGGCCCGGGAGCTGCGCGGCGGCCACGTCAGGGTCCGGGTCGGAGGCGCCGGTCCTAGGGTTCCGGGGTGATCGCCGTCCGGGGCCCCGCGCCGCGCCGGCCCTCTGCCGGGCGGCCCCGCGCGACCGGGTCGGCGGTCGACCGGCGCCTGCGCGCGCTGCCGGGCCGCGCCTGGGCCCGCTGGGCGTGGCTGCGGGCGGCGGCCGTCGTCGTCGTCGCCCTGGTCGCGGCAGGCACCGCGATGGGCACGGCGGGGGCCACGACGGCCAGCGTCGGGCCCGTCGACGCGCGGCTGGTGCTGCAGCCGTCGCTGACCGGCGGCACCCAGGTGCAGGTCCCGCCGCTGGGCGAGCTGTCGCTGGCCACCCACGACGGGCCGCTGCGCCTGCGGGTGGAGGTGGAGGGGCTGCGCCTGCCCGAGGCGCGCTCGCTGCTGGCGCGCGGCGCCACCGCCGCGTCGGTGGGGGAGGAGCTCAGCCGCGACGTCAGGGGCGCGCTGGTCGCCCTGGCGGTCAGGTCGGTGCTGGTGGCGCTGGCCGCCGCGGCGGTGGCGTGCCTGCTGGTCTTCCGGCGCCCCCGCGCGGTGCTGGTGGGGACGGGCGCGGTGCTCGTCGTCCTGCTGGCCAGCGGCGGCGTGGCCGCCGCCACGGCGGACAGCCGGGCGCTGGCCGAGCCGCGCTACTCGGGCCTGCTGACGCGGGCGCCGGCCCTGGTGGGGGACCTGACCAGCGTGGGGAGCCGCTTCACCGCCTACCAGACCCGCGTCGCGGCCCTCACCGGCAGCGTCTCGCGGCTCTACTCCGCCCTGTCCGGCCTGCCCGCGGGCGCCGCCGCGGGTGACGACGACGTGCGCGTGCTGTGGGTCTCCGACGTCCACAACAACCCCGAGGCCTACCGGCTCATGGCCACGCTGGTGCAGGAGTTCGACGTCGCGGGCGTGGTCGACACCGGCGACTCCAGCGACTTCGGCAGCGCCGCCGAGACCGCGCTGCTCGCGCCGATGGCCTCCCTGGGCGTGCCGTACCTGTGGGTGCGCGGCAACCACGACTCCTCCACCACGCAGGCCGCCGTGGCGGCCCTGGGGGAGGAGACCGACGGGCGGGTCCAGGTGCTCGACGACGGCGCGACGGCGGAGATCGCCGGGGTGCGCTTCGCCGGGACGGGGGACCCGCGCTTCAACCCCTCCAGCCTGGTGAGGAACGAGGCGGCGCGGGAGCAGCTGACCGTGGCCGGGGAGGCGCTGGGCCGCTCCCTGGACGCCTCGGCGGCGGCGGGGGAGCCCGTCGACGTGGCGCTCGTGCACGAGCCGCCGATGGCGCTGCCGCTGGTGGGCAGGGTGCCCCTGGTGCTGGACGGGCACACGCACCAGCGGGCGGCCGCGGTGGACGGCGGCACGCTGCTGCTCACGCAGGGCTCCTCCGGTGGGGCGGGGCTGCGCAGCCTGGTGGACGGCGAGCCGACGCCGCTGCAGATGTCGGTGCTGCACTTCTCCGCGTCCGACGGCTCGCTGCTGGCCGTCGACGACGTCACGGTGGGCGGGGTGGGGCTGGACAGCGCGACGGTGGAGCGGCGGACCGCCGCCTCCTACCGCGAGGAGTCGGGGGCGCCGGAGGAGGAGCCGGAGCTGGAGGAGCCGGCCGAGCCCACCGGCGGCGTCACCGGCCCTGACGGCGCTCCGGCGTTCACCCCGGGGGGCACCGACGTGCCCCCGCTGCCCACCGACCCCGGTGCGCCGGTCGTCCCCACCCCGTCCACGTCACCCTCGTGACCACGGACGTCGAGCGGAGGGTCAGGCCGGTGCCGGGAGGGCGCCCGCGGCGCGCAGCGCGGCGACGGTGCCCAGCACCGCCTCGGCGGCCTCGGCGCCCTTGTCCTCCCGGCTGCCCGGCAGCCCGGCGCGCTCGAGGGCCTGGGCGTCGGTGTCGCAGGTGAGCACCCCGAAGCCCACCGGCACCCCGGTGCGCACGGCCACCTCGGTCAGCCCGGTGGTCGCCGCCGAGCACACGTACTCGAAGTGCGGCGTGCCCCCGCGCACCACGACGCCCAGGGCCACCACGGCGTCGTGACCGGCCGCGGCCAGGCGCGCCGCGGCGACCGGCAGCTCGAAGGCGCCCGGCACGCGCACGACGGTGGGCTCTGGTGCGCCGGCCCGCTCCAGGGCGCGCAGCGCACCCGCGAGCAGGCCCTCCACCACCTCGGTGTGCCACAGCCCGGCGACGACGGCGACGCGCACGCCGCTCCCGTCGACCTGCAGCGCCGGTGCTCCGTGTCCGCTCACGCCTGCTCCTCCTGCGTCGTCGTCCTCTGCGTGCTCTCCGCGGGGGGTGCGGGGGCGGCGGTGGGGGGTGTGTGGCCCATCCGGGCCCGCTTGGTGGCCAGGTAGGCCTCGCGCAGCGGTGCCGCGGTGCCGCCGCCCCCGCCGACGTGCAGGCCGACCTGCTCGACCACCTCCACGCCGTGCCCGGCCAGCCCGTCGGCCTTGGCCGGGTTGTTGCTCAGCAGCCGCACCCGCTCCACGCCGAGGGCCCGCAGCACCGCTGCCGCGCCGCCGTACTCCCGGGCGTCGACCGGCAGCCCCAGCCCGAGGTTGGCGTCGACGGTGTCGGCGCCGGCGTCCTGCAGCGCGTACGCGGCGATCTTGGCCGGCAGGCCGATGGCGCGGCCCTCGTGCCCTCCGAGGTGCACCAGCACCCCGCCCTCGGCGCCGATGCGGTCCAGCGCGGCGCGCAGCTGCGGGCCGCAGTCGCAGCGCAGCGAGCCGAACGCGTCGCCCGTGAGGCACTCGGAGTGCACCCGGACGAGCGGCGCGGCGGCCTCGGCGGACCTGCGGGGGGAGGGGGACGGCGGTCGCGGCGGCAGCCCGACCACGGCGAGGTGCTCGGCGCCCGTGGCCAGGTCGCGGAACGCGACGGCGGTGAAGTCCCCGTGCTCGGTGGGGAGGGCCGCGCGGGCGACCTCCACCACGCGCTGCCGCTCCACCACCGGGCGGGAGGTGGCCGACTCCCCGTGGTCACGGCCGGGGGTGCGCTCAGCGGTGCGCAGGTGGGCGGCCAGCTGCTCGATGGTGATGACCGGCAGGTCGTGCGCGGCGCCGAGGGCGACCACGCCCGCGCCGCGCAGCATCCCGCCGTCGGGGTCCTCGAGGTCGACCAGCTCGGTGATGACCGCCACCGGCGGCAGCCCGGCCAGGCGGCACAGGTCGACGCCGGCCTCGGTGTGCCCGCGGCGCTCCAGCACCCCGCCCGGGCGGGCGCGCAGCGGCAGCACGTGCCCGGGGCGGACCAGGTCGGCAGGCCCGGAGGCCGGGTCGGCCAGCACCCGCGCGGTGCGCGCGCGGTCGGCGGCGCTGATGCCGGTGGTGACGCCCGAGGCGGCGTCGACGGTCACGGTGTAGGCGGTGCGCAGCGAGTCCTCGTTGCGCTCGACCATGTCGGGCAGGCCGAGGGAGTCGGCCAGCGCCGCCGGCAGCGGCGCGCAGAGCAGGCCCGACCCGTGCTTGACGGTCCACGCGACCCACTGCGGCGTGGCCAGGGAGGCGGCCAGGACGACGTCGCCCTCGTCCTCGCGGTCGTCGTCGTCGAGGACGAGGACGGGGCGGCCGCAGCGCAGCGCGGCGAGCGCCTCCTCGACGGTGCCCAGGCCCTCCAGCCCCTGCTGGCCGGAGCGGCTGTCGGTGGGGGCGCTCACCGGACGGCCTCCAGACCGGCGTCCAGCCCGGCGACGGCGCGGTCGGCCAGGAGGCGCTCGACGTGCTTGGCCAGCACGTCGACCTCGAGGTTGACCGGGTCGCCGACG
The DNA here is from genome assembly GCF_052644995.1 of Quadrisphaera sp. KR29. NCBI lineage: Bacteria > Bacillati > Actinomycetota > Actinomycetes > Kineosporiales > Kineosporiaceae > Quadrisphaera > Quadrisphaera sp. KR29. The sequence continues at coordinate 11,422 of NZ_JBQXXG010000028.1, forward strand.
CCCTTGCGCCCCAGGGTGGTCGCGCGCAGCGTCTCGGGGATCAGCGAGACGGAGAACCACGCCCGCTCTGCGCCCGCCGCGCTGACCGCCGTGACCGTCAGCGAGACGCCGTCGACGGCGACGGACCCCTTCTCCACCAGGTACTTCGCGAGCTCGGGCGGCACCGAGACCGTGACCACCTCCCAGCGGTCGCCCGGCACGCGCGCCGCGACCGAGCCGACGCCGTCGACGTGGCCCTGCACGACGTGCCCGCCCAGGCGGCCCCCGGCGGCGACGGGACGCTCCAGGTCGACGCGGTCGCCCGGTCGCAGCCCGCCGAGCGTGGTGCGCTCGAGGGTCTCGAGCATCGCGTCGGCGGTGAAGGCGACCGGCGCGCCGGACTCGTCGCGCCCGATGTCGACCACGGTCAGGCAGCAGCCGTCGACGGCGATGGACGCGCCGTGGACGGCGTCGGCGGTGACGAGCGGGCCGCGGACGGTGAGGCGGGCCGAGGTCTCGCCGCGCTCGAGCGCGACGACCTCCCCGAGCTCCTCGACGATGCCGGTGAACATCAGGCCTCCTGCTGCGTGTCGGACTGCTGGGTCTGGTCTGCGGTGGGGCGGGCGAGGACGACGACGTCGCCGCCGAGGGCGTGGACGCCGGTGAGCTCCAGGCGGAGCGCGTCGCCGATCGAGGTGGCGCCGAGGTCTCCCAGCGCGCTGCGCCCACCGCCGAGCAGCGCGGGGGCGAGGTGGGCGACGACGTCGTCGACGAGCCCGGCCCGCCAGAAGGACGCCGCGAGCCGCGGGCCGCCCTCGAGCCACACGCTGCGCACCCCGCGCTCCCACAGCGCGGTCAGCGCCTCGCGCGGGTCGCGGGTGCGCAGGTGCACCGTCTCGGCGCTCCCGTCGAGCAGCTGGGCGCCGGCGGGCAGGTCGCGCAGGCCCACCACCACGCGCAGCGGCTGGCGGGGCAGGGCCCGGCCCGCGGCGTCGCGCACGGTCAGCGCCGGGTCGTCGGCCAGGGCGGTCCCGGTGCCCACGAGCACGGCGTCGTGCTGGGCGCGGCGGGCGTGGACGTCGGCGCGGGCCGCGGGCCCGGTCACCCACCGGCTGGAGCCGTCGGGGGCGGCGCTGAAGCCGTCGAGCGTCGCGGCGTACTTCCACGTCACGGTGGGGCGCCCGTGCCGGTGGGCGCGGGCCCAGGGCCGCAGGAGCTCGCGCGCCCGCGGGTCGTCCAGGACGAGGACGTCGACGCCGCCGGCGCGCAGCTCCGCAGCCCCCCCGCCCGCGACGGGGGTGGGGTCGGCCGCGCCGGCCACCACGCGCGCGACGCCCGCCTCGAGCAGCGCCCGCGTGCACGGCCCGGTGCGCCCGGTGTGCCGGCACGGCTCCAGGGTGACCACGGCCGTGGCGCCGGCGGTGGCGCGTCCGCGCGCGGCCGCGTCGGCGAGGGCCGCGACCTCGGCGTGGGCGGTGCCGGCGCCGCGGTGCCAGCCCTGGCCGAGCACCTCACCGCCCGTGCCGAGCAGGACGCACCCCACGCGCGGGTTCTCGGTGAGCGGCCCGCGGTGCGCCAGCTCCAGGGCCAGCTCCAGGGCCAGCTCCAGGGCGCGGCTGTCCACAGGACCGTCCACAGGGCTGTGGACCCGGCTGTGGTCCTGGCCGCTGCGCTCCATCCCCGTCCCTCCCGCGTCGGTGCGGGCCCCGGGGTGGCTGGTGCGGGGGAGGGCGACGACGGCGGGGCGCCCGGGGCGGTGGCCGTGCCCCCGCCCCGGAGGGGCGGACGACGCGGCGGGCCGCTGGGCCCTGCCGACGGCGCTGCGGGCGGCGCCCCTGGCGGGGCCCCGCCGCGTGCTCCTCCCCTCCGGACTCTCACCGTCGGTCCCGGAGTCCCACCGGGTCCACCGGCCGCTGGCTGCGGTCGGGTCGCGGACTGTCACCGCCGGTTCGGAATTGCACCGACCCCGGAGCGCGCGTCGTTCGACCGACCATGCTGCCACGTCCCGGCGCGCACGAGCCACCCGTGCTGCCGGGCGCTCCCGGTGCTCCACCCGGGTGGTCGCGGGCGGAGCCACCGACAGGTGCCGCCCGAGCGCTCCAGGTGGTGCCCCCGCACGACGAAGGACACCGCGGGCCGCTGCACCGACGCGGCCGCCCCGCACCACCCGGTGCCCATCCGCACGACCCACCCCGGAGACCACCGTGGCCCGTCCCACCCCCAGCATCGGCCGGCGCATCGGCCTGGGCTTCCTCGTGATCGTGCTGCTGCTGGGCGCGGTGACAGCGCTCGGCGTGGTGCAGGTCAGCGAGGTCCAGCAGAGCCTGGTCCAGATCAACGACCACAACAGCGTCAAGCAGCGCTACGCCATCAACTTCCGCGGCAGCGTCCACAACCGCGCCATCGCCCTGCGCGACGTCCTGCTGGACCCGACGGAGGCCGAGAAGCAGCAGGACATCGCCCTGATCGCCTCGCTGGCGGCCGACTACACCGACTCCGAGGAGAAGCTGGACGCGATGTTCGCCTCCGACCCCGGCATCACCGCCGAGGAGGAGGCCGCCCGCGCCGCCATCGCCGAGGTGCAGGAGCGGACGCTGCCCCTGGTCCAGCAGGTGCTCGACCTGCACGCGCAGGGCCGCGACGCCGAGGCCCAGGACGTGCTCATGACGCAGGCCAAGCCGGCCTTCAACGACTGGCTCGACGCGATCAACGTGCTGATCGACCTCGAGGAGTCGATGAACCGGGTCGAGAGCGACGCCGCGCGCGGCGTCGTCGACGGGTTCCTCGCCGTGATGCTGGTGGCGCTGGCGGTCTCCACCGCCGTGGCGGTGCTCATCGCCGTGCGCACCACCCGCTCCGTGGTCCGCCCGCTCTCCAGGGTCGTCACCGTGATGAACGAGGTCGCCGCCGGCCGCCTGGACCGCCGCGTGGGCCTGACCACCACCGACGAGGTCGGCCAGCTGGCCGCCTCCACCGACGCCTCGCTGGAGGCGCTGTCCGCCGCGATGCGCGAGATCGCCGCGGAGTCGCGCTCCCTGGCGGCCTCCTCGGCGGCCCTGTCCACCGTCTCGGCCCAGATGGCCTCCGGCGCCCAGGACTCCGCCGCCCAGACCCAGGTCGTCTCCGAGGCCGTCCACGAGGTCACGGCCTCGATCTCCACCGTGGCCGCCGCGGGGGAGCAGATGACGGCGGCGATCGCCCAGATCGCCTCGGCGACCTCGGAGGCCTCGACGATGGCCTCCTCCGCGGTCAGCGCGGCCGGCTCGGCCGGCTCGGCCATCGAGCGCCTGGGGGTCTCCTCCCGCGAGATCGGCGACGTCGTCAAGCTCATCACCTCGATCGCCGAGCAGACCAACCTGCTCGCCCTGAACGCCACCATCGAGGCCGCCCGGGCGGGGGACGCGGGCAAGGGCTTCGCGGTGGTGGCCGGGGAGGTCAAGGAGCTGGCCCGCCAGACCGCCAGGCCACCGAGGACATCATCGCCAAGGTCAACGCCACCCAGGGCGACACCGCGGCCGCCGCGGCGGCCGTGACGCAGATCGGCGAGGTCATCGGGCGCATCGACGCGGTGCAGGCCACGATCGCCGCGGCGGTGGAGGAGCAGTCGGCCACCACGAGCGAGATGGTCCGCAACGTCACCGAGATCTCCTCGGGGTCGGCGCAGATCTCCTCCAACGTCTCCGACATCGCCCGCGGCACCGAGTCGAACCGCGAGGGCGCCGGCCACACCGCCACCACCGCCAGCTCCCTGGCGGCCTCGGCGGAGCGGCTGCAGGAGCTGACCGGCCGCTTCACCGCCTGAGGGCGCGCAGCGGCGCAGACGCACCCCCCAGGCCCACCGGCCGGCGCACCAGCGCCGCCCGGTGGGCCTCGCGGCGTCTCCGGGCGGTGGGCGGGCCGCCGGTGTCACATCCTGGGCGCCGGCGGTGCTGAGGGGGTGTGGAGCTTGTCGAGACCGGTGCGGTGGGCAGGGCCGCCGGCCCGCGCGCCGTGGCCCGCCGCAGCGCGGGTGCCCCCCGCGCCGGTGCCGCGCCCGGTGCCGCGCCCGCGATGAGGGACGACCTCGAGGCGGTCTTCCGGCGCGAGTACCCCCTGGTCGCCGGGGTGGCGGCACGGGTGCTGGGCGGCCCCCAGCACGCCGACGACGTGGCGCAGGAGGTCTTCCTGTCCTTCGCGCGCTCCTCCCCGGCCGCCGTGCCGGCCGACCGCGCCCGCGGCTGGCTGTGCGTGGCCGCCACCCACACCGCGCTGAACCTGCTGCGCTCCGGCCGCCGCCGCAGCGCCCGCGAGGACGCCGCCGCCACCGGCCAGGCCGCCCTCACCGGGGACGTCGTCGCCGACGTCGCCGACGAGGTGGTCACCGGGGAGGAGCGGCGCCGCGTGCGCGCCGCGCTCGCCCGGCTGCCCCGCACCCAGGCCACCGCCCTGGTGCTGCGGCACAGCGGCCTCAGCTACGGCGAGGTCGCGGCCGCCCTGCACCTGTCACCCACCAGCGTCGGCACCACGGTCCGGCGCGCCGAGAGCGCACTGCGCGAGGAGATGGACCGCTGATGGCACTCACGAGGCACCCCGCCGACGGCGTCCTGCGCCGCCTCCTGGACGAGCCGGCCGGGGTCAGCGACCCCGACCGCGACCACGTGGCCGCCTGCGCCCGCTGCCAGCGGGTGCTGGCGGGGGTCCGGCGTGACGCCGAGGCGGCGTCCGCCCTGCTCGCCGCACCGGCCGGCGCGGCCGCCGCTGCCCCCGCCCGGGCCGACGCCGCGTGGGGCCGCCTGCGCAGCGCCGCGGCCGCACCCGCCGGCGAATTGGACGGGTCCGGCGGCGTCGTCGACCTCGACGCGGCCCGCGCGGCCGGCCGGCCCGGTCGCCGCAGCGCCTGGCGCCGCCCCGGCGTGGTGGCGCTCGGCGTCGCCGTCGTCGTCGCCGGTGCCGGCACCGCCGCCGCCTCCGACTGGCTGCGCATCTTCCAGGTCGAGCAGGTCGCCCCCGTCACCGTCAGCCAGGCCGACCTCGCCGGGCTCGGGCAGCTGCCCGACCCCAGCGCCTTCGGCGACGCCGTGGCCAGCCAGCCGGTGCAGGTCCGCACCGTCGCCGACGCCGCCGCGGCGGCTCAGGCCACGGGCCTGCAGGTGCCGCGGGTGGCCGAGCTGCCCCGCGGCGTGACCGGCGAGCCGACCTACCAGGTCGGCGACGCCGGGCAGGTCAGCTTCACCTTCTCCGCCGCCAAGGCCGAGGCCTCCGCGCAGGCCGCGGGCGGGCAGCTGCCGCCGGTGCCGCCGGGGCTGGACGGCTCCGTGGTGAGGCTGAGCGCCGGGCCCGGGGTCGCGGCCACGTGGTCGTCGTCCTCGGGGGTCCCCGCGCTGGTGGTCGGCCGGGCGGTGGCGCCCACCGCCGAGTCGAGCGGGGTGCCCTTCGCCGCGGTGCGCGACTACCTGCTCTCGGTGCCGGGCGTGCCGGACGGCCTCGCCTCCCAGCTGGCGGCGTTCAGCGGCGACGGCTCCACGCTGCCGCTGCCCGTGCCCGCCGACCGGGCCACCGCCTCGACCGCCGACGTCGACGGCGCGCCGGCCACCGTGGTGCGCACCAACGACGGCACCATGGCCGGTGTGGTCTGGGTCCGCGACGGCGTGGTGACGGCGGTGGCCGGCACGCTGAGCACCGACGAGCTGCTCGACGTCGCCCGGGGCCTGGGCTGACGGCGGTGCCGGCGCCCTCGGCGCAGCCGGTGCCCGCGGCGGCACCGGCTGCGCCGCCGCCGGGGGCCTCCCCGTCCCCGGCGGTGTGGTGCTCCCACCTGCGCAAGGCCTTCCGCCGCCACCAGGCCGTGCACGACGTCTCCCTGCAGGTCGGGCGCGGTGAGGTGGTCGGGCTGCTGGGCCCCAACGGGGCCGGCAAGACCACGGTCATCAAGATGCTGCTGGGCCTGGCGACCCCCGACGCCGGGGAGGTGCTGCTGCTGGGGCGTCCCGTGGACGACCCGGCCGCCCGCGCGGGGGTGGGCTACCTGCCCGAGCTGTTCCGCTACCAGCCGTGGCTGAGCGCCGCGGAGGTCCTCGCGCTGCACGTGCGCCTGTCCGGCGCCGACGTCAGCGCGGCCGAGCAGCGCGAGCGCCTCGAGCTGGTGGGTCTGGGCGCTCGCGCCGCGGACCGCGTCGGGGGGTTCTCCAAGGGCATGCAGCAGCGCCTGGGCCTGGCGGTGGCGCTGGTGGCCCGCCCGCGCTTCGTCGTCCTGGACGAGCCCACCAGCGCCCTGGACCCGCTCGGGCGCGCCGACGTGCGCGACGTCGTCCTCGGCCTGCGCGAGCAGGGCGTGGCGGTGCTGCTGAACTCCCACCTCATCGGTGAGGTCGAGCGGGTCTGCGACCGCGTGGTGGTCCTCGAACGCGGCCGGGTGGCGGCCTCGGGCACGCTGGCCGAGCTGCTGGGCCAGCGGCAGGTGCGGCTGCGGCTGACCGGGCTGGGCCCCGAGGCCGAGCGGCGGCTGGCCGCCGCCGGGGCGGTGCACCGCGGGGGCGACGGTCCCGACGTGCTCACCCTGTCCCTGGCCGAGCAGGACGACGCGGGCGCCGAGCGGGCGGTGCCCGCGCTGGTGCGCGACCTGGCGGCCCTGGGGGTGGACGTGCACGCGGTCGAGCCGGTGCGCGTGAGCCTGGAGGACCGGCTGCTGGGGATCCTGCGGGGGGCCGCGCAGGAGCGCGAGCAGCAGGCGCACGCCCAGGAGGAGCACGCCCGGGCCGAGCACGCCCGGCGGGGGCGGCGCGGGCGCGCGGGAGGTCGTCGGTGAGCCACCAGGCGCGCGTGGTGCTCGTGGTGGCCGCCCTCACCCTGCGGGAGGCCTCGCGCCGCCGCGTGGTGCTGGCCCTGGTGGGGCTCACAGCCCTGCTGCTGGGCCTGTCGGGGTGGGGCTTCTGGCGCCTGGCGCAGGAGCTGACCAGCGGGGAGGCGGTGGTCGCCTCCTCCCAGGTGCTCAACCTGGTGATGTTCGGGCTGTCCCTCATCGCCGCGCTCGGCACGGCGTTCCTGTCCGGGCCGACGCTGGCGGGGGAGACGGAGTCGGGCGCGGTGCTGTCGGTGCTGGCCCGCCCCGTGCGCCGCTGGGCCTGGCTGCTGGGCAAGTGGCTCGGGCTGGTCGTCTTCGGCGGCGTCTACGTGGTGCTCGCCGGGCTGGCGCTGTGCCTGGTGGTGCTGGCCACCGTCGGCTACTGGCCGCCGGACCCGGTGGCCGGGCTGCTGCTGCTCGCCGGCCAGACCGCGGTGCTGCTGACGCTGTCGGTGCTGCTGGCCACGGTGGTCTCCCCGATGGCCTCCGGGGTGGTCGCCGTGGGCCTCTTCGGCGCGGCGTGGATCTCCGGGGTCGTCGGCGGGGTCGGGTCCGCGCTGGGCAACGAGGGAGTGGCCCGCGTGGGCACCGTCTCACGCGTGGTGCTGCCCACCGACGGCCTGTGGCGGGGGGCGATGCACGCCTTCCAGGACCCCTCGGCGCTGGTGGCCATGGGGCCCAGCGCCGAGGCGTTCCCGTTCCTGTCCACCAGCTCCCCGACGCCGGCCTACCTCGTGTGGTCGGCGCTGTGGGTGGCCATGGTCTTCGCGCTGGCCGCGGTGGTGGTGGCCCGCAAGGACCTGTGAGGCCGACCCGCCCCGGCCGCGGGCCGGGGCGGGTGGGCAGGTGCCCTGGCGGGTGCTCGGGTGGCCGGGGCCGGAGCGGTCAGACCTGGAAGCCCTCGAGGGTGCGCTCCATCTCCGCGCTCATGTGCTGCAGGCGGCCCGCCTGGGACTCCACCTGCGCGGTCCCGGCGTCCGTGGCCCGCGCGCCCGCCGCCAGCGCGGAGACGGTGCCCGCGATGGCGCGCGACCCGTCGGCGGCCCCGGCGACGCTGCGGTTCATCTCCGTGGTCGTCGCCGTCTGCTCCTCCACGGCCGCCGCGATGGTGACCTGCAGGTCGTTGATGCGGGCGATGGTGGTGCTGATCTCGGCGATCGCCTCGACGGCCCCGGCGGTGTCCTCCTGGATGGTGGCGACGCGCGCGGAGATGTCGCTGGTGGCGCGGGCGGTCTGCTGGGCCAGCTCCTTGACCTCACCCGCGACGACGGCGAAGCCCTTGCCCGCCTCCCCGGCCCTGGCCGCCTCGATGGTGGCGTTCAGCGCCAGCAGGTTGGTCTGCTCGGCGATGGCGGTGATGAGCTTGACCACCCCGGCGATCTCCTCGGAGGAGCGTCCCAGCTTGCCGACCGTGAGGGTCGTCCGCGCGGCCACGTCCACCGCGCGGCCCGCCACCGCGGCGGCCTCGCCGGCGCTGCGGGCGATCTCGGTGATGGCGCCGTCCATCTGCCCCGACCCCTCGGCCACCGTGCTGATGCTCGAGGAGACCTCCTCGGCCGACGCCGCCACCGCGCTGGTCTGCGCGAGCGCGGCGCGCGAGCTGCCGGCCAGCTCCGCGGCGGCCCGGGTGAGGTCGGTGGAGGTGGTGCGCAGGTGCTCCGCCGAGCGGCCCACCAGCGTCAGAAGGCCGCCGAGGGTGTCCAGGGTGCTGTCCAGGCCCGCAGCGGCCCGCCCCAGCTCGTCGGTGCGGGTGCTGGCCACCCGGACGCGCAGGTCACCCGCAGCCGCCTGGTCGAGGACCTCGCGGATGCGCGCCACGGGCCGCACGACGCTGCGGGCCGCGAGCAGCGCCAGCGCCGTGGACAGGACCGCCGCGACGGCGAGCACCGCCGCGGTCAGCCAGCGGGCCCGCGCGGCGGTGTCGCGCGCCTCGCCGGCCAGCGCGGCGGCGTGGGCCTGCTGCGCCGCGACCGCTGCGGTCAGCGACTCCACGGCCTCCTGCTCGTGCTGGACCAGCGCGGGCACCGCCTCCTGCAGGGCGCCCGCGTCGCCCTGGCGCGTGGCCTCGCCGATGGCCTGCAGCGCGTCGGTGTAGGCCAGCTCGGCCACGGCGAAGGACTCCACGGACCGGCGAGCAGCGCCGTCCAGGGGCATCGCGGTGGCGCGCGCGACGAGGTCCTCGATCGCCGCGCGGTCCTGCTCGGCCCCGGCGGCGCTGTCGGCCCGCTGCTCCTCGGAGATGGTCGGCAGCAGGGCCCGCGCCTCGCTGGAGCGCGCGCGGTAGTACGCCGTCTCGAGCTGGCGCAGGGTGCTCAGCGGCACGGCGCCCTGCTCGTAGACGTCGCTGGCGCCCTGGCTGAGCTGGTGCGTCCACACCAGCCCGCAGGCGCCGACGGCGAGCGTGGCGGCGGTGCTGACGGCGGCCGCGCCCACGAGGCGGGTCCGCAGGCCGAGCTGGCGGCGGGTGTTCTGGTCCACGGGCATCGTCGTCTCCGCTCCGTCGGGTGGTCCCGGTGCTGGAGACACCCCTGCTCTCGGCAGCACGGGGACCGGCCTTGAGCCTGGGCGGCGCGGTCGGGCGCGCGCGGGTGGCGGGGCATCTCACGCCCTGCCGGCGACCTCGGCCACCTCGGCGGCGCCGCCGGCCCCGGAGGCCTGCGCCGCGCGGGCCCAGGGCCGCTGGGACAGCACCGCGACGAGCACCGCGGCCCCCAGGGCAGCGGCGGCCGACCCGAAGGCCGGTGCGACGCCCGCGCCCTCGATGACCGCGCCCGCGGCCGCCGTGCCCAGGGCCGCGCCCGTGGTGACGGCGGTGGACAGCCACGCCTGCGCCTCGGTGGTGCGCGCCGGTGGTGACAGGGCGTCGACCAGCGCCTGCTGGATGATCAGGCTCGGTGCGATGACGAGCCCCACGAGGAACAGCACGCCCAGCAGCAGCGGCGTGGGCGGGCTGCCCGGTGCGGCCAGCACCAGCGCCACCACGGCCAGGCCGGCGCCGAAGACGCCCAGCGTGAGCGGCAGCAGCCGTGCTCCCGTGCGCTCACCGCTGAGCGCGCCGTAGGTCAGCCCGCCGAGGGTGCTGCCCCCGGCGATGGCGGCGAAGAGCAGGCCCAGCGCGGCGTCGTCGCCGAGCACCGTGCGCGCCGTCGCGGCCAGCGAGGTGTCGGTGGCCCCGAACGCCAGCGCCATCGCCAGGCCGGTGGCCAGCACCGCCAGCAGCGGCGCCGAGCCGAGCAGGGCGGTGCGCGCCGCCGGGGGACGTGGCGCAGGCGCGACGGTGACCGGTGCCGCGGGCGCGCCGGTGACCGGTGCCGCCGGCGCGGACCCGGCGGGAGCCGCGGCCCCACCGGTGGCTGCCCCGCGCTCGTGCGGGCCCAGCCGGGCAGGGCCCGTGGCGGCGTAGCCCAGGCCTCCCACGAGCAGCACCGCGGCGGTGACCAGCAGCGGGCCCGTGGTGGGCAGCGTCACCAGCAGCGCCGAGAGCAGCAGCGGGCCCAGCACGAAGAGGGCCTCCACCGCGGCGGCGTCGAGCGCGTACCCGGCGCGCCGGTGGGCCGGGTCGTGCAGCAGCACCCGCCACGAGGCGCGCATCGCGGCGCTGAACGGCGGGAAGGTCAGGCCCGCACCCAGGGCCGCCGCGCACAGCCACACCGCGTGCGCGCCGCCCGTGGCGGCCAGCGCCAGCACGGCCAGCAGCGCGGCGCTGGCGGTGACGGCCGGGGCCAGCACGCGGGCCTGGGCGCGCACGTCCATCGCCCGGCCCCACACCGGCGCCCCGGCCGCGGTGCCGACGGCGAAGGCGGCCGTCACGGCCCCGGCGGTGGCGTAGGAGCCCGAGGTGCGCTCGACCAGGAGCACCATCCCCAGCGGGGCCATGGCGATGGGCAGCCGCGCCAGGACGGAGGCGGCGAAGGTGAGCAGGGCCCCGGGCCGGCGCAGCACCGCGCCGTACACGGCCGCACCGCGCGCCGGGGCCCCGGCGCGCGTGCTCACCCGAAGAGGCTACGCGGCTGTGGTCGGACCTCAGCGGCCGGGTGAAGCCACTCAGCGTGGACGGACAGCGACCCTGGGTGAGGAGGACGCTCGTCCGCAGAGCGCGGGCACCGGGTCCGCGCGCTCGTGCCCGGAGGTCGCCGTGCTCGTCGCCGGAGGTCCGCCCCCCACCAGCCACGCCGCGGCGCGCGCCGCCGAGGCGGCCGAGCGGACCGCGCCCGCCGGCCGCCCGGCGCCGCCGCAGGCCCCCGCGGTGCCGCCGCGGCCGGTCACGGACACCGTGGAGCTGACCGCCGGCCCGCGGGACCGGGCCACCCCGCCAGCGGGCTCACCGGCGGGATGCCCGGCGCGCGCCGAGGGCCTGCAGCACCTGGCGGAGGTGGCCGGCGCCGGCCGCGGCGCCGCCAGCGGGGCGCTGGGCCTCGACGTCGTGGTCTGAGGCCCGGCGGCCCCGGCAGGCCTCAGACGCCCTCGGCGGTGGTGAACCGGCTCAGCCGCGGCGGGCCCGCCAGCACCTCGCCCAGGCGCGAGGCGCCCTCGGGGGTGCGCCGCCAGGCGCGGTAGGCGTCGTCGTGGGCCAGGGAGGCCCACCGCTCGTGCACGACGAGGTGCGCGGGGTCGTCGACGTCGACGAGGACCTCGCAGCCCAGGCACCCCTCGAAGGCGCGGGTGGCCTCCAGGACCTGGGAGACCACCGCGTGCGCCGCCGCGGGGTCGGCGGCCGCCTCAGCGGACAGCGTGAGCTCGAGCAGGGACGTCACGGTGGTGGCCACGGGCGCCATGGTGCCCGCGGGCGGCGCCGCGCCGCCCGCCGGGCCCCGCCGGGGGCCGCTCAGGCCCGCCGGGGGCCGGTCAGCCCTGCTCGGCCCGGCGCCGGCCGCGCCGGTGCTGCTCGCGCTCGGCCGGCTCCAGGACGGTCTTGCGGGTCCGGCCCGCGCGCTCGTGCTGGACCAGCTGCTCCAGCGCGGCGTCGTCGAGGTCGCCGAGCCGGTCGGCCACCTGGGCGGCCGTGAGGTCGTCGTAGCCCTCGAAGGGCTCCTGCGCGTGGTCGCGCGCCGCCCGGCCCGCCGCGCGCGCGGCGGAGGGGTTGGCGACGTGCTGCTGGCCGGCGCGCGAGCCCTCGGCCTTAGTGCGGTCGGCCTCGCGCCGCTGCTGCGGCGTCATCTCCTCCCACGCCCGCGCGGGCAGGTAGCGCCCCGACGCCCCGCCGTCGCCCCGCTCGGAGCCGCTGCGGGCGCGCGAGGAGCCGTCGGAGGTCTGCCAGTCCTCGTCGGTCCACTGCGACAGGTGCTGCTGGTCGGCGTCCTTGCCGCCGGTGTACCCGCCGCCGTGGGCCTCGTACTCGTGGGCCAGCAGCTGGGCCTTGCGCGCGCTCCACTGGCCCGGGCGGCCGCCGCGGTCACCGGCGGTCACCTCCTCCTTGAGCCGCTCGCGCAGCGCGGGGTCGGTGTACTTCTCCTCCGGGCGGCGCGAAATGCTCACCCGGCGATCCTCGGCGCTGGCCCGTCCCCGCGCGACCGCTCCGCGGGCGGCGCCGGCCTCAGCGGAAGACGACCGTGCGGTGGCCGTCCAGCAGCACCCGGTGCTCGGCGTGCCAGCGCACCGCGCGCGCCAGCACCTGGGCCTCCACGTCCTGGCCGATGGCCTGCAGCTGCGCGACCGCCATGCCGTGGTCGACGCGGTGCACGTCCTGCTCGATGATCGGTCCCTCGTCGAGGTCGGGCGTGACGTAGTGCGCCGTCGCACCGATGATCTTCACGCCGCGCTCGTGGGCCTGCGCGTAGGGCCGCGCGCCCTTGAAGCTGGGCAGGAAGGAGTGGTGGATGTTGATGGCCCGCCCGCTCAGCGCCCGGCACAGCCCCGGGGACAGGATCTGCATGTACCGGGCCAGCACCACCAGCTCCACCCCGAGCTCCTCCACCAGCCCGAGCAGCGCCGCCTCGGCGGCCTCCAGCGAGCCCGGGGCGCCGGCCGGCAGCGACCTGTCCACCGGCAGGTGGTGGAACGGCACGCCGTAGAAGCCCGCCAGCGGCTCCAGGTCGCGGTGGTTGCCGGCCACGGCGACGACGTCGACGGGCAGCTGCCCGGCGCGGGTGCGGAAGAGCAGGTCGTTCAGGCAGTGCCCCGCCCGGGAGACCATCACCAGCGTGCGCAGCGGGCGCCCCGCCACGTCCAGGGTCCAGTCCATGCCGAAGCGCTGGGCCACCGGGGCGAAGGCCCCCCGCAGCGCCGCCTCGTCGAGGTCGGCGCTGACCTGGACGCGCATGTGGAACCTGCCGGTGTCCGGGTCGCCGAACTGCTGGCTGTCGGTGATGTTGCCGCCCAGGTGGGCCAGCACGCCCGTCACCGCGTGGACGATGCCGGGGCCGTCGGGGCAGCTGAGGGCGATGACGTAGTGCGTGGACGGCTGGGCCGGAGCGGCGGGTGCGGCGGACACGACCGACCAGGGTAGCCAGGGCGGGCCGCCGGGTGCCGGGCCGCGCGCCCGCCTAGCGTCAGGGGGTGCCACAGCCCCTGCGCGCGCCCGGCCCGGGCGGCGCGCTCCCGTCCGCGCCCACGTCCGGGCCGCCCGCCCGGCGCACCGGCAGGGGGGCGGCCTCGGGGCTGCCCGTGCTGGCCCTGGCCGTCGTCGTCCTGGTCGCCCTCAACGTCCGCGGTCCGCTGGCGGCCCGGCCGCCCGTCACCGGCGACCTGCGCGCGGACCTCGCCGTCAGCGCCGGGGCGGTGGGCCTGCTCACCACCCTGCCGGTGCTGTGCTTCGGCGCCGCGACGCCGCTGGCCTCCTGGGTGGTGGCCCGCTGGGGTCTGCGCGCGGCCGTCCTCGCGTGCCTGGTGGGCGTGCTGGTCGGCACGCTCGTGCGCTCCGCGGGCGGCTACCCCGCCGCGCTGGCGGGCACCGCGGTGCTCGGGCTGGCCATCACCGTCGGCAACATCGCGATGCCGGTGCTCATCTCCGAGGACTTCCCCGCCTCCGTGGGCCTGGTCACCGCCCTGTACGCCGCGGCCTTCAACGTGGGCAGCACCCTGACCACCGCCGTGACCCCCGTGCTCGCCGCGCCGCTGGGCTGGCGGGGCGCGACGGCGGCGTGGGGGGTGCTGGCCGTGGCGGCCCTCCTCGTGGTCGCGGCGGTCCACCGCCGGCCGCGCGCGAGCAGCGGCTCGCCGCGGGCCGCCGCCCGCACCCCTCGGGAGCGGCCGGAGCCCCACCCCGTGCCGGTGCACCGGCGCGCGACCACGTGGCTGCTCGTCACCGCCTTCGCGGGGCAGTCCTTCAGCTACTACGGCACCACCGCCTGGCTGCCGGAGCTGCTGGCCGACAGGCTCGGCGCCGCCCCCGAGGCCGCCGGGGTCGGTGCGGCGGTCTTCCAGGTGGCCGCGGTGGCCGGGGCCTTCGGGGTGCCGGCGGTGCTGCGCGCCACCGGGCGCCCGCGCATCGCGCTCTGGCTGGTCTGCGCGGGGTGGGCGACCCTGCCGCTGGGCCTGCTGCTCGCGCCGGGGCTGTGGTGGGCCTGGGCCGCGCTCGCGGGGGCCGCCCAGGGCGGCGGGATCACCGTCATCCTCGTCGCCGCCGTCTCCCGCGGCCGGGAGGTGCGCGCCGGCCGGCCCGGCGGCCCCGCCGACGTCCGCGCCGCCTCGGCCCTGGTGCAGGGAGGGGGCTACCTGGCGGGGGCCCTGGGCCCGGTGGTGGTGGGCGCCGCCCACGACGCCTCCGGCGGGTGGACGGTGCCGCTGCTGGTGCTGCTGGCGTCCGTCACCGCGCTGCTGGCCGCCGGGACGGCGGGCGTGCCGCGCCGCGAGGCCGCCCCGGCCTGAGCGCCTCCGGCGCGCGAGGCCGGCGGCCCACCGCGCCTCGCGCCAGGTGACGACTAGGTCACAGAACGCGCCCCCCGGGCCGTTCCGAGGTGCCGGCCGGCGCCGTCGCTGCCACGGTCGTGCAGCCGCGCCGGCCGACCGCGCCGACCGGCGGAGGAGGCGCGTGTGGCGCTGCTGGAGGCGCGCGGGGTGCGCAAGGCCTACGGCCACGTGCAGGTGCTGCACGGGGTCGACTTCGAGGCGGAGGCCGGTCGGGTCACCGCCCTCATCGGGGACAACGGGGCCGGCAAGAGCACCCTGGTCAAGATCCTCTCGGGCGCCCTCGCGCCGGACGCCGGCGAGCTGCGGCTGCGGGACCGGCCGGTGCGGCTGACCTCCCCGGAGCACGCGCGCTCCCTGGGCGTGGAGACCGTCTACCAGGACCTCGCGCTGGCGCCTGAGCTCGGCCCCGCCGAGAACGTCTTCGCCGGGCGCGAGCTGCTCCGGCCCGGCCTGCTGGGCCGCCTGGGCGTGCTGGACAAGAAGACGATGCGCGCCCGCGCCCAGGAGGCCTTCACCTCCATGGGCACCGACGTCAAGGACCTCGACGCGGTCGTCGCCGCCCTCTCCGGAGGCCAGCGCCAGTCCGTGGCCATCTGCCGCGCGGTGATGTGGGCCAAGGACCTCGTCTTCCTCGACGAGCCCACCGCGGCCCTGGGCGTGCGGCAGACCGGCAAGGTGCTCGAGCTGGTGCGGCGCGTGGCGGACTCCGGGGTCGGCGTCGTGCTGATCTCCCACAACATGACGGAGGTGCTGGAGGTGGCCGACACCGTGCAGGTGCTGCGCCTGGGCCGGAGGGTGGCCTCGCTACCCGCCCGGGGCACCACCGTGGCCGACCTGGTCGGCGCCATGACCGGGGCGCTGGACACCCCCGTCGCCGACGCGCGCGCCGAGGGGGGCGCGCGGTGAGCGCCACCGACGCCGGCGCGCCGCCGCCGCCCGCCCAGACCCCGCCGCAGCCGCCCGCCCCGACCTCGGCCTCGCTGCCCGCCTGGCGCAGGGCGCTGTCCTCCTCCCCGGCGTACATGTTCGTCGTGCTGCTGGTGCTGGTCGGCGTGTTCTCCCTGCTGGCCCCCGAGACCTTCCCCACGGCCGCCAACGGCCGCAACGTGCTCACCGACGTCGCCGTGCTGCTGGTGATGGCCGTCGGCACCACCTACGTGCTCGTGGCCGGCGGCTTCGACCTCTCCCAGGGCTCGGTGCTCGTGTTCTCCGGCGTCGCCGCCGCCAAGACCATGGAGGCCCTCGGCGGGCAGGGGGCCGGCACCGTGCTCGTCGGGGTGGCGGTCGGGCTGGCCGCCGGCACGGCGTGGGGGCTCGTCAACGGCCTGGTCATCACCAGGCTAGGCGTCCCCGCCCTGATCACCACGCTGGGCTCCACCGGCGCGGCCCTCGGGGCGGCGCAGCTGCTCTCGAACGGCACCGACGTGCGCACCGTGCCCGACGCCCTGATCTCGGTGGCGGTGCAGCGCCCCCTCACCCTGAGCTGGCTGGTGTGGGTGGCCGCGCTGGTCGCCGTCGTCGGCGGCCTGGTGCTGGCCACCACCCGCTACGGGCGGCACACCCAGCTCATCGGCTCCAACGCCGAGTCCGCCCGGCGCGCGGGCATCGCCGTGGACCGGCACACCGCGTCGCTGTACGTCCTCAACGGCGCCCTGGCGGGGCTGGCGGGGCTGATGTCCCTCACCCGCTTCGCCACCACCACCATCAGCGGCCACACCACCGACGGCCTGCAGGTCATCACCGGCGTCGTGCTCGGCGGCACCAGCCTGTTCGGCGGGGTGGGCACGGTCCTGGGCACCGTCATCGGCATGTTCATCCCCGGCGTGCTCAACAACGGCTTCGTCGTGCTCAACGTGCAGGCCTTCTGGCAGCAGGTGGCCGTCGGCGTCGTGCTCGTGGTCGCGGTGTACGTCGACCAGCTCAAGCGGCGCCGCCGCAACGCCGCGTGACGCGCGGCCCCCGACCCAGCCCCACCCCTCGGCAGACCGGAGACACCCCCGTGAAGACCACCCCCCTCGCGGCGCGCCGCCCGCTGCGCGCCGCGGCGCTGGCCGCCACCGCCGTCCTCGCCCTGAGCGCCTGCGGCGGCTCCGGGTCCGGCGGGGGCTCCGGCGACGACGACCGCCTCTCGGTGGTCTACGTGCCCGGGCTCACCGGCAACCCCTTCTACAACACCGTCGGCTGCGGCGGTGCGGCCAAGGCCGCCGAGCTCGGGGTCGACTTCCAGGTGCAGGGCAGTCCCGAGTTCGACGTCGCCCGGCAGACGGCCATCGTCAACGCCGTGGTGGCCGACGCCCCCGACGCGCTGATGATCTCGGTCACCGACTCCACCGCCATGAAGCTGCCGCTGGCCGAGGCCAAGGCCGCCGGGATCGACGTCATCACCATCGACGGCGACCTGGAGGACAAGGGCATCGCCCTGACCAACATCCAGTCGGACAACGAGGAGGGCGGTGCCCTGGCCGCCGAGAACCTCGCCCAGCTGGTGGGCGGGAAGGGCGCGGTGCTCGGCATCAACCAGAGCCCCGGCAACCCCATCGGCGAGGCCCGCGAGAAGGGCTTCAAGGACAAGCTGGCCGAGTACCCGGGCATGACCTACCTCGAGACGCAGTACTCGGAGAACTCCACCGCCACCGCGGCGCAGATCGCCTCCGCCGCCGCGACCTCCAACGCCGACCTCGTCGGCGTCTACACGATGTCGACCAACAACACCGAGGGCGCCATCACCGGCGTCCGCGAGGCCGGCAAGACCGGTGTCGTGCGGGTGGTGGGCTACGACACCTCCGAGCCGATCCTGCAGGCCCTGGAGGACGGCACCGTCGACGGCGTGGTGGTCCAGTACCCCTACGGCGAGGGCGAGATGGGCGTGCAGAGCGCCGTGGACGCCAGCCAGGGGAAGGACGTGCCGCGCGAGCAGACCGCGCCGTTCGTCTTCGCCACCCCGGAGAACCAGGCCTCCGAGGAGGTCCAGCGGTACGTCTACAAGACCGAGTGCTCCTGAGCCCCGGCCGCGGCGCGCCGGCTGCCGCCCCGCTCCCGCCCCGACCCGGGGGCGGGAGCGGGCGCAGCGCGGCCGAGCCGCATACGGTGGCTGCTCGTGACCGACGCCTCGTCCGAGACCTCCGCCGCTGACCAGGGGGCGGCGACGCCCACCGCGGTCTCCACCCCCACCGTCTTCGTCCTGTTCGGCGCCACCGGCGACCTCGCGGCGCGGATGGTGCTGCCCGCCTTCGGCGCGCTGGCCAAGCACGGTCTGCTGCCGGACAACTGGCGCCTCATCGGCAACGGCCGCGGCCACCAGAGCCACGACGAGTTCCGCGAGCACGTCAAGAAGGTGCTCGACGAGGCGAAGACCGGCCTGAGCGGCCGGCAGTGGCGCGGGTTCTCCTCCTCGCTGCGCTTCGCCGGCGGCGGCTTCTCCGAGGACGACCCGGGCGAGCTGGCCGACGTCGTCGCCGAGGCGAAGGACGACCTCGGCGGTGGCGACGACGTCCAGCTGGTCCACTACATCGCCCTGCCGCCCTCGACGTTCGAGGCGTACACGAGGGCCCTGGACGCGCACGGCCTGGCCGAGGGCGCGCGCGTGGTCTACGAGAAGCCCTTCGGCACCGACTCCGACAGCTTCGAGCGCCTCGACGAGCTGGTGCTGTCGATCTTCCCCGAGGAGCGGGTCTTCAGGATCGACCACTTCCTGGGCAAGGAGGCCACCCAGCAGCTGCACGTGCTGCGCTTCAACAACCGCCTGCTGGAGCAGGTCTGGAACCGCTACCACGTGGCAGCGGTGCAGATCGACATCCCCGAGACCCTGGGGGTGAGCAACCGCGCCGGCTTCTACGACGAGACCGGCGCCACGCTGGACATGCTCGTCACCCACCAGCTGCAGGTGGCCGCCGAGGTGGCCCTGGAGCCCCCGGCGGACGGCTCGCCGGAGGCGCTGCTGGAGGCCCGCGAGGCGGTGCTCAAGGACTTCCGCCCCATGGACCCCTCCGAGGCCGTGCTCGGGCAGGTCGAGGGCTACCGCGACATCGAGGGGGTCGAGGACGACTCCCAGACCGACACCTTCGTCGCCGCGCGGGTGTGGGTGGACAACGACAGGTGGGAGGGCGTGCCCTTCCTGCTGCGCACCGGCAAGCAGCTCAAGGAGAGCCACCAGCACGTCACCCTGGTGCTGCGCCGCCCGCAGACCCGCGGCTTCGGGGAGCGCCCGCCGCGCCCGGAGACCATCGCGTTCTCCCTGGCCGGCAACGGCACCGTGGCCGCCACCGTCACCGCGCAGCGCCCCGGCGCCCCCGGCGACCTCGTGGCCGGGTCGCTCCTGCTGGACCTGGAGGACCTGCCGCGCGCCGAGCCGCTGCCGGCCTACGCCTCGCTGCTGCGCGACGTGCTCGCCGGTGACCGGGCGCTGTTCACCACGGCCACGGGGCTGCGCGAGGCGTGGCGCGTGGCCGCCCCGCTGCTGGAGAACCGCCCGCCGGTGCAGCCGTACGCGCCCGGCTCCTGGGGACCCGACGCGGCCCGGGAGATCGCGGCCCCGCACGGCTGGCTCTCCCAGGACTCCCTGGACGGCTGACCCGCCACCCCCACCCCGTCCGTGGTCGTGGGGGGGGGGGGGGGGGGGGGGGGGGGGGGG
>NZ_JBQXXG010000029.1:0-30294 GCF_052644995.1 Quadrisphaera sp. KR29
TGCGCAGCTGGCCGGGTACGGCCCGATCGGTGCCCTGGCGGCGTTGCGGATCGCGGCTGACGGGTTGTGGCGGCGGGTGCTGGCCGACCCGGCCTGTGGTGCGGCGGTGGGGGTGGAGGAGGGTGCGTGGCGCCCGAGCACGGCGCTGGCGCGGTTGGTGGGGCTGCGTTGGGGTGGGTCGGCGATGCCGTCTTCGACCCGGCCGGTGGGCTTCGACCACGGCCCGGCCGGTGGTGGCGGTGGGGGTGGTGGCAGCGGTGGTGGGCAGCTGGACCACGTCGTCCCCTACGGCGGTGCGGATGACGGCGCAGGTGGTGACCGCACGGGGGCACCCGCGGGTGGGCCGACCGAGGCGACCAACCTGCAACTGCTCGCCCAGGTCGAGCACCTGCTCAAGCAGGCCGGTGAGCACGCCCGCCCCGGCCACGGCTGGAGCGTCGCCGTCGACAAGACCGGGACCAGCAGCAGCGGCACCAGTGCCGATGGCACCAGTGACAGCGACACCAGTGACAGCGACACCAGTAGCGGTGGTAGCGACACCGGTGGCGGCGGCACCAGCGACAGCAGTCGCGCCGGCACGAGCGGCAGCGGCACGAGCGTCAGCGCCGGCCGTGACGACCGCGGCGCAGCGCCAGAACCCGCACCGGGCGACGGAGTCGTGTGGACCTCCCCGACCGGGCACACCTACCGGGTGAGCCCGCAGTCGCTGCTCGACCCTGACGACGGCCCACCCTCCGGTCTCGGTCGAGGCGAGCACCCGGACGGTGAGCTGCCCGGATGGGTCCACCGGCTGCTGGCCGACGTGCTCCCCTCCTGGGTGGGATGGCCACCGGACGGCGCGCCAGCCCCCAGCGCCGCAGGTGCTGCGGGTGGGGAGGCGGTCTGGTCCAGGGACTGGGCCCACGCCGTCATGGCCGACACCCCACCGGACCCGGCGTCCACCGGTCCCGTCACCGGTCCTGTCACCGGTGACGTCACACGGACCGGCAGCACCGACGACGACGAGCCGTCCCTCTTCGACGACCTCCCCGCCGCGTGAGCGAGGAGGGCCGGCCGGTCGCCTCACCATCTCGACCGGCCTCCGGCGCGAGGCGGCGGTCATAGGCCTCCGGTCACCGGTGCCGGTCACCGGTGCCGGTCACCGGTCACCGGTGCCGGTCACCCGTGCCGGTCGTCGGGTCCACTTCCCCGTCAGAGGGCGCTGCCTCGGTGCAGACCTGACCGCCGGGCTCTCGCGCCGCTCGTCCCGGCGTCAGGCGCCGGCGGCGGCCTTGAGCGCGGCGGCGCGGTCGGCGACCTCCCAGGTGAAGCCCGGCAGCTCGCGCCCGAAGTGCCCGTACGCCGCGGTCGCCGCGTAGACGGGGCGCAGCAGGTCGAGGTCGCGCACGATGGCCGCGGGCCGCAGGTCGAAGACCTCGCGGATCGCCGTGGTGAGCCGGCCGAGGTCGACGGTCTCGGTGCCGAAGCACTCCACGTACAGGCCCACCGGGTGGGAGGCGCCGATGGCGTAGGCCACCTGCACCTCGCAGCGGCGCGCCAGGCCCGCGGCGACGACGTTCTTGGCGACCCAGCGCATGGCGTAGGCCGCTGACCTGTCGACCTTGGAGGGGTCCTTGCCGGAGAAGGCCCCACCGCCGTGGCGGGCCATGCCGCCGTACGTGTCCACGATGATCTTGCGGCCGGTCAGGCCCGCGTCGCCCATCGGCCCGCCGATCTCGAAGCGGCCGGTGGGGTTGACCAGCAGGCGGTGCCCGGAGGAGTCGAGGTCGACCCCCTCCAGCACCGGCGCGACGACCTCCGAGCGGACCTGCTCGGCCAGCTCGGCCAGGTCGACGCCGGGCGCGTGCTGGGTGGACAGGACCACCGTGTCGAGGGAGACCGCACGGTCCCCGTCGTAGCCGATGGTGACCTGCGTCTTGCCGTCCGGGCGCAG
This sequence comes from Quadrisphaera sp. KR29, assembly GCF_052644995.1. Taxonomy (NCBI): domain Bacteria; kingdom Bacillati; phylum Actinomycetota; class Actinomycetes; order Kineosporiales; family Kineosporiaceae; genus Quadrisphaera; species Quadrisphaera sp. KR29. The sequence goes on from NZ_JBQXXG010000029.1 coordinate 1,934, forward strand.
GTGCGGCAGCACGCCGTCCTTGCGCACGGCGGTGAGCCGCTCGGACAGGCGGTGCGCCAGCCAGATCGGCAGCGGCATGAGCTCGGGGGTGTCGTCGCAGGCGTACCCGAACATCAGGCCCTGGTCACCGGCGCCCTGGGCGTCGAGGGGGTCGTCGGAGACGAGCCCGCCCGAGCGCTGCTCCCAGGAGGAGTCCACGCCCTGGGCGATGTCGGTGGACTGCGCCCCGATGGAGACCGAGACGCCGCAGGAGTGGCCGTCGAAGCCCTTCTCGGAGGAGTCGTACCCGATGCCGAGGATGGTGTCGCGCACCACCTGGGGGATCTCGACGTACCCCTTGGTGCGCACCTCCCCGGCGATGTGCACCTGGCCGGTGGTGACCATGGTCTCCACCGCCACGCGGCTGGTCGGATCCTGGTCGAGCATGGCGTCGAGGATGCGGTCGCTGATCTGGTCGCAGATCTTGTCCGGGTGGCCCTCGGTCACCGACTCGGAGGTGAAGAGGCGCAGGTCCGCTGCAGCGGCCATCAGTGGTCTCCTCGCTGGTCTGCTCGTCCACGGGTCAGGCGCATCGCGACAGCGTCCCAGACGGCGTCGGCGACGCTCTCCTTGGGCGCCGGTCCCACGGCCCGCTCCGAGCCGTCGGCCCCGAGGACGACGGCGGTGTTGTCGGGCGTGCCGAAGGCCCGGCCGCCACCGACCTCGTTGACCACGAGCAGGTCGGCGCCCTTGCGCCGGGCCTTGGCGCGACCGTGCTCGAGCACCGAGCCGGTGGCGTCGCCGGTCTCGGCGGCGAAGCCGACCAGCACGGTGCTCGCAGGCAGCCGTCCCTCGCGCCGCGCGGCGACCAGGCCGGCCAGGACGTCGGGGTTGCGGACCAGCTCCACCACGGGCGCGGCGTCGTCGTCGTCGCTCTTCTTGATCTTCGTCTCGGACGGGGCGGCGGGGCGGAAGTCGGCCACCGCCGCGGCCATGACCACCGCGTCGGCGCCCCCGCCCGCGGCGGCCGCGGTGAGGACGGCGTCGCGCAGCTGCAGCGCCGTGCTCACCGGCACCACGTGCGCCCCGGCCGGGTCGGGCACCTCGGTGTGGGCCCGCACGTAGGTGACGCGCGCCCCGCGGGCCAGGGCCCGCGCGGCCAGCGCCGCGCCCTGCCGACCCGAGGAGGCGTTGCCGAGGAAGCGCACCGGGTCGAGCGGCTCGCGCGTGCCGCCCGCCGAGACCACGACGTGGCGACCCGCCAGGTCGCCGGAGGCGACGGGGGCACCGAGGGCGCCGGAGGCCGCGCGGCCCGGGGCGCCGGCGAGCAGCTCCAGGGCGGCGGCGTGGATGCGCTCGGGCTCGGGCAGGCGGCCCGGGCCCGTGTCGGCGCCGGTGAGGCGGCCGCTGTCGGGCTCCAGCACGTGCACGCCGCGCTCGCGCAGCAGCGCGGTGTTGGCCACGACGGCGGGGTGCTGCCACATCTCGGTGTGCATCGCCGGCGCCAGCAGCACCGGGCAGCGGGCGGTGAGCAGCACGTTGGTCAGCAGGTCGTCGGCCAGGCCGTGGGCCGCGCGGCCCAAGAGGTCCGCGGTGGCCGGGGCCACCACCACGAGGTCGGCCTCGCGCCCCAGGCGCACGTGCGGCACCTCGTGGACGTCAGCCCACACGCCGGTGGCCACCGGCTGCCCGGACAGGGCCGCCCACGTCGGCTCCCCGACGAAGCGCAGGGCGGAGGCGGTGGGGACCACGCGCACGGACGCGCCGCCCTCGGTGAACAGGCGCAGCAGCAGCGCCGCCTTGTAGGCGGCGATGCCGCCGCCGACACCGAGGACGACGCGCGGCGCGGTCATCGTGAGGCGCTGACGGGCTGGCTCAGAAGCCGCGCGCGTCGTCCGCGGGGGCCGCGAACGGGTCCGACGGCGCGACGGCGGCGGCCTCGGCGGCCGCCTCCTCCGGGCTGACGGGACGGATGGTCAGCAGGCCCGCGTCGATCTCGCGCAGCGCGACGCTCAGCGGCTTCTCCTGCACGTGGGTCTCCACGAGGGGGCCGACGTACTCCAGCAGGCCCTCGCCCAGCTGGGAGTAGTAGGCGTTGATCTGGCGGGCGCGCTTGGCGGCGTAGATGACCAGCCCGTACTTGGAGCCGTCGGCGGCCTCGAGCAGGTCGTCGATGGGCGGGTTGGTGATGCCCTCGGGGGCAGCGGCGGTGCCGGACACGGGTGTCCTCCCAGATCGGTGGTCTAGCTGCGGGTGCGCTCGGGTCGAGCGGCTCTCCTGGCGGCGCCGCGGGCGATCCCCCGGCGGTGAGGTCACCTGCGGGTGAGCGGACCCAGACCCATCCATGATACGAGCTCGTCAGCGGCCCGGCTGACGTCGTCGTTGACGATGGTGGTGTCGAACTCCCCTTCTGCGGCGAGCTCCACCCGTGCGGTCGAGAGCCGGCGCTCCCGCTCCTCGGGCCCCTCGGTGCCCCGGCCGACCAGGCGGCGCTCGAGCTCGGCCCAGCTGGGCGGGGCCAGGAAGACGAAGTGGGCGTCGGGCATGACGGCCTTGACCTGCCGGGCGCCCTGCAGGTCGATCTCCAGCAGCACCGGCGTGCCGGCCGCGAGCGCCTGCTCCACCGGGCCGCGGGGCGTGCCGTAGCGGTGGCGGCCGTGCACGACGGCCCACTCGAGCATCTGCCCCTGCGCAACCAGGGCGTCGAAGGCGGCCTCGCTGGTGAACAGGTAGTGCACGCCGTCGACCTCGCCGGGCCGCGGGGCCCTGGTGGTCGCCGAGACCGACAGCCACACCTGCGGGTAGCGGGCGCGCACGTCAGCCGCGACCGTGCCCTTGCCGACAGCCGTCGGCCCGGCCAGGACGACCAGCCGCTGGGGCGTCGTCCGGGCCGGGCCGGTGGTCTGCTGCTGGCTCAGCGGCCGAAGCGGTCGATGAGGGCGCTGATCTGGTTGGCGCCCAGACCGCGCACGCGCCGGGTCTCGGAGATGCCGATCTCCTCCATGACCTTCTGGGCGCGGACCTTGCCGACGCCCGGGAGGGCCTCGAGGAGGGCGGAGACCTTCATCTTGCCCACGACGTCGTTCTCCTGGCCCTCGCGGATCACGTCGCCGAGGTCGCCCTGGGAGTGCTTGAGGCGGTTCTTCACCTCGGCGCGCTCACGGCGGGCGGCGGCGGCCTTCTCCAGGGCTGCAGCACGCTGCTCGGGGGTCAGGTTCGGGAGCGGCACTGAGAGTCACCTCTGGATGTCGTCGGGAAAGGGGTCCTGGTCTTCGGTCCTCGTTGCGATCAGCAGCCCCACCGCAGGCGGCTCGGCGCAGACCCTGGTGGGAAACCTAGCCACGTCACCTGGTCAGAGCAACGCCGGGGGTCACGCCGAGTGACGCAGCGCTGCCCGGCAGGCGTCTGCCGACCGTACCGCCGCCTCCCGCAGCGCCACCACCGAGGGTCCTGCCCTCAGCACCTCCCGGCTGGAGGAGGCCAGCACGGCCCGGCGGGCCCCGCCGAACACCCGGGCGAGGTCGTCCGGCCCGGCGCCCTGGGCGCCGATGCCGGGGGCCAGCAGCGGGCCGTGCACCCCGGCGAGGTCCACCGACAGGCGCGCGGCGGCGTCCCCGGTGGTCGCCCCCACGACCAGGCCCACGGGGCCCAGGGCGGCGCCGGCGGCGCGGGCCGCCGCGTTGCGCTCGGCGGCCGCGCGGGCCACGGCCGCCGCCACCGCCTCGCCGCCGCCCCCGCGGGCGTGCTGCACCGAAGCGCCCTCGGGGTTGGAGGTCAGCGCCAGCACGAAGACGCCGCGCCCGGTGCGCTCGGCGAGGTCGAGCAGCGGGTCCAGGGAGCCGAACCCCAGGAAGGGCGAGGCCGTCACCGCGTCGCCGGCCAGCGGGGAGCCCTCCCCCGCGAAGGCGTCGGCGTAGGCGGCCATGGTCGAGCCGATGTCACCGCGCTTGGCGTCCACCACGCACAGCACACCGGCTGCGCGCGCGTCGGCCACCACCTGCTCCAGGACGGCGACGCCGCGGCTGCCGTGCCGCTCGAAGAAGGCCGCCTGCGGCTTGACCGCCGCGCACGCCCCGGCCACGGCCTCGACGACGGCGCGGGAGAAGCGCTCCAGGCCGGTGGCGTCGTCCGGCAGCCCCCAGTCCGCCAGCAGCGCCGGGGAGGGGTCGATGCCCACGCACAGCGGCCCGCGGACCTCCATGGCGGCGGCCAGGCGCACGCCGAAGGGCTCCCGGTCCCGGGGGGTCGTGGTCTGCTCGCTCACCGGGCGGCTCCCCTGGTCGTCCCGCGGCCGGGCTCGTGGGCGATGCCGACGACGTCGGCCAGGCGCGCCACCCCGCGCCGCGCCAGCTCCGCCTCCAGCTCCCGGGCCACGCGCGCCGGCGCGGAGGGGTCGGCGAAGGTGGCCGTGCCCACCTGCACGGCGCAGGCGCCGGCGGCGACGAGCTGCAGGGCGTCGGCGCCGCTGGCCACGCCGCCGGCACCGACCACCGGGACGTCGGGCAGCACGCCGGCGCGCTGGGCCGCGGTGAGCTGCCAGACGCAGCGGACCGCGATCGGCCGGATCGCCGGGCCCGACGTGCCGCCGGTGACCCCGGCCAGCTGAGGGCGCAGCGTGACGGGGTCGACGACCATGCCGAGGGTGGTGTTGATCGCCGTCAGGCCCGTCGCGCCGCCCTCGGTGCACGCCAGCGCGACGGCCACGAGGTCGGTGACGTCGGGGCTGAGCTTGGCCAGCACGGGCAGGTCGGGGCGGGCCGAGGCGCGCACGGCGCCGCTGACGGCCTCGAGCACCGCCCGGGAGGCGCCGGGGTCGCAGGCGAACACCAGGCCCCGGTTCGCGACGTTCGGGCAGGAGATGTTGACCTCGACGGCCCCGACGGGGCTGCCGGGGCCCAGGCCGGCGATGCGCCCGGCGAGCTCCCCGAACTCCTCGGGGTCCCCCCCGGCGATGGAGACCACCACGCGCGCGCCGGCCTCGGCCAGCACGGGCAGGTCGTGGGCCAGGAAGGCGTCGATGCCGGGGCCCTGCAGCCCGATGCTGTTGAGCATCCCCGAGGGCGTCTCGGCCATGCGCGGGGTGGCCCGCCCGGAGCGCGCCTCGCGCAGCACCGACTTGGTGACGACGGCGCCGAGGGCGGCCAGGTCCAGGTAGGGCGCCAGCTCCGCCCCGGCGGCGGCGCAGCCGGACGCGGTCATGGTCGGCGCGGGCAGGCGGAAGGACCCGATGGACGTGGACAGGTCCACGGATGCGACGCCCTGGTCCTCGATCGTCGCGGAGGTGGGGGTGGACACCTCAGTGGCCCCCCGCCCCGCCGACGACGGGAGCGCCGACGGCGTCGTCGGGGACCAGCGCCCCGCCGCGCAGGTGCGGCGCGGCGCCGATGGCGTCCCAGCGCAGCGCGTCACCGTCGAAGACCGGCCCGGCGGTGCAGGCGCGCAGCATCCGCGTGGCGCCGTCGGGCTCCCGCACCGGCAGCACGCAGGTCATGCAGACGCCGACGCCGCAGGCCATGGACTCCTCCACGGCCAGCCACGTGCGCGCGCGCTCCCCCAGCACCTCGCGGGTGGTGGTCTGCACCGAGCGCAGCATGGGCATCGGGCCGCACGCGTAGACGGCGGGGTCCCCGAGCTCGGCGAGCTCGAGCAGCACCTCGGGGAGGGCGTCGGTGACGCGACCGGGCGCGCCCAGCGACCCGTCGTCGGTGGTGACGACCACCGCGTCGGCGATGCCGTCCAGCGCCGTGGCGTCGTCGACGGCGCTCGTGCCCAGCAGCCGGTCGGCGCTGGCCGCGCCCACGATCCCCACCACCCGGCTCCCCGCCGCGGTGAGCACCCGCGCCAGCCACGGCAGCGGGGCCGCGCCGTAGCCGCCGCCGACGACGACGGCGGGGGTCGGCGCAGACCCGGGGGCCGACGAGGGCCCGGGCAGCGGGAACGGGCGTCCCAGCGGCGCGGTGGTGGCGACCGCGTCACCGGGCCGCTTGGCGGCCAGCAGCCGCGTGCCCGGGCCCGCCGCGGCGACGACCACCTCGAGGGTGCCCGCCTCCGGGTCGGCGGCGTGCAGCGACAGCGAGCGGCGCAGGAGCATGCCGGAGTCGCCGGTGCCGCAGGCCACGAACTGGCCCGGCTGCGCGCGCCGCGCGGCCTCGGGGGCGCGCAGCACGAGGTGCGTGTAGGCGCCGACGGGCCGCGCGGAGACGACCTCGGCCGCCTCCTGCACGCCCGCCGGCGCCGTCGTCGTCCCGCTCACCGGCTCACCGGGTGGTCCTGAGGTACTCGGCGTGCTCCTGCAGCGAGCGGACCCGCACCGGCTCCCCCGCCGCGCGGGCGGCGTGGGCGGTGTCGATCGCGGCGGCCGCCGCCGCGAGCTGCTGCACCGTGGTGAAGATCGGCACGTCCATCGCCGCCGTGGCCGCGCGGATCTCGTACCCGTCGGCGCGGGCTCCGGCCGCCGCCGGCGTCTCCCCGGCGCTGGGCGTGTTGACCACGAGGTCGACCTCGCCGGCGAGGATGCGCTCCACCACCGTGAGCTCCCCGTCACCGCCGGTGCCGGCGCTGTGCTTGCGCACCACGGTGCTGCTCACGCCGTTGCGGCGCAGCATCATCGCGGTGCCCTCGGTGGCCAGCACCCGGAAGCCCAGGTCCACCAGGCGCTTGACGGGGAAGAGCACGGCGCGCTTGTCGGGGTCGGCCACGGAGACGAAGACCGTGCCGCTGCGCGGCAGGCCGCCGTAGGCCGCGGCCTGGCTCTTGGCGAAGGCGGAGGGGAAGTCGACGTCGATGCCCATGACCTCCCCGGTCGAGCGCATCTCCGGGCCGAGCAGGCTGTCGACGACGAGCCCCTCGGGGGTGAGGAACCGCTTGAAGGGCAGCACCGCCTCCTTCACGGAGATGGGGCTGTCGGCCGGCAGGTCCCCGCCGTCGCCGGTCGCCGGCAGCAGGCCCTCGGCGCGCAGCTCGGCGATGGTGGCCCCCACCGCGATGCGGGCGGCGGCCTTGGCCAGGGCGACGCCGGTGGCCTTGGCCACGAACGGCACCGTGCGGCTGGCGCGCGGGTTGGCCTCCAGCACGTGCAGGACGTCGGAGGCGAGCGCGAACTGCACGTTGAGCAGGCCGCGCACCCCCACGCCGCGGGCGATGCCCTCGGTGGCCTCGCGCACCCGCGCCAGCACCGAGGAGCCCAGCGTCACCGGCGGCAGCACGCAGGCGGAGTCGCCGGAGTGAACGCCGGCCTCCTCGATGTGCTCCATGACGCCGCCGAGGTAGACGTCGGTGCCGTCGAAGAGGGCGTCGACGTCGATCTCCACGGCGTCGTCGAGGAACCTGTCGACCAGCACGGGGTGGTCCGGGCTGGCCACGGTCGCGCGCCGGACGTACTCCTCCAGGGAGCCCTCGTCGTAGACGATCTGCATGCCGCGCCCGCCGAGGACGTAGCTGGGCCGCACGAGCACCGGGAAGCCGATCTCCTCGGCGACGGCGCGGGCCTGCTCCACCGACGTGGCGGTGCCGAACTGCGGGGCGCGCAGCCCGGCCCGGGCCAGCACCCGGCCGAACTCGCCGCGGTCCTCGGCCAGGTCGATGGCGGCCGGGCTGGTGCCGAGGACGGGGACGCCCTCGGCCTCCAGCTGCGCGGCCAGGCCCAGCGGCGTCTGGCCGCCGAGGGTGGCGATGACGCCGACGAGCTCCCCGGAGGCGGCCTCGGCGTGGAGCACCTCGAGGACGTCCTCCAGGGTGAGGGGCTCGAAGTAGAGGCGGTCGGAGGTGTCGTAGTCGGTGGAGACCGTCTCGGGGTTGCAGTTGACGAGCACGGTCTCGAAGCCGGCCTCGCGCAGCGCCATGACCGCGTGCACGCAGGAGTAGTCGAACTCCACGCCCTGCCCGATGCGGTTGGGGCCCGAGCCGAGCACGACCACCTTGCGGCGCTCGCTGGCGGCGACCTCGCTCTCCCCCTCCGGCGTGCTCTCGTAGGCGGAGTAGTGGTACGGGGTCTGGGCGGCGAACTCCGCCGCGCAGGTGTCGACGGTCTTGAACACCGGCCGCACGCCGAGGCGGTGCCGCAGGGCGCGGACCTCGCGCTCGCCGCCGGGGCCCAGGGCGCGCAGCTGGGCGAGCTGGGCGTCGGAGAACCCGTGCTTCTTGGCCGTGCGCAGCAGCTGCTCGTCCAGCTCGGGAGCGGCGGCGACCTTCGCGGCCACCTCCTCGATGAGGAGCATCTGGTCGAGGAACCAGGGGTCGATCCCCGTGGCCTCGTGGAGGCGCTCGACGGAGGCGCCGCCGCGCAGCGCCTGCTGCACGGCCACGATGCGGCCGTCGGTGGGGGTCTTCGCCCGCTCGACGAGGGCGTCGACCTCCTCGGCCGTGGGGGCCCCGCCGACGCCGCCGTCCCAGGAGAACGTCGCGCCGCGCTGCTCGGTGGAGCGCAGCGCCTTCTGCAGCGCCTCGGGGAAGGACCTGCCGATGGCCATCGCCTCGCCGACGCTCTTCATCGTCGTCGTCAGGGAGGTGTCGGCGGCGGGGAACTTCTCGAAGGCGAAGCGGGGCACCTTGACCACGACGTAGTCGAGCGTGGGCTCGAAGCTGGCCGGGGTCTTGCGGGTGATGTCGTTGGCGACCTCGTCCAGGCTGTACCCGACGGCGAGCTTGGCGGCGATCTTGGCGATGGGGAAGCCCGTCGCCTTGGAGGCCAGGGCCGAGGAGCGCGAGACCCGCGGGTTCATCTCGATGACGATCATGCGGCCGTCGGCCGGGTTGATCGCGAACTGGATGTTGCACCCGCCGGTGTCCACGCCGACCTCGCGGATGACGGCGATGCCGACGTCGCGCATGCGCTGGTACTCGCGGTCGGTGAGGGTCATCGCGGGCGCCACGGTGATCGAGTCACCGGTGTGCACGCCCATGGGGTCGAAGTTCTCGATCGAGCAGACGACGACGACGTTGTCGGCGTGGTCGCGCATGAGCTCGAGCTCGTACTCCTTCCACCCGAGGATCGACTCCTCCAGGAGGACCTCGGTGGTGGGGCTGGCGTGCAGGCCGGCGCTGGCCTTGCGGACCAGGTCGGCCTCGTCGTGGGCGAAGCCGGAGCCGAGGCCGCCCATGGTGAAGGAGGGCCTGATGACGAGCGGGTACCCGAGCTCGGCCGCGACCTCCAGGCACTCCTCGACGGAGTGGGCGGTGCGGCTGCGGGCGCTCTCCCCGCCGCACCGCTCCACCACGCCCTTGAACGCCTGGCGGTCCTCGCCCAGCTGGATGGCGGGGACGTCAGCGCCGATGAGCTCGCAGTCGTACTTCGCGAGCACGCCGCTCTCGTGCAGCGCGATGGCCGCGTTGAGGGCGGTCTGCCCGCCGAGGGTCGCCAGGACCGCGTCGGGGCGCTCCTTGGCGATGATCGCCTCGATGACCTCGGAGGTGATCGGCTCGACGTAGGTGGCGTCGGCGACCTCCGGGTCGGTCATGATCGTGGCCGGGTTGGAGTTGACCAGGACGACCCGCAGGCCCTCCGAGCGCAGCACGCGGCACGCCTGGGTGCCGGAGTAGTCGAACTCGGCGGCCTGGCCGATGACGATCGGGCCGGAGCCGATCACCAGGACGGAGCTGAGGTCTTCGCGGCGCGGCATCAGCGACCGCCCTCCTCGGTGTGCGTCGGGTGGACCGGGTCGGCGGCGCTGCCGCCGGTGGTGGAGCTGGTGGGCTTGGGCGCGTTCAGCAGCGGCGGCAGCGGCGCGCCCGGGTCGGCGACGAGGTCGACGAACCTGTCGAAGAGGTAGTTGGCGTCGTGCGGGCCCGCGGCGGCCTCGGGGTGGTACTGCACCGAGAACGCCGGGCTGCCGGTGACCCGCAGGCCCTCCACCACGCCGTCGTTGAGGCCCACGTGGCTGACCTCCACCCGCCCGAACGGCGTGCTCGTGGAACCCTCCAGCGGGGCGTCCACGGCGAAGCCGTGGTTGTGGGCGGTGACCTCGACGCGCCCGGTGGACCTGTCCAGCACCGGTTGGTTCACGCCGCGGTGGCCGTAGCGCAGCTTGTAGGTGCCCAGCCCCAGCGCGCGGCCCAGCAGCTGGTTGCCGTAGCAGATGCCGAAGAAGGGGATCTCGCGCTCGAGCACCTGCTGCAGCAGCTCCACCTCGTGGGTGGCGGCGCTGGGGTCTCCGGGGCCGTTGGAGAAGAAGACGCCGTCGGGGCTGACGGCGAGGACGTCCTCCAGGGTCGCCATCGCGGGGAGCACGTGGACCTCCGCGCCGCGGCGGGCCAGCTCGCGCGGGGTGTTGGACTTGATGCCGAGGTCGACGGCGGCCACCGTGAGGCGCTTCTCCCCGACGGGCGCCACGACGTAGGCGTCAGGGGTGCTGACCTGGCCCGCGAGGTCGGCGCCGGACATCTGCGCCCCGGTGCGGACGCGCTCGAGCAGCTGCTCGCGCGAGGCGCCCGCGAGCGCCGGGCCCGAGAAGACGCCGACGCGCATGGCGCCGCGCTCGCGCAGGTGGCGGGTCAGGGCCCGGGTGTCGACGCCGGAGATGCCGACGACGCCCTGGGAGGCCAGCTCCTGCGCCAGCTCGCGCCGCGAGCGCCAGCTGGAGGCGCGGCGGGCGGGGTCGCGCACCACGAAGCCGGCCACCCAGATGCGGGAGGACTCGTCGTCCTCGTCGTTCCAGCCGGTGTTGCCGATGTGCGGGGCCGTCATGACCACGACCTGGCGGTGGTAGCTGGGGTCGGTGATCGTCTCCTGGTAGCCGGTCATGGCGGTGCAGAAGACGGCCTCGCCGACGGTCTCGCCGAGGGCGCCGTAGGCCTCGCCGGTGAAGGCGCGACCGTCCTCGAGCAGCAGCAGCGCGCTCATGCGGCGTCCACCCCCGGGCTCGTGCCGCGGGAGCCCATGAGCCCCTCCACGAGGGCGACGAGGCGGCCGGCGTCCTGCTGCGGCTTGGTCCGCACGGCGCTGTCCACCTCCGCCCCGCCTGCTCCACCGAGCCGCCAGGTCACCACGACGAGGTCCTCCTTGCCGAACATCACCTTGCCCGCCTGCCCCCGGGCGCGGGTCACGCGCACGAGGTCAGCCGCGGGGATCGAGAACGAGGCCGCGCCGGGGCGGCGCAGCAGCAGCGCCGGGCCGCCCGCAGGCGCTCCGGCGGGGTCGGCACCCGGGTCGGCACCAGGGACGGCCTCCACCTCCACCAGGCTGCGGGTGCCCAGCCCGTGCGCGGTGACGCGCTCGAAGGGGCGGCCCGAGAGCACGGTGGAGACGTAGGTGCCGGTCACCGTGCGGGCGGCGGCCGCGGTGGGCGCCTCGGCGCTGCCGCCGACCCACTCCGGCCCGGCGCCCGCGGGCAGCGGCGCGGGCGGGGGCAGGGGCGGCGCCGTGGCGCTGCCGGCGGCCTGCTGGGCGGCGCGGCGGCGCCAGGAGCGCAGCATCAGCCACCACACCACCGGCACCAGGGCCAGCAGCACCAGGCCCGCGATCACCTGGTCCACGCGGCGCCCTCCCGCTCGGCGGACGGGCGCGGGGCGGCCAGGGCCCCGTCGAGCACGGTGGGGTGGCCGCCGTAGACGGTGGCGACCACGCGGCCGGGCAGCTCGCGCCCCGCGAAGGGGCTGTTGCGGCCCTTGGTGGCCATCGCGGCGGGGTCGACCGTCCAGCGGGCGGCGGGGTCGACCAGCACGAGGTGCGCGGGGTCTCCCGCGGCCAGCCCGCCGCCCTGCCCGGCCACGCGGCCGATGCGCGCCGGGGTCTGGGACATGACGCGCGCCACGCCGGCCCAGTCGAGGTGGCCGGGCTCCACGAGGGCCTGGACGACCACGGACAGCGCGGTCTCCAGGCCAGTCATCCCCATCGCGGCGGCGGACCACTCGCAGTCCTTGTCCTCCACCGGGTGCGGGGCGTGGTCGGTGGCGACGACGTCGATGGTGCCGTCGGCCACCCCGGCGCGCAGCGCGCGGACGTCGTCGTCGGAGCGCAGCGGCGGGTTGACCTTGTAGACCGGGTCGTAGCCGCTGACCAGCTCCTCGGTCAGGAGCAGGTGGTGGGGGGTGACCTCGGCGGTGACGTCGACGCCGCGCTGCTTGGCCCAGCGCACGATCTCCACCGACCCGGCGGTGGAGACGTGGCAGACGTGCAGCCGGGAGCCGACGTGGCCGGCCAGCAGCACGTCGCGGGCGATGACCGCCTCCTCGGCGACCGCGGGCCAGCCGCGCAGCCCGAGCACGCCGGACAGCGCCGACTCGTTCATCTGCGCGCCCTCGGTGAGGCGCGGCTCCTGGGCGTGCTGGGCGACGACGCCGTCGAAGGCCTTGACGTACTCCAGCGCGCGGCGCATGAGCACCGCGTCGAAGACGCACTTCCCGTCGTCGGAGAACACCCGCACGCCGGCGGCGGAGTCCGCCATGGCGCCGAGCTCGGCCAGGCGCTCGCCCTCCAGCCCGACCGTCACCGCGCCGACGGGGCGCACGTCGCACCAGCCCGCCTGGCGGCCCAGCCTCCACACCTGCTCCACGACGCCGGCGGTGTCGGCGACGGGGGCGGTGTTGGCCATGGCGTGCACGGCGGTGTACCCGCCCAGGGCCGCGGCGCGGGTGCCGGTCTCGACCGTCTCGGCGTCCTCGCGGCCCGGCTCGCGCAGGTGGGTGTGCAGGTCGACGAGGCCGGGCAGGGCGACCAGGCCGCGGGCGTCGAGGGTGCGGGCGCCCTCGGGGGCGGCCAGCGAGCCGGCGGGGCCGACCTCGGCGACCGTCCCGTCGCGCAGGAGCAGGTCGGCGGGCTCGCCGCCGAGGGGGCGCGCGCCCGTGACGAGGGTGGTGTCCATCAGTCCTCTCCTCCGGCCAGCAGCAGGTACAGCGCGGCCATGCGCACCGCCACCCCGTTGGTCACCTGCTCGACCACGCGGCTGCGCGGGCCGTCGGCGGCCTCGGCGGTGATCTCCAGGCCGCGGTTCATGGGGCCGGGGTGCAGCAGCTGGGCGTGCGGTGAGACGGCGGCCAGCCGCGCCATGCGCTCAGCGGTCACCCCGTAGCGCCGGGAGTACTCCCGCGCGGAGGGGAAGTAGGCGGCGTCCATGCGCTCCAGCTGCACGCGCAGCGCCATCACCGCGTCGGGAGGGCCGGCGCCGTCCCCGGAGGTGCCCGCGAGGGCGGCGTCCAGGTCGTAGGAGACCTCGCACGGCCAGGTCTGCACGCCCAGCGGGAGCAGGGTGGGCGGGGCCACCAGCGTGGTGCGGGCCCCCAGGGTGTGCAGCAGGTGCACGTTGGAGCGCGCCACGCGGCTGTGCAGGACGTCGCCGACGACGACGACGCGCCGCCCGGCCAGGTCCGCGCCGCTCGCGGCGCCGGGCCGGCCGCCGCCGACGAGGTGGCGGCGCAGGGTGAAGGCGTCGAGCAGCGCCTGGGTGGGGTGCTCGTGGGTGCCGTCGCCGGCGTTGAGCACCGCCCCGGAGGTCCAGCCCTGCTCGGCCAGGCGGTGCGGGGCGCCGGAGGAGGCGTGGCGCACCACCACGGCGTCGGCGCCCATGGCCTGCAGGGTCAGCGCGGTGTCCTTGAGGCTCTCCCCCTTGGACACGCTGGAGCCCTTGGCGGAGAAGGTGATGACGTCGGCCGAGAGGCGCTTGGCGGCGGTCTCGAAGCTGAGCCGGGTGCGGGTGGAGTCCTCGAAGAAGAGGTTGACCACCGTCCGCCCGCGCAGCGCGGGCAGCTTCTTGATCTCGCGCTGCTGGGTGGCGGCCATCTGCTCGGCCACGTCGAGCAGGCCCACGGCCTCCTGGCGGGTCAGGTCGGCGGCGGAGAGCAGGTGCTTCACGGGGCCCCCTCGATCCGCACCTCGTCCACGCCGTCGGTCTCGACCAGGCGCACGTAGACGCGCTCGGTGGTCGACGTCGGCAGGTTCTTGCCCACGTGGTCGGCGCGGACCGGCAGCTCGCGGTGCCCCCGGTCGACGAGCACGGCCAGGCGCACCGCGCGCGGGCGGCCCAGGTCGGACAGGGCGTCGAGGGCCGCGCGCACCGTGCGCCCGGAGTACAGGACGTCGTCGACGAGGACCACGGTGGTGCCGTCGATGCCGGCCGCGGGCAGCGTGGTCGGCTCCGGCGCGCGGGTGGGGTTCCGGCGCAGGTCGTCGCGGTGCATCGTCACGTCGAGGGAGCCCGTGGCGGCCACCGGGTCGAAGCCGGGCTCGACCTGGGCCAGGCGCTGGGCCAGGCGGCGCGCCAGGTGGGTGCCGCGGCGCGGGACGCCCATGAGCACCAGGCCCTGCGGGCCCTTGTTCCGCTCCAGCAGCTCGTGCGCGATGCGCGTCAGGGCCCGGCCGATCTCGTCGGCGTCCAGGACGGTCGCCGAGCGCCCGGTGGGGGCCGGGGGCGGCTCCGGTGGCCGGGCCGGGGACTCGGTCGGGCCCGTCGGGGAGGGCCCGGGGCGTGCGTCAGCCATGCTCGTGACTCACTGACTCCTTCCCCGCCTCACAGGACGGAGGTTGAAGGACGTCGGATCCAGGTGCGCCCCCGACCGTACTGCACCTGGGCGGCGCCGCCGTCCGGGCCGCTGGCCCGCTGCGCCGGGCGCGGCCGGCGGCGGGCCGCCACCGGTCACCGGGTGAGCTCTGCGACATTGGTGGCGGGAGGCGCCGGGCCGCGGAGGCAGTCGCGGTCAGGTCGCCGGTAGTCACTCTGGGTGAACAGTTACTGCCTGTGACGTCGTAGCGGTTGACCTGGGAGTCACTCCCCGTGACGATCACAGTCAGTAGATGAGCGTGGACGTGAGGGAGAGGGAACGGCATGTCTGAGGAAGGATCGGGGTACGCGAAGGCGCTCGGCAGCCGGCTGCGCGCCATCCGCACCCAGCAGGGCCTGTCCCTGCAGGGCGTGGAGCAGCGCTCGGGCGGGCAGTGGAAGGCCGTGGTGGTCGGCTCCTACGAGCGCGGCGACCGCGCCGTCACCGTCCAGCGCCTCGCGGAGCTGGCGGACTTCTACGGCGTGCCCGTCTCCGCCCTCCTCCCCGACGGCGGCAGCGCAGGTCACAGCGAGCCCCCGCCCAAGCTGGTGCTCGACCTGGAGCGCCTGCAGTCGGTGCCCTCGGAGAAGGCCGGCCCGCTGGCCCGCTACGCGGCGACCATCCAGACCCAGCGCGGGGACTACAACGGCAAGGTCCTCTCGATCCGCTCGGACGACCTGCGCGCCCTCGCCGTGATCTACGACCTCCCGCCGCAGCAGCTGGCCGAGGAGCTCATCAGCTGGGGCGTGCTCGACCCCGACGCGCGCCGCGCGGTCGCCCAGGGCGGCTGAGCCCCCGCACCGCGCCGCCGCTCACCCAGCGGTACGACAGACCCCCGCCCGGGACACCCGGTGCGGGGGTCTTCTCGTCCGTCCTGGTCACCAGCTGTGACGACGCGATGGCCGGCGCGCGCCGGTGGGGCGCCTCAGCGCTCCACGAGGCCCGGCTTGAGCTGCAGCAGCCGGCCCAGCAGGCCGTTGACGAAGGCCGGCGACTCGTCGGTGCTGAGCTCCGAGGCCAGGGACACGGCCTCGGACAGGACGACCTCGTCGGGCACGTCGTCGCACCAGAGCAGCTCGAAGGTCCCGATGCGCAGCAGGTTGCGGTCGACCGAGGGCATCCTGTCCAGCGGCCACCCGTGCGAGTACGTCGTCAGCAGCTCGTCGATGCGCTCGCGGTGGGCCTGCACGCCCTCGACCAGGTCGAGGCTGTACTGCGGGACCGGGACGTGGCCGCTGGCCAGGCGGTCCGCCGCGAGGGCGACGGGGTCGAGCCGGCGCTGCTCGGCCTCGAAGAGCAGGTCGAGGGCGCGCTTGCGGGCCTTGGTGCGGGCTGCCACGTCAGGGGGCGGGCGTCGTCAGCTGACGCGGCCGAGGTAGTCCCCGGTCCGCGTGTCGACCTTGACCTTGGTGCCCGTCTCCAGGAACAGCGGCACCTGGATCTGGTAGCCGGTCTCGACGGTGGCGGGCTTGGTGCCGCCCGTGGAGCGGTCCCCCTGCAGACCGGGCTCGGTGTAGGTGACCTCGAGCACCACCGAGGTGGGCAGCTCGACGTAGAGCGGCGTGCCCTCGTGCACCGCGACGATGACCTCGGCGCTCTCGAGGAGGAAGTTGGCGGCCTCCCCCACGGTCTCCTCGGCCACGGTGATCTGGTCGTAGGTGTCGGAGTCCATGAACACGAAGTCGGTGCCGTCGCGGTACAGGTACTGCATGTCGCGCTTGTCGACCGTGGCGGTGTCGACCTTGGTGCCGGCGTTGAAGGTGCGGTCGACGACCTTGCCCGACAGCACGTTCTTGAGCTTGCTGCGCACGAACGCGCCGCCCTTGCCGGGCTTGACGTGCTGGAACTCGACGACGGACCACAGCTGTCCGTCGAGGTTGAGCACGAGGCCGTTCTTCAGGTCGTTCGTCGATGCCACGTGGGGAGATGTTACCGGCGCGGGGGCGGTGCCCCCGACGCCGGCGATCAGGCGCTGGTGGCGTCGCACCTCACGCGCTGGTGGCGTCGCACCTCACTCGCTGATGGCGGAGTAGGCGGCGGCCATGAGCGACGGGTCCGGGCCCTCCAGCCGGCTGGGCCTGGCGACGTCGTCCAGCACGACGAAGCGCAGCAGGTCACCGCGGGTCTTCTTGTCGCGCTTCATTCCCTCCAGCAGCTGCGGCCAGCGGTCGCCGCGGTAGGTCAGCGGCAGCCCGACGGACCCCAGCACGCTGCGGTGCCGGTCGACGACGGCGTCGTCCAGGCGGCCGGCGAGCCGCGCCAGCTCGGCGACGTAGACCATGCCGATGCTCACCGCGGCGCCGTGGCGCCACTCGTAGCGCTCCACCAGCTCGATGGCGTGGCCCAGGGTGTGCCCGTAGTTGAGGACCTCCCGCAGGCCGGACTCCTTGAGGTCCTGCCCCACGACGTCGGCCTTGACCCGCACCGCGCGCTCGACGAGCTCGCGGATGACGGGGGCCCCGGGGTCGCGGACGGCGGCCGGGTCGGCCTCGATGAGCTCCAGGATCCGCGGGTCGGCGATGAAGCCGCACTTGACGACCTCGGCCATGCCGGCGACGAGGTCGTTGACGGGCAGGGTGCGCAGCGCGGCGAGGTCGCACAGCACGCCCGCGGGCGGGTGGAAGGCGCCGACGAGGTTCTTGCCCTCCTTGGTGTTGATGCCGGTCTTGCCGCCGACGGCGGCGTCGACCATCGCGAGCAGCGTCGTGGGGACCTGCACCACCCTGACCCCGCGCAGCCAGGTGGCGGCCACGAAGCCGGCGAGGTCGGTGACCGCTCCCCCGCCGACCCCGACGACGGCGTCGGTGCGGGTGAAGCCGGCCTGGCCCAGCGCCCCCCAGCAGAAGGCGGCGACCTCGGCGCGCTTGGCGTCCTCCCCGTCGGGGACCTCGGCGAGGTAGGCCTCGTAGCCGGCGGCGGCGAGGTCGTCGCGGACTGCCTCCCCCGTGGCTGCGAGCGCGCGGGGGTGCACGACGAGCACCCGCTGCACCCGCTGCCCCAGCAGGCCGGGCAGCTCCCCGAGCAGGCCGGTGCCGACGACGACGTCGTAGGGCACCTCGCCGGCGACGGTGATCCGGGTCGGCTGCTCGGCCGGCGCCTCGGCGGGCGGGGTCGTGGTGCTCACGGGTGGCGATCCTACGGAGCGGCCCGCCGCCGGGTGGTGGAGCCGGGTCAGGGGACGGTGAGCAGGCGCAGGACCACGTCGGCCACCTGGCGGGGCGTGCGCCCGTCGGTGGGGACGACGTGGTCGGCGACCTCGGCGTAGTGCGCCTCCCGGGCCGCGAGCACCTCCCGCCAGCGCTGCTCGGCGTCACCGGCGAGCACCGGGCGGGTGCTGGTGTCGCCCAGCCGCTCGGCGACGTGCTCCCACGTCGCCGTCAGGAGGACCACCGGGGAGCGCAGCGCGACGAGGTCGGCGCGCGTGCCGGCGTCGAGGACGGCCCCGCCGCCCAGGGACAGCACACCGGGGTGCTCGCGCACCGCGTCGAGGACGGCAGCGCGCTCCAGGGCGCGGAAGGCGGGCTCGCCGTCGTCGGCGAAGACCGCCGCGACCGGGCGCCCGGCCACCGCCTCCACGTCGGCGTCGGTGTCGCGCAGGGTGAGCCCGAGGTCGCGCGCGAGCAGCGCGCCGACGGCGGACTTGCCGGCCCCCATCGGGCCGACGAGCACGACCCGCGGGGCCACGCTCAGGCCGTCGGGGCGGCGGCGCCGGCGGGGGCTCCGGCGCCGGCCGTCGCCTCGCCGGTGCCCTCGGTGCGGCTGCGCAGCAGCTCGGGGATGGCGTCGAGGTAGGCGCGCACGTTGCGGGCGGTCTCCGGGACGGAGTCGCCCCCGAATTTCTCCAGCAGCGCGTCGGCCAGCACCAGCGCGACCATCGCCTCGGCGACGACGCCGGCCGCGGGCACCGCGCAGACGTCCGAGCGCTGGTGGTGGGCCTGCGCGGCCTCGCCGGTGGCGACGTCGACGGTGGCCAGGGCGCGCGGGACGGTGGCGATGGGCTTCATCGCCGCGCGCACCCGCAGCACCTCCCCGGTGGTCATCCCGCCCTCGGTGCCGCCGGCGCGGCCGGTGCGGCGGCGCAGCACCCCGTCGGGACCGGTCTCGATCTCGTCGTGCGCCTGGGAGCCGCGGCGGCGGGCGGTCTCGAAGCCGTCGCCGACCTCCACGCCCTTGATGGCCTGGATGCCCATGAGCGCCTGCGCGAGCCGGCCGTCGATCCGGCGGTCCCAGTGGGTGTGGCTGCCCAGGCCCGGCGGCAGGCCGTAGGCGAGGACCTCCACGACGCCGCCGAGGGTGTCGCCCTCCTTGTGGCAGGCGTCGACCTCCTCGACCATCCGGGCGCTCGTGGCGGGGTGGTGGCAGCGCAGCGGGTCGGCGTCGAGGGCGGCGACGTCGTCGGGCCCGGGCAGCCCGACCTCCGCCCACGCGGCCTCGGGCACCGCGACCGGGCCCAGGGAGACCGTGTGGGAGACCAGGCGGACGCCGGCGGCCTGCTGCAGGAACGCCGCCGCGACGGCCCCGAGGGCCACGCGGGTGGCGGTCTCGCGGGCGCTGGCCCGCTCCAGCACCGGCCGCGCCTCGTCGAAGCCGTGCTTCTGCATTCCGACGAGGTCGGCGTGGCCGGGGCGGGGGCGGGTCAGCGCGGCGTTGCGGCCGGTGGTCTTCAGCAGCGAGGGGTCGACGGGGTCGGCCGCCATCACCGTCGACCACTTGGGCCACTCGGTGTTGCCGATGGTGAGGGCGAAGGGCCCGCCCTGGGTGAGGCCGTGCCGCAGCCCGGCGAGCACGGTCACCTCGTCCTGCTCGAAGGACATCCGCGCACCGCGGCCGTAGCCGAGGCGGCGGCGGGCCAGGGCGGCGACGAGGACGTCGGTGGTCACGGCGACCCCCGAGGGCAGGCCCTCGAGGACGCCGACGAGGGCGGGGCCGTGGGACTCCCCCGCAGTCAGCCAGCGCAGCACGCGGCTGATCCTCCCACGGGCGCTGCGGCGGCCCGCGGCGCGGCCTCAGCCGCAGGCGGTGCGCACGTCGGCGTCCCGGGCGGCCTGGGTGGCCGCCTGGCCCGACGTCACGGGGGTGCCGGCGATGAGCTGGGCGCGCAGCGCCTCGGCCGAGCTGGCGGCGATGTCCAGGCGCGAGGCCAGCCGGGAGTCGCTGGTGAGGGAGACGGCCGTGCGCAGCACCCCGACGGGGGTGCGCAGCGCCAGACCGGTGTCCACCGCGGCCGTCGAGCCGGCGGCGCTGGCGGTGAGCAGCTGCTCGACCTGGTCCATGGGGCCGACCACCGCGCTGCAGATCTGGGCGGTGGTCAGCGACGCGGGCACCGGGGTGGAGGGCGTGCCGCCGGAGGAGCCCTGCTGCCCCGAGCCCTGCCCGCCGCTGGGGGCGCCGCCGACCGAGCCCGTCCCGCCCGGCTGGCCGCCCGTCTGGCCGCCCGTCTGGCCGCCGACCGTCCCGGTGCCCGGGAGGGTGCCCGTGCCCGGGACGGTGCCGGTGGCGCCGTCGGTGCCCGGGACGGTGCCGGTGGTGCCGTCGGTGACCGCCGTCCCGTCACCGGTGCCGGTGGTGCCGGTGGCGCCGGCCCCCACGAGCGCGGCGAAGGGGTCGCGGGCGTTGGGCGCGAAGGCACCGGGGACCGCCGACGGGGAGGCGGTGGGGGTGTCGTCCGCCCCGGTGCCCGCCTGCCCGTCGGGGCCGGGGCCGGAGGGGGGGCTGGTGACGACCGTCCCGGCCGCGTCGGTCCCGACCCCGCCGTCCGTGCTGCCCAGCAGGACGAAGGCGCCGAGGGCACCGGCGACGACGGCGCCCCCGGCCACGGCGACGGCGAGCACCGGGCTCACGCGGCGCGCCCGGCGCGGGGCCGGTGGTGCGTCGCCGTCGGGACCGTCCGGGCCGTCCAGGACGCCGGTGTCGTCGGCGGCGGGGCGCGGGGCGGGCAGCAGGAGGGTGCTCGCCTGCGCAGCGGCCCGGGTGGTGGGGACCAGCGGTGCCGGCGGCGCGGACGGGGTGCCGAAGGGCGCCATCGGTGCCGGGCGCTCGACCGGGTCGAGGGCAGCGGCCGCCTCGTGCAGGCCCCAGCCCAGCACCGGCTCGGCGTCCAGCGCCGCCGTCAGCGGCGCCTCCGCCGCGATCGGCCCGGGGACGGCGCCGAACGGCGAGCTCGGCACGTCACCGAACGGCGAGGGGGACGCCTCGCCGAACGGCGCAGCGGGCACCTCGCCGAACGGCGCAGCGCTCACCTCACCGAAGGGCGAGGCGGGGACGCCGCCGAAGAACGGGGCGGGTGCGGGCTCGGGGGCCGGGCGGGTGGAGAAGACGGGCTCGAAGCCGTCCTCGGCCGCCGGGTCGAACGGGCCGGTGCTCATGGCTGCTCCTCTGCGCCGTTCAGTTGATCGCGGTGGCGGCGGACGGGTCCGCCGCGGGGGCGGGGGCGGCGTCCGCGGGCTGGCCAGCGGCCCCGGTGGCCCCGGTGGCCCCGGCGGCGCCGGTGGTGTCGTCGGGGAGGGCGAAGACCGCCCCGGAGACGGACAGGGCCAGCTGCCCGCCCGCACCCGCGGTGGAGCTGGGCGCCAGGTCGACGCTGGTGACCAGGAGCAGCCGCTCGTCGCCCTGGACCTCCGCCAGGAAGCTGACCAGGGCGGCGTAGCCGCCCGTCGCCGTCAGCGCCACCGGCACCTGCAGCAGCCCGCTCGGGGCCGCGGAGGCGGCGGCGCTCGCGGTGGTCGCGGCGGCAGCGGTGGGGTCGGTGGCGGCAGCGGCCGATGGGTCAGCGGGGGCGGCGGGCGCGGCGGCGCTGGCCGCGCTGGCCGCACTCACGACGGGCACCGGAGGCGACGGCGTCAGGCTGGTCAGCTCCACGCCGCTGCGCGCCGCCGCGTCGCGCAGCGAGCGGACCAGCTCGGGCAGCGCGGCGCCGGCGGGCAGCTGCGTGCGCAGGGTGGCGAGCTGGGCGCGGTGCTCGGGCAGCGCGGCGAACTCCTGCTCGAGCTCGGCGACGCGCGCGGCCAGGGCCGGCTCGGTGGACTCCACCTGCGCGGTGGACGCGGCCAGGTCGCTGACCTGCGTGCGCGCCGGGGAGACGACGAGCAGCCAGCCCGCCAGCATCACGAGCACGACCCCACCGGCACCCGCCCCCAGCCAGGGCAGGGCGCGGGGAGCGGCCAGCGCTCCGGTGGCGCCGGCGGCGGGCCCGGCAGCGGGGCCGGCGGCCGGGGCCGGGGAGAAGGTCGACACGGTCAGCCCACCTCCTGGTCGTAGCGGTGCGACAGCGCGTCGGTGGTCACCCGCGCGGTGACGGTGAAGCTCACGACGGGCACGGCGGCGGAGGCGTCCTGGCTGGACGCGGTGAGGTAGGCGTCCGCGACGCCCGGCACCCGCGCCAGGGCGTCGAGGTAGCCGGCGACGTCCTCGTAGGACGTCGAGCGGGCGGTGATGCTGATGCTGCCGGTGGTGGCCGCCGACGCCCCGGCGGCCGCGCCGGTGGCCGCCGTCGCCGAGGTCGCCGCTGCGGTGGTGGCCGCACCGGCCGTCGCGCCCGCGGCGTCCAGGGAGACCTGGACCCCGGCCAGCCACGCGCCGTCGGGCAGGGCGCGGGTCAGGGAGTCGACGTAGGAGTACAGGGCCACGTCCTGGGCCATCGCCGTCGCCCGGGCCGCCTCGGCCGCCTCGACCTGGGCGATGACCTGGGGGGCCTCGGCGTACTGGGCCTGCTCCGCCTGCAGCGTCTGCACGCGCTGGTTGGCGGCGTCGAGGCGGGCCTGCTCGGCGGAGACCTGCGAGGCGGTGACGCCCCAGGCGGCCGCGACCACGACGACGGCGGCGCCGGCGGCCACCGCGGCGCCGCGCTGCACCCGGCGCACGGCGCGGCGGGCCAGCACCTCGGGGGGCAGCAGGTTGACGCGCGGCAGCGACGGGAGCGCGCCCTGCCGGCCGCCCCCGGGGGCGGCCGGTGCCAGCAGCGCCCGCGGGGCGCTCGTGCCCCGCTCGCGGCGGGTGGTGGTGGCGCTCACGCGGAGGCCCCCAGGGCGAGGCCGACGGCCGTGGTGGGGCCCTCGGCGGTCACGCCCCGCAGGTGCCGGCCGCGGCGGACGCGGCGCTCGACGGAGCCGACGTGGACGGGCACGCCGGTCATGGCCGCCAGCTGCGCGTCGAGGCCCGCCTGGCGGGCGCCGCCGCCGGTGAGGACCACGCGCTCGGCGCGGTGGCCGCTGGTGGCGGCGGCGTAGTCGATGGTGCTGCGCACCTCCTCGAGGAACGCGACGACGGCGACCTGGAGGGCATGCGCGGAGGCGCTGCGGGGGTCGGCCTCGTCGAGGACGGGCGCCTCGTCGAGGTCGCGCTTGAGCTGCTCGGCCTGGGCGGTGGTGAGGCCGGTGCCCTCGGCGAGGGCCGCGGTGACGTCGTCGCCCCCGGAGGCGAGGATGCGGACGAAGTGCGGGGCGCCGCCGGAGTGGACGACCACCTGGGTGGTGTCCGACCCGACGTCGACGAGGGCCTCCGCGGCAGCGTCCGAGCCCAGACCCGACCCCACGGCCCGCAGCACCGCGAAGGCCGTCAGGTCGACGGCGTCGGGCACCAGCCGGGCGCCCTGCACGGCCGCGAGCAGCGCGGTGACGGTCTCCCGCCACGCGGCGACGAGCAGGCCCCGGACCACGGGGGCCGCGGCGCCGGTGCGCACCTCCAGCGGGTGGAAGTCCAGGACGGCGGCCTCGACGGGCATGGGCAGCACGTCCTGCACCTGGAACGGCAGGGCCTTCCTGAGGTCCGCGGGCGGCATCTGCGGCACCTCGACCTCGCGTACGACCACGCGCTGGTTGGCGACGCCGACCCGCACGCGGCGGTGGGAGAAGCGGCCGCGGCGCCACAGCTCGACCAGGGCCGCGGACACGGCGGCGGCGTCGAGCACCTCGCCGTCGCGGACGGCGCCCTCGGGCAGCGGCACCTCGGCGCTGCGCTCGAGGACCACGCCGGAGGAGGTGAAGGACAGCTCGGCGGCGCGCACGGCGCCGGTGCCGACGTCGAGCCCGATGGACGTGCGTCGTGCCACGCCTGCCCTCCCTGCTCAGCCCGCGGCGCCGCTGCTCGGCGCGCTCTCCTGTGCTATCGGTGCTCCGGGCGAGCACTTGAGCCCTTCAGGCGGGGAGGAGCCCGCTGACCTGCAGGTACCAGTGGGCGAGCGACCCGCCGGCGGCGAATCCGAGCGCCGCGCCGGCGAGCATGAACGGCCCGAAGGGCAGCGACCCGCGGCGTCCCACGCGCCGGGAGGCGACGAGCGCCACCCCGACGAGGCCGCCCACGAGGAAGGCGGCGAAGGCGCCGACCACGAGGCTCGACCAGCCGGCGTAGCCGAGGTAGGCGCCCAGGAGGCCCGACAGCTTGACGTCGCCGAAGCCCATGCCGCCGGGCCTGGCGACCGCGAGCGCGAAGTACAGCAGCCACAGGGCGGCGCCGCCGACGACGGCGCGCAGCGCGGCCGCGCCGTCGTGCTCCACGACGGCGGCCAGGCCGAGCAGCGCGGCGACCACCGGGTAGGACGGCAGCACGAGGGCGTCGGGCAGCCGGCGCACGTCGAGGTCGATGAGCGCCAGGGCCACGCCCAGGGCCGCGAGGTAGAGCAGGGCGGGCAGCAGCGCCAGGTCGCCGTGGCGCGCGGCCCACCAGGTGGTGGCGGCGAACAGCGCCGCGGTGCCCGCCTCCACCAGCGGGTAGCGCGCGCTGATGGGCGCCCGGCAGCGGCGGCAGCGGCCCCGCAGCGCCACCCAGGACAGGACCGGCACGTTGTCGCGGGCGGTGATGGGAGCGGCGCACGCGGGGCACGCGCTGGCGGGGCGGACCACGGAGAGGCCCTGCGGGACGCGCCAGACGACGACGTTGAGGAAGGAGCCGACGGCCAGGCCCACCACGCCCGCGAGGGCGGTGAGCACGGCGGTCAGCGCCGGGTCGGCGGCCACGTCAGCTGCCCGCCGGGGCGTCGACCACCGACTGCACCTGCCACGGCGAGGACACCGGCTTGATGAAGTACGGCGGCTGCAGGGCGTTGAAGCGGGTGTCGTAGACGTAGTTCTTCAGGTACCCGGTGCTCGCCGTGGTGCCGTTGCCGGTGCCGACCGGGCCCCGGTACATCTGGGCGATGGCGCCCAGGACGTTGAGCTTGGTCGCCGCGGTGCCGGTCGACAGGGCCGCCCCCTTGTCGTAGTTCTGCACCAGGAAGCTGTGCTTGAGCGACAGGATGCCCGCCTGGATCGTGTGGACGGGCGTGTAGCCGTCGGCGGCGGTGAGGTTCGTGACGGGGCTGGTCTTGGAGACGGGGTGGTGCACCCACACGTAGCCGGTCGCGACCAGGCCGAGGACGTCGGTGCCCGCGCCGCCGTCGGCGTAGGTGAGGTCGCCGGTGACCACGACGTCGTCGGCGCCGGCGACGGTCACCGCGGCGTCGACGGTCCCGGAGACGAAGGGCGTCCCGCGCTTGCAGTCGTAGTTCGTGGTCAGACCCGTCGTGGCCTCGTTGGCCAGCGGGTAGCCGACGCCCTTGCAGGAGCCGGTGGCGGCGGCGACGTAGATGACCGGCGGGATCGGCTTGGTCTGCGGCTGGTTGCGGTTGGCCACGTCGAGGCAGCGCGAGGGCGTGCTCGCGTCGGTGGTGTTGGGCGAGAGCACCGTCATCGTCGTCCCGGTGAAGGTGATCTTGGTGGCCCCGCGGTAGAGGCAGCCCCTGCGGTCGGTGTTGCTGCTCGTGTCGATCTTCGGTGAGACGTAGCGCAGCAGCTCGGTGTTGCCGGTCGGCATGGTGGTGGGCTGCTTGGAGGCCAGGACCGGGTAGCCCGCCTGGGCGGTGGTGCCCGCGCTGGGCGCGCCGCCGCCCCAGTACAGCGGGCCGGTGGCGGGGTAGGCGCCGGACCACACCGAGGTGTCGGGGTTGCCGAACACCGGGCTGCCGGCGATCTTCAGCAGGTCGTTGCTGTGCAGCGGTCCGTTGATGACGTCGCCGGTGGTGAACTGGATGTCGCGGCTGCAGTACCCGGACACGGTCCCGGTGGTCCAGCCGTTCCACCCCGGCAGGGTCCCGACGACGGCGCCGTTGGTCCCCTGCACGACCGTCGTCTTGGTGGCGCTGGAGACCTCGTAGGACTTGCTCTGGCGCCCCTCGTAGTACTTCGCGGAGCAGTCGGCCTGCACCTTCGCCTTGTCGGCGCGGAAGGTGTAGGTCGTGGTCCCGACCGTGACCTGCGCCTGCCCGTTGTAGCGGGCGGGGGCGTTGGCCGACCACAGCTCCGGGTCGGTGGCCTCCACGTCGCTGAAGTAGATGTAGTTGAGGAAGCCCTTGATCTTCAGCGTGGCGATGAGGGTGCGGCTGGTCGGCGTGCCGCCGGGCTGCACGGCGGTGCCGGCGACCTTGAGCTGGATGAGGCCGCTGCTGGCGATGTCGGGGATCGAGTTGAGGACGGTGTACTTGAACCGGGCGCCCGTGGTGGAGCCCGGCAGGGGACGCCCGGGCGCGGTGGCGAAGGCCGCCGGGGTGGTCAGCGCGGCGTTGGCGGCGTCGACGTTACCGGCGGTCCAGTAGCTGTCGTTGGCGTTGAGGCGCGAGATGTACTCGTCGACCCCGGCCTGGGCCGCGCCCAGCGCCGTGGACGCGTCCTGGCCGGCCCGGGCGCGGGGGGTCGAGCTCACGACGAGGAACAGGGCGGCGAGCACCAGGGCGGTGACCACGCCCATCGTCCCGACGACGGTGATGAGGGCGATGCCCTCCTCGCCCTCGGGGTGGGGGCGGCCGGAGAGCCGGCGCAGCGGGGTCGGACGTCGCATCAGCCTGCCTGACTCGCGAGGACGTTGACCAGGCTGACCCGGTCGCTGGTGGTGGTGGGGGCCAGGTCGGGGGCCCTCGGGTCGGCGACGACGAGCGCGACGCCCACGCTGACCACCGAGGCCGCCTCGGCGGGGCTCAGGGTGCTCCCCGACGCCGGGGCGATGGGAGCGGTCGCACCCGCCGCCGAGGTGATGACGCCGCTGGTGAAGTAGCTGAACGACGGCGGCGTGGTCGTCGTCGCCAGGCACTTGGTGGTGGTGCCGGTGGTCCACAGGTACGGGACCGTGGTGGCGGTCGGGCCGGTGTTGGCCGTCGCGGGCGTCCGCGCCTCCGTGACGCACTGCCGGGTGGCGTCGTAGCCGTAGCTCACCAGCCACGGGCCCTCCAGGGCGGCGCGCACGACGGGCGCGCTCGTGGGCCCGGAGGTGGCGAACGCGACAGTGGTGCGCTGCAGGTTGGCGTAGAAGCTGACGCCCGTGGACGACGCCGCGGTGAAGGGGCTCGGGACCGTGCCCGAGGACGGGCCCGTGGGCGCCCCGGCGGGAGGCGCCACCGCGACGCGCAGGCTGCGGGTGATCGCCTCGGTCGCCGTGCGGGCGTCGGCCTGGGTGCTGGTGCGCACCTGGGCCTCGCGCACACCCCGCAGCGAGCTGGTGAAGACCGTGCCCACCGCGGCGAGGACGATGGTCGTCAGGACCATGACGACGAGCAGCTCCACGAGCGTGGTGCCCTCCTCGCGGCGCTCGGCCGGGCCCACCGGGGTCCGCGCGGCGCCCGCCATCCGGCCGCTCACGGCAGCACCACCGCGACGTCGGAGGTGGGGTGCGCGGCGTCCAGCAGCACCACCGGGCCGGTGCCGGCGGGCGCCGCGGGGTCGGTGGTGATGGTCCACTCCCCGAACGGCAGCGCGGTCGCCGTGGGCGCCGCGCCGCTGGTGCCCAGCGCGTACACCTCCCCGGTCGGGCACTGGCTGCCGGTGACCTCGGCGTTCTCCGGCTGGTGCACCGCGTACAGGGGCGTGCCGCTGGTCGGGACCCCCGCGCGGGTGACCGTGACGGCCACCCCGCCCAGCGGCACCCCCACGGGGGTCGCACCGCCCGCGGCCTGGGTGGCGTCGAAGCTGGCAGGCGCGTCATCCGCGTCGGAGCAGGTGCCCGCCCACAGGGCGTAGGTGTCGGGGAAGAGGCCCTGCAGCTCGCCGGGCACGCCGGTGGCGCAGGAGCGGACCGGCGCGGTGCCGCAGGCCGGGGCCGTGGTGTCGGCGATGAAGCTGTCGCGCAGGACCACCGGCACCCCCGCGGGCACCTGGTAGCCGGCCGGCGGCTCCAGGACGAAGGGCTGGGTCCGGGCGACGTCGTGGAAGAGCGAGGCGCGCGTGACCTGCCCCGCGCTGACGACGAGGTCGGCGGTGGACGCCGCCTGGTAGCCGCTGGAGGCGACCCGGCCCGGCTGGTCGACCGTCGCCCGGTAGGTGCCCGGATCCAGGCCCGCGAAGACGGCGCAGCCGTCGCTGCCGGTGGTGCGGACGGCGCCACCGGGCGACAGCGCCACGACGCTGCCGGTGACGACGTCGCCGTTGGCGCCCTGGACGACGACGGCGAGCGACCCGCTGCCGGCGGCGAGACCGCCGGAGCCGAGCTGGAGGGCGCGCAGCGTCTTGGCGCTCACGGCCCGGGTGGTGCCCATGCCGGGCCAGGTGACGCGCACCGAGACGAGCTTGTAGGCCAGCGTGTCACCGGAGCCGACGCACACGGGGTTGGTGGCGTCCGAGGCGAGGTAGTTGGCGGTCTGGGCGACGGTGTAGGTCGTGCCGCCGACGGTCTGGGTCCGGGTGGTGAGGCCGTCGGGGATGTCGAGCGCGCGCTGGGAGCGCGCCTGCTCGATCTGCGCTGAGGCGAGGTCCGCCGCGACGGTGCGGCGGTTGTTGTCACCCGTGACGCGCAGCGCACCGGTCAGGACCGTGAAGACCGAGCCGGCGAGGATCGTGAAGACGGCCATGGCGATGACGACCTCGAGCATCGTGTACCCGCCGTCCGGCGCGCGCCGGGCGTCGTCGCTGGTGCTCATCGCTCCTCCTCGCCGCTGCTCGTTCGTCGTCGGGGTGCGG
>NZ_JBQXXG010000030.1:0-27145 GCF_052644995.1 Quadrisphaera sp. KR29
GCGGGGGGAGTGCTTCGGAGGCGAGTGACCACGGGGACGGGGTGGGGGACTCAGGCGCGGAGGACCTCGGCCACGCGGCGCTCGCGGGCCGCCTCGTACGCCGCGAGGATCGTGCCGAGCACGGCGACGCCCTCCACCTCGGTGTGCAGCGGCCGCGTGCCGGTGAGCAGGCAGTCGGCGAAGGCCGCGATCTCCTCGGAGAAGGTGTCCACCGGCTCGAACTCCCGCGTGGTCGACGCCCCGTCGCGCAGCTCGTAGCGCAGCGACGTCCCGTCGGAGCTCAGCGACCCCAGCTCGCCGACCACCGAGAAGCGCTCCGTGCCGGGCGCCGCCTCGTAGGCCCAGCTGGTGACCAGCTGGCCGACCACGCCGTTGTCGAACCTCACGAGCACCTGGGCGGAGTCCTCGCCCTCCATGAACGCGAGGCGGTGCGTCGAGAGCATCGCCGTCACCTCCACCGGCACACCGCCGGCGAGGTGGAGCATGAGGTACGTCGGGTGGTAGCCGGTGTCGATGAGCTCCCCGCCGCCGCTGGTGGCCGCCTTCGCGCGCCAGCCCATCGTCGACGGGTCGAAGTCGTTGAAGAAGCTGTCGGTGGTGCGCACCTCGTAGACCCGCCCGAGCACGCCCGACTCGATGACGGCCTTGGCGGTGGCCACCGCCGGCAGGAAGAGCTGGTTGTGCGCGCACATGAGCGTCACGCCGGCCTCGGCCACCGCGGCCTGGACGCGCCGGGCCTCCTCGGGGGTGAGGCAGAGCGGCTTCTCGCACAGGACGTGCTTGCCCGCCCGCGCCGCGGCGACGATCGCGTCGGCGTGGAGGTGGTGCGGCAGGCAGATGTCCACCGCGTCGATCTCCGCCTCGGCGATCATCTGCGTGTAGTCCGTGAAGTGCGGGACGCCCAGCTCCTCGCCGCGGGCGCGGGCGGTCGCCTCGGAGGCGTCGGCGACGGCAGCCACGCGGATGCGGTCCGCGGCTGCCGCGTAGCCGGTGATGTGGGCGGTGGCGATGCCGCCGCCGCCGATGAGCCCGACCGCGATCGGCGCGGTCGGGAGGGTGCTGCTGGTCATGGCTGGGTCTCCTCGTCGAGCAGGGGGTGGTCAGTCGAGCGCGACGGCGCGCTGCTCGGCGGCGGCGCGGTTGGCCGCCACCACCAGGCGCGTGAGCTCCACCGCCCGGGAGGTGTTCTCCTCGGCGCGGGTACCGGCGGCGATGTGGCCGACCCACTGCGCGAACGCCCCGGGGGAGTCCTCCGGTACGGGCAGCTGGACGGGCGCGCCGCCGTCGTCCCCGTCGGCGGGGCGGAAGGCCGCCCCGGTGGCGGTGAGCCGGCCGGGGGTGTCCGCCCAGCTCACCGTGCCCTCGGTGCCGAAGACGTCGATGGTGAACGGGGTGGGGGAGGAGAAGCTCGCCTCGGCGACACCGATCACCCCGTCCGGGTAGCTGGCGACGACGACGGCGTTGTCCTCCACGGCCCGCCCCGTCACGGACCCGTAGGCCGCGATGACGCTGTCGGGGCGGGCGCCCAGCAGCAGCTGCACCAGGTACACCGGGTGGCAGCCGAGGTCGGTGAGCGCGCCGCCGACCGAGGGCCCGGGGTCGAAGAAGCGGTCCGGCAGCCAGCCGGTGACAGCCCCCTCGTGCGACAGGCGCACCCGGGCGTACGTGACGCGCCCGAGGCGGCCGCTCTCGACCACCTCCCGCACCGCGGCCGTGCACCCCGCGTACAGGCGCGGCAGCGAGACCACCACCACGGCACCGGTCCGCTCGGCCTCGGCGAGCAGCTCGGTGCACTCGGCGACGGTGGGTGCGAGCAGCTTCTCGGTGAAGACGTGCACCCCGGCCCGCACCGCGGCCCCGACCACCTCGCGGTGCGCCGCCGTCGAGGTCGTGACCGTGACGCCGTCGACGCGGCCGGCGGCGCTGCCGCCGGAGAGCAGCGCGTCCAGGTCCGGCTCGAAGGGCGCGCCCAGGCGGGCGGCGGCGGCGCGGCCGCGCTCGGCGTCGTCGTCCCAGACGGCCACCAGCTCGGTGCCGGGGTGGTCCAGGACGGACCTGGCGTAGTCGTCGGCGTGGACGTGCCAGGAGCCGAGGACGGCCACGCGCAGGGGTGGTGCGGCAGGTGCTGGGGGCACGGCAGGTGATCCGTTTCGACGTCGAAGGGCGGACGGCTCCATCCGACCACGCCTCCGCGACAGCGATCACGCCGGTGGGCGACCAGCGGGAGGCCGTAGCCTCCGCGGCGTGAGCCCGAAGCCCGTGGCGGACCCCTCCGGCGCCCAGGCGGCGCCCCCTGAGCGGCGGCGGGCCTCGCGGCGGCTGGCCGCGGCGCTCGTCACCGGGGCGGTGGTCGCGGCGCTGGCCGTCCTCGCGGGGGCGGGCGCCGCGGCCTTCGCGGCGGGCTGGGTCGTGGTGGCGGCCGTGGTCCTCGCGCGCGACCTGCGGCTCATCACCCGGCTCGACGAGGCGGCGACCGCGGCGCACGCCACCCGCGACGACCCCTCGCGCCCCGCCAGCCGCACGGTGGTGCTGCTCGCGTGCCTGGGCAGCCTGGTGGGCGTCGGCGGTCTGCTCGTCCAGGCCAGCAGCGCCCACGGCGCGGCGCAGGACGTGCTCGCCGGGCTGGGCCTGGTGGTGGTGGCCGCGTCGTGGCTCGTGGTCCACACGACCTCCTGCCTGCACTACGCGTTCCTCTACTACGACGGCGACGAGCCCGGCGGCATCCAGTTCGAGGGCGGTCCGCCGTCCTACCTCGACTTCGCGTACGTGGCGTTCTCGATCGGCATGACCTACCAGGTCTCCGACACGTCGCTCGCGTCCCGCGCGATGCGCGGCGCTGCGCTGCGCCACGCGCTGGTGTCGTTCCTGCTGGGCGCCGTGGTCCTCGGCGCCACCATCAACCTGCTCGCCGGCCTGGGATCGCCGGGCTGACGCCCCGCGCCTCCCGCGCCTCCCGCGCCCCCCGGGGACCGCCCGTGGGGCGCCTCAGGTGGGCGGGTCGCTCAGAGGGTGATGGTGGCCCACACGCCCTTGCCGGTGCCGCCGCCCGGGCCCTCCCCGCTGACGCCCCAGTGCACCGCCAGCCCCTCCACCAGCTGCATGCCGCGGCCGCTCTCGGCGTACCAGGGCACCTCGCCCTGCGTGCGCGGCGGCTCGCTGGTGGAGGTGTCGTGGACGCCGACCACGACCTGCTCGAGGTTGCAGATCAGGGTGAGGACCACCGGGGGCCGGCCGTGCTCGACGGCGTTGGTGACCAGCTCGCTGACGACGACGAGCACGGCGTCCAGGGCGCCCGCCGCGTGCACCGCGCACAGGTGGTTCCGCGCGAACCTGCGGGCCGCCCCGGGGGCGGAGGGCGCGTGCCGCAGGACCACCCGGGCGTGCTCGCGGTGCACGGGGGGCGCCTCGGGGACGGCGGAAGCATCAGTGGTCACAGCAGTCCCACTGTGACACGGCGCGGCGCGGGCGGCGCGCCGTGCGGCACCCGTCTGCCGACGCCGCCGGGCGCGGCCGCCGGCCCGGCGTGCAGCCCGGTCGGTGGCCGCGCCCGCTCAGCACGCCAGGCCGGTGCGCAGCGAGAGGAGGTTGTCCTGCGCGACCCCGACGAGGTCGGTGCCGGGCTCCCGCTCGCTCTCCATCGGGTCCAGCACCCCGGTGCCGGTGCCCAGCCGGGCCGCCACCGCCCGGGTCACGGCGTCGGTGGCCTCGGTCTTGAAGTAGAGGGTCCGCACGCCGGCGTCCTGCACCTGCGCGACCACCGCGCGCAGCCGCGCCGGGGTGGGCTCGACCTCGGGGTCCAGGCCGGCCACGCCCACCTGCTCCAGCCCGTACCGGGCGGCCAGGTAGCCGAACGCCTCGTGGGAGGTGACGAGCACCGCTCCTCGGCAGGCGGCCAGCTCGGCGGCGTACCGGGCGTCGAGGGCCTCCAGGTCGGAGCGCAGCTCCCGCGCCCGCGCCCGGTAGCCGTCCGCCGCGCCGGGGTCGGCCAGGGCCAGCTCGCCGGCCACGGCGTCGCCGACGGCGGCCAGGCGCAGCGGGTCGAGCCAGAAGTGCAGGTCGTCGCCGTCGAGGTCCGCCGGGCCCGTGACGTCGACGACGCGCCCGGGGGGTGAGGCCGCCAGCGCCGCGTCGACCCCGGCCTGCAGGCCCGGGAGGGTGACCACCACGTCGGCGTCGGACAGCCGGAGGGCCTGGGAGGGCGCCAGCTCCGCCTCGTGGGCGTCGGAGCCCGGTGGCAGGGCGCTGCTCACCGCGGCGTCCTCGCCGGCGACGCGTTCGGTCACGTACTGCAGCGGGTAGGCGCTGGTGACGACGTCGAGGCGGTCGTCCCCCTCCCCGCCGGAGCCGGGCCGACCCGCCCCGCAGGCGGCCAGGCCCAGGGCCACCACCGCGACGAGCGCGGCGGTGGCCCTGCGGTGCGCGGCCGGCGTCACGCGGAGGCGTCCTCGTGGGCGTGGTCGTGCTCGCCCTCGTGCTCGCCGTGGGCGTGGTCGTGCTTGCCGCCCTCGGGGGCCTCCCCGGTGGCGACGGCGATCTCGTCGGGGACGACGTCGAGGGTCGTGGTGGCGAAGACCTCGCCGGTGGCGACGTCCACGGCGTGCACCGACCTGGTGGCGGGGTCGGTGACGTAGGCGGTGCCCTCGTGCACGCGGACGGCGGGGCGGGCCTCCTGCCACTCCTCGGGCTCGGTCCAGGCGCCGATGACGGGGACGGACCGCGCGACGGTGGCCGACTCCGGGTCGATGACGTGCAGCGCGCCGTCCGTGCCGAGCACGAGCGCCTCGCCGTCCTCCCCGCGGGCCAGGGAGCGGAAGGTGTAGGAGGCGGGCAGGTCCACCAGGCGCAGCGAGGCGTCGCGGGTGTCGATGATCGACACGCGGGTCGGGCGCTCCAGGGTGCCGGCCTCGGCGGCGGCGCCGTCGGACTTGTAGTCGCCCAGCACGTACGGGGACCCCTCGTGCCCGGCCTGGTTGCCGATGCGGCCGTAGGCGTCGGGGGCCTGGACCTTGGTGGTGGTGCCGCCCAGGCCCCCGGTGTGGACCAGGGCGCCGTCGGTGCAGCCGATCACCACGGCCTCCTCAGCGGCGACGGCCTCGCCGTGCACGCCGGGGCAGGAGTCGTTGCGGCTGACCTCGTCGCCCGAGGCGTCCAGCACGCGGATGCCGGTGCGGGCCTCCTCGGTGCCCTCGGAGACGACGAGCGAGCCGTCGCTGAGCTCGACGGCCACGCCGTGGTGGGCGGCCGGGGTGGCGAGCTCCCGGCGCTCGGCGCCAGGGTCGGCGACCTCGGCGGAGTCGACGGCGACGACCGCTCCGGTGCCGTCGTCGAACAGGACGGTCCGACCGCCGTGGACGACGACGTGGCCGGGCTCCTCCGCCGCGTAGGTCAGCTCCGTCAGGGCGGGGTCGGAGGTCCAGTAGTGGTCGTGGTCGCCGTGGGGCTCGGCCCACGTGCCGGCGTCGAGCACGCGGAACCCGCCGGTGCTGGTCACCATGACGTGGCGCCCGTCACCGGCGGGGTTGAGGCGCAGGTAGCCGGGCAGCTCGGCCTCGCCGACCTCCTCCAGGGTGGTGGCGTCCAGGACCGTGACGCCGCCGTCGTGGGTGAGGACCAGTCGGGGGGTGGAGGCGGCCTGCTCGGTGGCCGGCGCGGCGGAGGAGGTCTCGGCGGCGCTGGGGGGAGCGGCGGCGCCGGTGCCGGTGGAGCCGCCGGCTCCGCAGCCGGCCAGCACCAGGGGCAGCGCGGTCAAGGGGGTGAGGGCGAGCAGGCGTGACCGCCTGGACGCCCCGGTGGGGGTGCTCATGGCAGGACCCAACCATAATGAGAACCATCCTCATAATCACGTTGGTCTAGCGGCCCCGCGACAGGTAGAAGCATTGCCATGTGCGCATGTGTGTGGTTCAGTGGGCGGGTGAGCGAGGAGCCCGGGCTGGCCGAGGCCGCTGAGCTCTTCAAGATCCTGGGCAGCGCCTCGCGCCTGCAGCTGCTGCGCCTCATCGGTCAGCAGCCGCGCACCGTGGGGGAGCTGGTGGACCTCACCGGCATGGCCCAGCCCCTGGTCTCCCAGCACCTGCGCACGCTGCGCCAGGTCGGCCTGGCCTCCGCGGCGCGCACCGGCCGGGAGGTCACGTACAGCCTCACCGACGACCACGTCACCGACGTGATCGCCGACGCCCTCCTCCACGTCCAGGAGGAGCGGTCACCGCTGCCCGCCGACCACGCCGACGAGACCACCGACGAGACCGGCACCACCCGACACGACCAGGAGGACGCGAGATGAGCACCACCACCCACGCCGACGAGCAGGCCGAGCACACCACCGCCGACCACGCCCACGGCGACGGCTGCGGGCACGAGGCGGTCCAGCACGGCGACCACGTCGACTACCTGCACGACGACCACCGCCACGCCGCGCACGACGACCACTACGACGAGCACGACGCCCCGGCCGAGCACACCACCGCCGAGCACGCCCACGGCGAGGGCTGCGGCCACGAGGCCGTCCAGCACGGCGACCACGTCGACTACGTCCACGACGGCCACCAGCACGCCGCGCACGCGGACCACTACGACGAGCACTGACGAGCAGCGGCGACCCGGTCAGCGCTGACCAGCACCCCGGTCAGCGCTGACCGGGGCTGACCCCCGGACGCCGTCGGCGAGGCGCCCTGCGCGGTCCAGGTGCGGCCGGCGGGTGGGGGCGAGCCTGTCGAGCACGGCGTCGTCGTGGCTGACCACCACGAGCGCGCGGTCACCCCGCGCCGCCCGCCGCGGCGGTGGCCCCCGCCGCGGCGCGCAGGCGCCCCACGGCCGTGCGCGCCGCCAGCACGGTGGCCACGGCGACCGCCACCACGCCGGCGGTGGGCAGCACGTCGAGGACAGCGACGGCCGAGAAGCCCGTGACCTGCGTGATGAGCACGAAGCCGCCGGCCCCGTACAGCCGCGCGACCTGCTCCGGGGTGCGCGGGGGCGCCGCCCCCGCGGCCCGGACCGCCAGGACGGCGGCGGCCGCTGCCAGCACCGCCAGGGCGGTGAAGACGGCGCGGGCGGCGGCCGGCCGGTCGTCCCACGCCACGACGACAGCGCCGGCCAGCGAGAGGGCCATCACCGCCGTCGACCCGACGAGCACCCCCGCCACGGACCGCGCGGTGCGGTCCGGGAGCCGGCGGGGCAGCAGGAGGACGACGGCGGCGACCAGCGAGGTCGTCGCGGCTGCCGCGTGGACGGTGACGAACGTCGCGTGCACGACCCCGACGGTCCTCGCGCGGGCCTGCCGGTCGGGAGCAGCGACCGGTGGGCGCCGTCCTCCACCGGTCGGTGGGGGCAGCGGGGGCAGGAGGGCGGGAACCGCCGGCGCGGCGGCGCGGCGCCCCGTGCGAGAAGGTGGGGGCGTGGTGCGCATCGCCGTCGTCTCCGACGTCCACGGCAACCTCACCGCCTACCGCGCCGTGCTGGAGGACGCCGACCGCCGCGGCGCCGACCTCGTCCTCAACCTCGGGGACGTGGCCGGCAAGGGACCGCGCGGCTCGGAGTGCGTGGCCCTGACGCGCCAGCGCTGCGCGACCACCGTCATGGGCAACTGGGAGGTCGTCCTGTCCGACCCCGCCCGCCGGATGGTGCACCCCGGCATGCAGTGGTGGCGCGCGGAGCTGACCGACGACGACCGCGCGTGGATGCGGTCGCTGCCGCTGTCCCACCACCTGCTGCTCTCGGGGCGGCGCGTGCGCTTCGTGCACGCCTCCACCGACAGCGTGTTCACCCGCGTCTGGCGCCACCACAGCCAGGAGGAGTTCGACTCCTTCTTCGAGTCCACGCCGCTGACCGAGCGCGACGGGCCGAGCCCGGCGCCCGACGTCGTCGTCTACGGCGACCTCCACCACGCCTACGCCGAGGTGGTCGACGGCCGCACGCTCATCAACTGCGGCTCGGCGGGCAACCCCCTCGACGAGGACCCGCAGCTGAGCTACCTGCTGCTGGAGGGGGAGCTCGACGCGGCCGAGCCCGCGCCCTTCGCCTACCAGTTCGTGCGGGTGCCCTACGACGTCGACGCCGAGGTCGCCGCGGCGCGGGAGCTGGCGATGCCCCTCACGGCGGAGTACGAGGTGGAGCTGCGCACGGGCGTGTACCGGTCGTTGCACGCCGAGCGGGGCCTGCGCTGAGGCGGTCGGCAGCGGCAGCGGGTCACCCGCGCCGGGAGCCGAAGGCGTGCAGGTCCAGCTCCCGGCTGAGCAGCTCGCTGGCCACGTGCCCGCGCACGCTGGTGCCCTGCTCGTCCAGCGGGGGGCTGATGACCGCCGCGCCCAGCACGCCCGTGGCCGAAAGCACGACGGCGCCCGACACGCTCGACTTGGCGGGCACGCCGACGCTGCGCATCCACCGGCCCGAACCGTCGTAGACCCCGCACGTGGCCATCACCGAGACGACGTCGCGGGCCACCTCGCGCGGCACCACCTGGTCCCCGGTGACGGGGTTGCGCCCGCCCAGGGCCAGCGTGGCGCCCATGACGGCCAGCCGCCGGGCGTCGACGAGCACGGCGCAGGCGCGCGCGTAGACGGCGACGGCGTCGTCGGCGCCGACCTCCAGGGCGCCCTCGGCGCGCATGAGGTGGGCCAGCGCGTGGTTGCGGTCCCCCAGGAGGTGCTCGCTGCGGGCGACGTCGTCGTCGACGGCGAGCTCGGAGCCCGCGAACGCCGAGAGCCCCTCCAGGACGCGGGCGCTGCGCGCCTCGACGTCGTCACCGCGCACCAGGGAGGCCGTCAGCAGGGCCCCGGCGTTGACCATGGGGTTGGGCGGTCTGCCGGTGCCTCCCTCGAGCTTGATGGCGTCGTAGGCCTCCCCGGTCGGCTCGATGCCCACCCGGTCCAGCGCCGCGCCGCCGGTGTCCAGCAGCGCGAGGGCGAACAGGAAGGGCTTGACCGCCGACTGGACGCTGACCGGTGCGTCCGCCTGCTCGCTGGCGAGCACGGTGCCGTCCGCCAGCGCGAGCGCCATCCCGCACAGGCCGGGGTCGGCCCTGGCCAGCTGCGGGACGGTGTCGTCGACGGTCCCGCCGTCCTGGGGCAGGACCCGCCGGCGCAGGTCGTCGAGGTCGTAGGAGTCGGTGCGGGCGTCGGTGCGGGGAGGAGCTGCCACCCCTGCATGCTGGTCGGCTGGTGGCCGGTCGGCGCGGTGGGCCGGCCGGTGGTCACAGGCCGAGCAGCAGCGAGACGGCGAGGGCGGCCATGACCACGGCGATCACCGCGTCCAGCACCCGCCACGCGACCGGGCGGGCGAACAGGGGGCGCAGCAGGCGGGCCCCGAAGCCCAGCGCGGTGAACCACACCAGGCTGCCCGCGCCCGCCCCGGCGGCGAACCACCACCGCTGGTCGCCGTGCGTGCTGGCGATGGAGCCGAGCAGCACCACCGTGTCGAGGTAGACGTGCGGGTTCAGCCACGTCAGCGCCAGGCAGGTGGCCAGGGCGGCGGCCAGGGCGGTGCGCCCGCCGGTGGTGTCGGTGCGCAGGGCGGCCTCGCCCTCGGCGGGCCGCAGGGCGCGGCGGGCGGCGAGCAGGGCGTAGCCGGCCAGGAACAGCGCCCCGGCCACCCTGACGACGACGAGCGCGGGCGGCCACGCCTGCAGCGCCGCCCCCGCCCCGGCGACCCCGGCGCCGATGAGCACGAGGTCGGAGAGCGCGCACACCGCGACGACGGCCAGGACGTGCTCGCCGCGCAGCCCCTGGCGCAGCACGAAGGCGTTCTGGGCGCCGATCGCGACGATGAGCGAGAGACCGAGCCCCAGGCCTGAGGCGGCGGCGAGCAGGTGGGCGTCGAGCACGTCGGGGACGCTAGGCGCCGCCCAGGGGTGAAGTCGACCGACACGTCCTGCAGGTGGTGAAGCGCTGCTTAACATCGGCGGGTGGGCGTGGACCTCGACCTCGGGCAGCTGCGGGCGCTGGTCGCCGTCGTCGATGCGGGCACGCTCGAGGCGGCGGCGCGCCAGCTGCACATCACCACGTCGGGGGTGAGCCAGCGGCTGCGGGCGCTGGAGCAGGCCACCGGGCGGGTGCTCCTGGTCCGCTCGCGTCCCGTGCGGCCCACCGCCTCGGGGGAGGAGCTGGTGCGCCTGGCCCGCCAGGTGGCGCTGCTCCTGGCCGACACCGCCGCCGCCCTGGGGGCCGACGGCGCGCAGGGCGCCGGCGGCGGCGCGGCAGCGGGCGGGCGGGCTGCGCGCCCACCCGTGCTGCCGGTCGCCGTCAACGCCGACTCCCTGGCCACGTGGGTGCTGCCCGCGCTGGCCCACCTGGCCGGACCCGAGGCGGAGGTGTGCCTGGACCTGCGCCGGGAGGACCAGGCGCACACGGCCCGGCTGCTGCGCGACGGCACCGTCGTCGCCGCCATCACCTCCGACGCCGTGGCCGTGCCCGGCTGCTCGGTGCGCCCGCTGGGCGCGCTGCGCTACCTGGCGGTGGCCGCGCCCGAGGTCGCGGCCCGCTGGCGCAGCGACCCCGCGACCACCCCCGTCGTCGTCTTCGACCGCGACGACCACCTCCAGGACGACTGGCTGGCCGCCCGCACCGCCCGTGCCGCTGGGACCGGCGGAGCCCCCGGGGCCACCGCGGCGGCGCAGGTGCGGCTCGACCCGCCGCGCCACCACGTGCCGGCCTCCGCCGACTTCGCCGACGCGGTCCGGCTCGGCTGGGGCTGGGCGCTGCTGCCGCAGGCGCACGCCGCCGCCGACCTGGCCGCCGGGCGCTTGGAGCTGCTCGACCCCGAGCCGCTCGACGTCGCGCTGCACTGGCAGCAGTGGAAGCTGCGCAGCCCCGCGCTCGACGCCGTCGCCGCCGCCCTGCTCACCGCCGCCCGGACCGCCCTCGTCCCACCCACCTCGGCGTGACCACCTGGCGTCCGGGACACCCCGGTGCACCGCCAGGTCATCAAGGCCGGATCCGGCGTCGAGGGCCTGACGGAGCGCCTGGCACGACGCCCGTGGTCACGGGGGTGGGTGGGGGGCGCCCGTAGGCTTGGGGCTCGTGAGCAGCACGACCTCCGCCAGCGCCACCGGCACGGGCCCCGTCACGATGCGACGCCTCGACCTGCGCGGCAGCCGCGTCGACGCGCGCGAGCTGCGCGCCCGCATGCCGCGCGCCGAGGTCGACGTCGAGGCCGCGCTCGCGGTCGTCCGCCCCGTCGTCGAGCAGGTGCGCGAGGGCGGCGCCGACGCCGTGCGCGACCTCGGCGAGCGCTTCGACGGCGTGCGCGTCACGGACCTGCGCGTCCCCGCGCACGCGCTGGCCGACGCCCTGGCCGCCCTCACCGCCGAGCGTCCCGCCGTCCGCGCGGCCCTCGAGGAGTCCATCCGGCGCAGCCGGCTCGTCCACGCCGACCAGCGCCGCACCGACGTGACCACCCGCGTGGTCGACGGCGGCACCGTCACCGAGCGCTTCGTGCCCGTGCAGCGGGTGGGCCTGTACGTGCCCGCCGGCGTCGCGCCGCTGCCCAGCAGCGTGGTGATGAACGTCGTCCCGGCGCAGGAGGCCGGCGTGGAGAGCCTCGCCGTCGCCACCCCGCCGCGGCGCGGCGACGGCCCCGACGCCGCGCTGCCCGACCCCACGATCCTGGCCGCCTGCGCGCTGCTCGGCGTCGACGAGGTCTACGCCGTCGGCGGCGCCCAGGCCGTCGCGATGCTCGCCCTGGGCGCCCGCGAGGCCGACGGCTCCCAGAGCTGCCCGCCGGTCGACCTCGTCACCGGCCCCGGCAACATCTACGTCACCGCCGCCAAGCGCCTGCTGCGCGGGGTCATCGGCACCGACGCCGAGGCGGGCCCCTCCGAGGTCGCCGTCCTCGCCGACGACAGCGCCGAGGCCGAGCACGTCGCCGCCGACCTCATCAGCCAGGCCGAGCACGGCGAGGCCTCCGCCGCCGTGCTCGTCACCGACAGCGCGGCGCTGGCCGACGCCGTCGACGAGGCCCTGGCCCGGCGCGTCCCGGCGACGCGGCACGGCTCCCGGGTCGCCGCGGCCCTGGCCGGGCCGCAGTCCCTGGTGGTGCTGGTCGACGACGTCGAGGCGGGCCTCGCCGTCGTGGACGCCTACGGCGCGGAGCACCTGGAGGTGCAGACCCGCGACGCGGCCGCGGTCGCCGCGCGCGTGCGCAACGCCGGCGCGGTCTTCGTGGGCCCCTACGCCCCGGTGTCGCTGGGCGACTACTGCGCCGGCTCCAACCACGTGCTGCCCACCGGCGGCACGTGCGCGCACACCGCGGGGCTCAGCGTGGCCACCTTCCTGCGCGGCATCCACGTGGTGGAGTACTCCCGGCAGGCGCTGGCCGACGTCGCGCCGCACGTGCTGGCGCTCGCGGACGCCGAGGACCTGCCCGCGCACGGAGAAGCGGTCTCGGCCCGCCTGCCCTGACCGGCGCCGGACCGGGCCGGGAGAGTCCTCGACGGCTGTCGGTGGTCGGTGCTGTGATCGGCGCATGAGCCGCCGCACCCGTCCGTGGCCCGCTGGCCTGCCGTGCTGGACCGACCTCGCCTCGCCCGACCCGGCCGCGGCGCGCGACTTCTGCGCCGCCGTCCTCGGCTGGGAGTTCCGGCTGCGCGGTGACGCGCCGGACTCCTACGCCCACGTCCTGGTCGACGGCCAGGTGGCCGCCGGCGTCGGGCCGGTCAGCGACGCGCAGCCGGGGGGCTGGAGCGTCTACCTGGCCACCGCTGACGCCGACGCCACCGCCCGCGCGGCCCTCGCGGCGGGCGGCCGGGTGGTCGCCGGCCCCGAGGCGATCGGGCCCCAGGGCCGGGTGCTCTTCGTGGCGGACCCCTCCGGCGCGGTGACGGGCGCCTGGGAGGCGGGAGCGCTCATCGGCGCGGGCGTGGTCAACGAGCCCGGCGCCCTGGTCTGGGAAGACCTGCGCAGCGCCGACCCGGACGCCTCGCGCGCGTTCCTCCGCGAGGTGTTCGGCCTGGAGGCCGACTCCTTCGACGGCGCGCCCGGCGGGTACACCACGCTGCGGCTGGCTGACGAGCAGGTCCCGTGCGGCGGGGTCGGACCGCTGTTCGGCGCGCCCGAGCCGGGCTGGCTCGTCTACTTCCTGGTCCCCGACACCGACGCCGCCGTCGCCGCGGCCAGCGCTCACGGCGGCGCGGTGCCCGGCCCGCCCGACGACACGCCCTTCGGGCGGATGGCCGTGGTGGCAGACCCGCACGGCGCCCGGTTCGCCGTGATGAGCGCACCGGACGGGGCGCCGCAGCCCGACAGGTCCTGACGCTCGGCGCTGCCGCCAGCGCCTCGTGCCAGGACCCCGTGCCAGGACCCGCGGCGCCCCGCCGCGCGGGTCCAGGCCGCTACAGGATCGGGCGGCCGCCGGTCACGGCGATGCGGGCGCCGCTGACGTAGCTGCCCTCGTCCGAGGCCAGCAGCACGTACACCGGTGCGAGCTCAGCGGGCTGCCCGACGCGGCCGAGCGGGGTCTCCTCCCCGAAGTGCTCGACCTTCTCCTCAGGCATGGTCGAGGGGATGAGCGGGGTCCAGATCGGCCCAGGCGCCACGGAGTTGGCCCGGATGCCGCGCTCGCCGAGCAGCTGCGCCATCGAGGCGGTCATGTTGGCGATCGCCGACTTCGTCGCCGCGTACGGCAGCAGCTGGGGGGAGGGGTTGTCGGAGTTCACGCTGGACGAGCCGATGATCGACGAACCCGGGCCCATGTGCGGCAGCGCCGCCTTGGTCAGGTGGAAGAACGCCGACAGGTTGGTCGCGATGGTGCGGTCCCACTCCTCGTCGGGGGTCTCCTCCAGAGACTCCCGCGTCATCTGGAAGGCCGCGTTGCTCACCAGCACGTCGATGCGGCCGAACTCCTGCGCGGCCTTCGCGATGACGGCGCGGCAGTGCGCGGGGTCGGAGAGGTCGCCGG
Source organism: Quadrisphaera sp. KR29 (assembly GCF_052644995.1). Lineage (NCBI taxonomy): Bacteria > Bacillati > Actinomycetota > Actinomycetes > Kineosporiales > Kineosporiaceae > Quadrisphaera > Quadrisphaera sp. KR29. The sequence goes on from NZ_JBQXXG010000030.1 coordinate 13,885, forward strand.
GCACGAGCACGCACCGCTGCCCGGCCTGCTCCACCCAGTGCCGGGTCTGCTCGGCGTCCTCGTGCTCGTCGAGGTAGCTGACCAGCACGTCGGCGCCCTCGCGGGCGTAGGCGATGGCGACGGCGCGGCCGATGCCGCTGTCGGCGCCGGTGATGACCGCCTTCCTGCCGGCCAGGCGCCCGGAGCCGCGGTAGCTCTGCTCGCCGTGGTCGGGGGCGGGGTCCATCGCGGCGGTGCTGCCGGGGACTGACTGCTGCTGCGGGGGCTGGGACACGGGTGCTCCTCGGGTGAGGGGCGGGCCGTGGCGCTCGACCCGGTACGGCCCCCCTACCCCGCGACGAGGCGGTGACACCCCGTGGTCGCGCTGGGCCGGCTCCCGCCCCGGACGCGGCCGGGCCCGCGCGGAGTTCGCGCGCCGTCCACCGCAGCGGGCCGGGGCAGGGCAGAATCCGCCCCCGTGGCAGACGCAGCACCCACGCCCACGAGCACGCGCGACGGGCGAGCGCCCGACCCGAGCGGCCTCAGCGGCCTCGACAGGTACTTCTCGATCACGGCCCGCGGGTCGACGGTGGCCCGTGAGGTCCGCGGTGGCTTCGCCACCTTCTTCACGATGGCGTACATCGTCGTCCTCAACCCGCTGATCATCGGCACGGCCGCGGACGCCGACGGCCGGGTGCTGGGCGTTCCCGCCGTCGCAGCCGCCACGGCGCTGGTCGCGGGCGTGCTCACGATCCTCATGGGCGTGGTCGGCAAGTACCCCTTCGCCATCGCCGCGGGCCTGGGCCTGAACGCCTTCGTGAGCTTCACCATCGCCTCGCAGATGACCTGGGCCCAGGCCATGGGCCTCGTGGTCATCGAGGGGATCCTCATCACGGTCCTGGTGCTGACCGGGTTCCGCACGGCGGTCTTCCGCGCCGTCCCCGCGCAGCTCAAGACGGCCATCGGCGTGGGCATCGGCCTGTTCATCGCCCTCATCGGCTTCGTCGACTCCGGCTTCGTGCGCACCCCCGCGGGCGGCGGCACGCCCCTGGAGCTGGGCGTGGGGGGCAGCCTCAACGGCTGGCCGACCGTCACCTTCGTGCTGGGGCTGCTGCTGACGCTCGTGCTCGTGGCGCGCGGGGTCAAGGGCGCCATCCTCATCGGCATCGCGGCGGCCACGCTGTTCGCCGTCGTCGTGGAGGCCGTGACCGGCACCGGGCCGCGCACCGGCGCCGACGGCACCACCAACCCCCTGGGCTGGTCGCTGGTGGTGCCGGCCATCCCCGACCGGCTCGCCGGGTCGCCCGACCTGTCGGTCCTGGGCGCCGTCGACCTGTTCGGCGGCTTCGCGCGGATCGGCGTCCTCGCCGCCGTCCTGGCGATCTTCACCCTCATGCTCGCCGACTTCTTCGACACCATGGGCACGGTCACCGGCGTCGGGGCGGAGGCGGGCCTGCTCGACCAGGACCGCCAGCTGCCCGGCGTGCAGCGCGTGCTGCTGGTCGACTCCCTCGCGGCCGCCGCCGGCGGCCTGGCGTCGACCTCGTCCAACACCACCTACGTCGAGTCCGCTGCCGGGGTCGGCGAGGGCGCCCGCACCGGCCTGGCCAGCGTGGTCACCGGGGCGCTGTTCCTGCTGGCGGTGTTCTTCACGCCGCTGGTGGAGGTCGTGCCGTTCGAGGCGGCGTCCCCGGCGCTCGTCGTCGTCGGATTCCTCATGGCGATGCAGGTGCGCTCGCTGGACTTCAGCGACGTGGTCCTGGCCGTCCCGGCCTTCCTCACCATCGTCGTGATGCCCTTCACCTACTCGATCAGCAACGGCATCGGTGCGGGCCTGGTCTCCTACGCGCTGCTCATGGCGGTGACCGGGCGCGCCCGGCAGGTGCACCCGCTGCTGTGGCTGCTGGCCGCGCTCTTCGTCGTGTACTTCGCCATCGCGCCGGTCGAGTCGCTGCTGGGCGTCCGCTGACCCCCTGACCGTGGTCATGGGCAGTCGGCCACCTCGGTGGTGACGGTGCGCCTCTTCGTCTCCCTGGAGCCTCCGCCGGAGGCGCTGCAGCCGGTGGCCGACGCCGTCACCGAGCTCGGCGAGGTGGCCGGGGTGCGGTGGTCACCGCCGTCCCGGTGGCACGTCACGCTCGCCTTCCTCGGTGAGGTCGACGACGACGCCGTCCCCGCGCTCGTGCCGCCGCTGCGCTCCGCAGCAGCGGCGGCCGCGCCGGTGCGCCTGCGGCTGGCCGGCGCGGGCTGCTTCGGCACCAGCGTGCTGTGGGCGGGGGTCGCCGGGGACGTCGAGCGGCTGGCGGCCCTGGCCGGAGCCGTGGCCGCTGCGGCGCGGGCGGCCGGCGTGCGGCTCGAGGAGCGCGCCTACCGGCCGCACGTGACGCTGGCCCGCGCGGCCGGTCGCGGCGGGGCGGGGGCGCTGGGGCCGCTGGCCGACCAGCTGTCGGGCCTGCGAGGGCCGACGTGGACGGCCGCCGAGGCGCGGCTGGTGCGCAGCCACCGCTCCGACGGCCGCTACGAGGTGCTGCAGCGCCTGCCCCTCGCCCACCCCTCCCCGTGATCATGGTCCCCCGCACGCGGGAGGTACCCCCGGATCGGCCACCCCGGGTGGCCGATCGCCCATGATCACGGAGGGGGAGGGGGGTCAGCGGCCGCGGGAGAGGTAGACCCTGCGGACGACGTCCTCGACGTCGGGCTCCTCCACCGACAGGTCGCGCACCTCCACGCGCTCGCTCACCGCTGACAGCACGGCGGCGGCCGTGGTGGCCTCGTCGTCGAACGCGAGCCGCTGGCGCAGCCCCCCGCCCTCGCTGCCGAGGTGCTCCGCGTGCGGCACCCCGTGCAGGTCCGCGGCCGGCGCCGCCAGGTCCACCACGAGCACCCGGCGCGCCCCGACGGTCCGCGAGAGGCCCGCCAGCGACCCGTCGTAGGCCAGGCGGCCGCGGTCGACGAGGAGCACCCGCTCGCACAGGCGCGACACGTCGCCCATGTCGTGGGTGGTCAGCAGCAGCGTGGTGCCGTGGGAGGCGCGCTCGGCGAGGAGGAACTCCCGCAGCCGCTGCTTGCTCAGCACGTCCAGGCCGATGGTCGGCTCGTCGAGCACCAGCAGCGCGGGGGAGTGCAGCAGAGCCGCGGCGACCTCCCCGCGCATCCGCTGGCCTAGGGAGAGCTGCCGCACGGGGGTGGCCAGGAAGGAGCCGAGCTCCAGGCGCTCCACCAGCTCCGCCGTCCGCTCCCGCTCGCGCGCGGCGCCCAGCCCGTGCACCGCGGCGAGGATGCGGTAGGACTCCGCCAGCGGCAGGTCCCACCACAGCTGCGAGCGCTGCCCGAAGACCACGCCGAGCCGGCGGGCCAGCTCGCGGCGCTGCCGCACCGGCGCGAGGCCGCAGGTGAGCACCGTCCCCGACGACGGCACGAGGATGCCGGCGAGCATCTTGATCGTCGTCGACTTGCCCGCGCCGTTGGCCCCGATGTAGCCCACCGACTCACCGGCCCCGATGCTCACCGTGAGGTCGTCGACGGCGGTCACCTCGCGCCGCCCGAGCACCCCGGACCGCACGCGGAACCTCCGCGTCAGCCCCTCCACCTGCACGGCCGCCGTCGTCGTCATCCCCCGCCCCCCTGGTAGTGCCGCACCCCGCAGCGCCAGGCCAGCAGCGCCACCGCCCACGTCCACACCGCCGCGAGCGGTGCGAGCCACCCCAGCCACGACGGCAGCCAGTCCGTGCCGGGCAGCCCCAGCAGCGCCACCACCGGCAGGTAGGCCGTGAAGGCGATCGGGACGGCGAAGCCGAACAGCGCCACCAGGGGCTTCGCCCACACCGAGGCCGGCTGGGTGGCGGCGTACCGGCCGCCGTAGACGACGGCGTTGGTCATCTCCGCGGCGTCGACGAGGAAGAACTGCACCCCGGCCGCGGCCACGAACACGCCCGCGAACGTCACGGCGCTGGTGACCAGGACGACGACGAGGAACGCCACCACCAGCGGTGACCACGCGATGTCGTTGACCGCGAGGCCGACGCCCAGCGCGGTCAGCCCCACGCCGATCCGCGTGACGCGGCGCAGGCTGATCTCGCTGGTCACCAGCTGCGCGAGCAGCGGCTGCGGGCGCAGGTAGAAGACGTCCAGGGTGCCCGCGCGCAGGTAGCGGGGCAGGGTGTCGACGTGGCCGACGACGAGGTCGGCGGTGCTGAACGCCGTGTCGGCGATGCCGAACACCAGCAGGACGGCGGCCAGGTCGAGGCCGCCGAGGGCGTCGACGGAGCGGTAGAGCACCCACACCTCGGCGAGCTCGACCAGGCCGATGAGCACCGAGCTGGCCAGGTCCAGCGCGAAGCTGCCGCGGTAGCTGGTCTGGGCGCGCACCCGGCTGGCGAGCACCGCGCGGTAGGGGCGCCACCGGGCGGCCCAGCCGCTCGCGACGGCGGGGGCGCGGTCGAGCAGGTCAGCCACCCTGCACCTCCAGGCGGCGGCGTCCGGCGCGGGTGAGCAGGTGGCCGAGCACGAAGACGGCGGCCACCCACGCCACCTGCAGCGCCACGGCGCCCACGGCCGCGGCGCCGGTGGCGCGCCCGGAGAGGACGTCGATCGGCACCTGCAGCAGCGAGGGGAAGGGCGTCGCCGCGGCGAGCGCGTACAGCCAGCCCGGGAAGAGCGTGATCGGCACGAAGAGCCCGGCGAGGAAGCCCGACACGATCATGTAGAGCACCTGCAGGCCGCGGGTCTCGACGGTCCAGAAGCCGCTGGCGGCGACGAGGTAGACCAGCAGGTGGGAGAGCAGCACCGCCAGGAGCACGCTGAGCACGCCCAGGGCGAGGGTGGTCGGGCCGGTGGGCAGGCGCATGCCGCCGACGAGCAGGCCGAGCGCCACGACCGGCAGGCCGCGCGGCAGCAGCTGGAACAGCGCCCGGCCCACCTCCTGCGCCGTGGTGGCGGTCTGCACGTCGACGGGACGCAGCAGGTCGACGGCGACGCTGCCGTCCTTCACGCGGTCGGCGAGGTCGGTGCGCCCGAAGAGGTTCACCGACCCGAGCAGCGCCTGGCTGAGCCAGGCGTAGGCGACGATCGCCGCCTCGTCGTACCCGGCCAGCTCGCCGCCGCCGGCTGCCACAGCCGCGGTGAGCACGCTGACCTTGAGGAAGCCGAAGGTCGTGTTGGCCACCAGGCCGCCCAGGGCCGCACCGCGGTAGGTGGCACCCCGGCGCCAGCCGGAGGCCAGCAGGCGCGCGTGGACGCGGAACCAGGTGGCGGCGCCGGACCGGTGGGCGTCCTGCTCCGGGGCTGCCGGCGCTGGCCGCCCGTCGTGACGCACGGTCGCAGGAACTTACTCGCGCCGCCGCGGCTGCGCCAGGCCCTCGCCCCAGCCGGGGTGCGCAGCGCCCATGATCACGGTGGTCGTGGGCGCTGTGCACACCTTCCGTCCGTGATCATGGGCGTCCGCCACCCTGCGGGAAGGTTGCGCTGGCGGCGGCGCCGGCCCCACAGTGGGCGGGTGAACGAGCGGCGGAGCGCGGTGCGGCGGCTCGTCGTCGCGCTCGCAGTGCTCCTGGGGCCGCTGCTCGTGCTCGGGCCGCAGCTGGCCGGCACGCACGCGGTGGCGGGTGGCGCCCTGGTCGCTGCCGTCCTGGCGGGGTCGGCGCTGGCCGCGGGCCTCGCGGTGGCGAGCGCGCTCGCCGTCCTGCTCCTCACCGCCCCACCGCGCGCGCCCGCCGCGGTGCGCTGGCAGGCGGACGTCGTCGTCCGCCTCGACGACAGGCCGGGACGCCCCGGCCGCACGCGCTCACGGGCACCCGGCGCGGGGACCTCCCCGCGCCGCCTCGCCCGCTGACAGCCGCTCCGACGGCTCGCCCGGCGACCCGGCGCGGGGACCCGCGTCCCCGTCCGGTCCCGTCGTCTGGAGCGTCCGCATGCCCTCGTCCTGGTCCCTGCTCAACCCCCTCGCCTGGCTGGAGACCGCGGTCTCCGGCGTGCTCGTCGCGGCGCACGCGCTGCTCGGCGGGCTCGGGCTCGACCCCGCCTCCGGCGGCGCCTGGGTCGGCGCCGTCGTCGTCCTCGTGGTGGTGGTCCGCCTCGCGCTGCTGCCGCTGGTGCTGCGGCAGGTCCGCGCGTCCCACCGGCTGGCGCGGATCGCCCCCCGGCTGCGCGCCCTGCAGCGCCGCTACTCCCGTCCTGCCGGACCCGGCGGGCGCCAGCAGCTGACCCGCGACCCGGCCGAGCTGGCCCGCTGGCGCGCCGAGCAGAAGGCGCTGCACGCCGAGGCCGGGGCCTCGCCGCTGTCCTTCCTGCCGGTGCTGCTGCAGCTGCCGGTGGTGGTCGCGCTGGCGCGCGTGCTCGACGGCGCCGCGCGCGGGCACGCGGTCGGGCTGCTGACCCCGCTGCTCGCGGCCCAGGCCGGGGCGGCGACGGTCGCCGGTGCGCCGCTGTCCGGCTCGCTGCTCGGCGGCGGCGCGGGGGCGGTGCTGGCGGTGGCGCTCGTCGTCGTCGTCGCGGTGGCCACCTGGCTGACGACGCACCTGCAGCTCACCCGCGGCACGGCCCCGGAGGCGCTGGAGGGGCCGCTCGGGCAGGCGCAGCGGCTCACCGTCTGGGTGGTGCCGCTGGCCATGGCGGCCACCAGTGCCGCCGTGCCCCTGGGGCTGCTCGTGTACTGGGCCAGCTCGGCGGTCTGGTCCCTGGGCCAGGGCGCTGCGCTGCTGCGCCGGCTGCCGGCGCCGGGCACGCCCGCGGCTGCGGCGCGGGAGCGGCGCCTGGCCGCTCGCCGGCGTCCCGCCGGACGTGCAGAGGTCGGCTCACACGGCCTCTGAGGCGCCTCCAGCGGACTTCTGCACGCGGCCGCCGCCCGCTCGAGGTGCTCCTCACGGCTCGGGCGCTCGCCGTCCTGCCGTCCACGGCCGGCGCGCCAGCCGCCCACGCGGTGGCCGCGGTGACCAGCGCCGTCGTCTGCGCCGCGCTGGTCGCGGTCGCGACGGCTCAGCTGCGGGCGCTGCCGGCGCGGGGGGGTGACCGCCGACGTGCAGAGGTCCGCCGAGCGCACCGCGCAGGTGCTCGCGGCGGACCTCTGCACGTCCGGCGTCACGGAGCCGGGTGGCGGACGCCCATGATCACGGCGGGGTGGTGTCCGGGGAGCGCGTGATCACGGACGGAGGGGTGGGGCGGTCAGGCCCAGGGGTCGGCGATGCCCGCGTAGAGCGTCTCGAGGTACTCCTCGATGCCCTCCTCGCCGCCCTCGCGGCCCAGGCCCGACTGCTTCACCCCGCCGAACGGGGCCGCCGGGTTGGAGATGACGCCGGAGTTGATGCCGAGCATCCCCGTCTCCAGCCGCTCGGTCAGGCGCAGCGCCCGCGCCGTGGACGCCGTGAACGCGTAGGCGATCAACCCGAACTCGGTGTCGTTGGCCAGGGCGACCGCCTCGTCCTCGGTCTCGAACGTCGTCACGGGGGCGACGGGCCCGAAGATCTCCTCCTTGAGCAGCCGCGAGCCGAGCGGGACGTCGGCCAGCACGGTGGGGGAGAAGAAGTAGCCGGGCCCCTCCACGCGGCCGCCGCCGGTGAGCACCTTCGCGCCGCGGGAGACGGCGTCGTCGACGAGGTCGGCGATCTTGGCGCGGCCCTTCTCGTTGATGATCGGGCCCACCTGAGCGCCCTCCTCGGTGCCGCGCGCCACCTTCATCCCGCCGATGCGCGCCGCCAGCTTCGCGGAGAACGCCTCCGCCACGGAGGAGTGCACGTAGAAGCGGTTGGCCGAGGTGCACGCCTCCCCGCCGTTGCGCATCTTCGCCAGCAGCGCGCCCTCGACGGCGGCGTCGAGGTCGGCGTCCTCGAAGACGAGGAACGGGGCGTTGCCGCCCAGCTCCATCGACGTCCGCAGCACCTGCTCGGAGGCCTGCTTGAGCAGCGTCTTGCCCACCGGGGTGGAGCCCGTGAAGGACAGCTTGCGCAGGCGCGGATCGGCGATGAGCGGCCCGGTCACGTCACCGGCCTTCGTGCACGGGATGACGTTGACCACGCCGTCCGGCAGCCCCGCGTCGAGGAGGACCTGCGCGAACAGCAGCGCCGTCAGCGGCGTCTCCGCCGCCGGCTTGAGGACCACGGTGCAGCCCGCCGCCAGCGCCGGCGCGATCTTGCGGGTGGCCATGGCCAGGGGGAAGTTCCACGGCGTGATGAACAGGCACGGGCCCACCGGCTTCTTCACCACGAGCAGGCGCTGCTTGCCGTCCGGGGCGGGCAGGTAGCGCCCGGCCACGTGCGCGGCCTGCTCCGAGCTCCACCGGAGGAACTCGCCGCCGTAGGCCACCTCCCCGCGCGCCTCGGCCACGGACTTGCCCATCTCCAGGGTCATGAGCAGGGCGAGGTCGTCGGCGCGGGCGGTGACGGCGTCGAAGGCGCGGCGCAGCAGCTCGGCCCGCTCGCGCGGCGCGGTGCGGCCCCAGGAGGCCTGCGCGGCGACGGCGGCGTCGAGCGCGGCGGCGCCGTCCTGGACCGACGCGTCGGCGACGGTGGTGAGCACGGCGCCGGTGGCCGGGTCCTCCACGTCGAAGCGCTCGCCGGTGGACGCGGGCACCCAGCGCCCGCCGATGAGGAGGTCGGTCGGGACGCTCGCGACGAGCGCCTCCTCCCGGCCCTGCTGCGTGGACGTGTCGGTGGTCATGCTCCCGATCCTCCTCCCGCGCTCGGGGCGCCGTTCACGGGCCCGTCGACGACCGGCGCCTCGCGCACCGCGCGGCCCTCCGCCGGGGCGTCCCCGGCCCCGTCGACGCCCTCGGGCGCGGTCCGCGAGGAGACCAGCGGGGTGGGACGCGGGGCCGCGCAGCCCGGTCGGGTGAGGTGGGCCGTGGTCGTGGGGGCGTGGTCGTGGGCCAGGGTCGTGGGCGCGGGTCAGGCCGCGGCGGGGGCCGCCCGCCGGGCGCGGCGAGCCGCCACCAGCACGGACACCCCCACGACGGCGAGGACGGCCGCCGTCAGCCCGATCGCCGCCCACAGGTGCCAGCGCAGCAGCACCGCGCCGACCAGCGCTCCGAGGAGCATCGAGGCCACCGCGCCCCCGCGGCGCAGGGCGGAGCGGGCGCCGGCGGTGCGCGAGCCCCAGCGGTGCTCGGCGGCCAGGCCGGCGAGGGTGCTGGTGACCACCACGGTGGTGACGTCGGGGACGCCCACGCGGCGGGCGGCGATGGCCTGGGCGCCCATGGCCGCCGCGGTCGTCACCGTCACGGCGTCCAGGAGGCCCGGCGTGATGCTCACCAGCGCGACCAGCAGCGCCGTGCCGCCGACCACGAGCGCCGCGACGAGCAGGGTCCAGCCGACCAGCGGGTCGGCGCCGCCGCGGGCGGGCCTGCCGCGCGCCACGCGCCCCAGCACCGCGGCGCCCGCCAGGAAGCCGCCCAGCGCCAGCGCCGAGCGCAGGAGCACGACGCCGTCGCGGTCCACCAGCCCGATCCCCAGGAAGATCACGTTGCCGGTCATGTTGGCCGTGAAGACCCCGTCCAGGCCGATGTAGGTGGCCGCGTCGAGCACGCCGGTGCTGAGGGTGAGCAGCAGCAGCAGGAGCACGTGCAGGGCGGGCGCGGTGGCGCTCGAGGCGCTGCGGGTGGTGGGAGGGGGCACGGGGGTCCTCAGGGGGCGGGGCGGTGGCGCGGGCGCAGCCAGGCGTAGCAGACCGCCCCGGCCACCAGGCCCCACACCGCGCTGCCCACGCCCGCCACGTTCACACCGCTGGCCACCACCAGCAGGGCGAGGACGGCGGCGGTGCGGTGCTCGGCGGGCTCGGTGGTGTCGACGGCGGAGGCCAGCCCGCCCAGGAAGGCGCCCAGCAGGGCCAGGCCCGCCACGGCCTGCACGAGCAGCGGCGGCGCCGAGGAGACCAGCGCTGCGGCCGCGGCCGAGAGCAGCGCGAGGCCGAGGTAGGCGACCCCACCGGTGACGGCGGCGGGCCAGCGGCGGCGGGTGTCGGGGTGGACCTCCGGGCCGGCCATGATGGCCGCCGACAGCGCGGCGAGGTTGAGCGCGTGCGCGCCGAAGGGCGCCCCGAGCACCGTGGCGGCGCCGGAGCCGACCAGCGCGGTGCGCGCGGGCGGGTCGGGGTAGCCGGCGCCGCGCAGCACCGCCAGGCCCGGCACGTTCTGGCTGGCCATGGTCACCAGGTACAGCGGCACGCCGATGCTCACCAGCACCAGCGGGTCGAGCTGCGGGGTGGTCCAGACCAGCACCGGCGCCCAGCCCGGCCCGCCGGCCGCTGCGGCCGACGCCGCGCCCGCACCGCGCTCCAGGACGACGGTGAGCGCCAGCGCCACGACCAGGGCCGCGGGCACGGCCCACGACGGCGCGAGGCGCCGCAGCACCAGCCACACCAGCACGACGGCGCCGCCGGCCAGCGGCTCGCGGGCCACCGCCGTCACCGGGGACAGGCACAGCGGGAGCAGCACCCCGGCCAGCAGCGCTCCGGACAGGGGCGCCGGCACGCGCGTGACCAGGCGCGACAGCGCCGGCCAGGCGCCGGTGAGCACCACGAGCGCGCCGCACAGCACGAAGGCGCCGACGGCCTCGGGGAAGGTCGCGCCACCTGCGCCGGCCGCCACCAGCACGGCGGCTCCCGGCGTCGACCATGCGAAGGACACGGGCATCCGGCTGCGCCAGGAGATCGCGATGGCGAGCACGCCCTGCAGCGCGCACAGCGCGACCAGGCCCGAGGCCGCCTGCGCCGGGCTGGCGCCGACCGCGGCCAGGCCGGTCAGGACGACGGTGAAGGAGCTGGCGTACCCGGTGACCGCGCCGACCACGCCGGCCGCCACCTGCCGCCCGACCCCCTCGCGCCCCCTCCCCCCTCGCAGCCGGGCGCCCGGTTGCGCTCCGGAGGCGGTCTGGGACCGCAGCCGAGCGCCCGGCTGCGGTCCGGAGGGGCCCGTGAACCGCAACGAGGCGCTCGGCTGCGAGGGAGAGGGGGTCGGGGGAGGAGACGAGGCGCCTGGTCGGGGCTCGGGTGGGGTGCTCACGCGGTCCACCGCGCTGGGGTGCGCGTGGTCGGGGCGCTGGCCACGGCCCGCGCCCGCGCCTCCCGCAGCACCGCCACCAGAGCTGGCGCCTCCTCGGGCGCCACGGTCAGCGGCAGGCGGAGCCACCGGTCGCCCGTGCCGTCCACGGTGAAGCGAGGCCCGGGCACCAGGCGCACCCCGAGGTCGAGGGCGTGGGCGACCAGCTGCGTCGCGCTGGGGGTCGGCAGCCCCACCCACAGCACCAGCCCGGCCTGCGCCGGCCTCACCGTCCAGTCCGGCACCCCGGCCGCGAGCGCGCGCTGCAGCCCGGCGCGCCGCGTCGCCAGCAGCGCCCGCCGCTCCGCGAGCAGCTCCGGGGCGCGCTCGAGCAGGTGCACCGCCACCAGCTGGTCCAGCACGGGGGAGGTGATGTCCAGCCCCGCGCGCACCTGCGCCAGCCGCGAGACCAGCTCCGGCGACGCCCGCACCCACCCCACGCGCAGCCCCGCCCAGAAGCTCTTGCTCAGCGACCCCAGCGTGACGACCTCCTCACCCCGGCGCGGCTCCGCCAGCGCCGCGAGCGGGGTGCGCGCCAGCTCCGGCGCCACCAGGTCGGCGAAGGTCTCGTCCACGGCGACCACCGGTCCGCCGCCCGCGCCGCTCCCGCCGACCGCGCCTCCGCTGCCCGAGAGGGCCGCCAGCAGGGCGGCGCGCTGGTCGTCGTCCTGCACCAGTCCCGTCGGGTTCTGCGCGTCGGGCGTGACGTGGGCCAGCACCGCCTGCGCGGCCGCCCGCAGGGCCGCGGGGGAGGAGGGCAGCTCCCAGCCCGCCTCGCCCACCGGCAGCGCCACCGGGCGCACGTGGTGCGCCCTGACCGCGTCGACGACGGCGGGGTAGGTCGGCTGCTCCACCAGCGCCCGCTGGCCCGGGCGCGCGAGCGCCCGCAGCAGCAGGTTCCACCCCTGCAGCGCCCCGCTGGTGATGAGCACCTGCTCCGCCGTCGTGGGCAGGCCGCGGGCGGTGAGGTGGCGCGCGACGGCGCCGCGCAGCACCGGCAGGCCGAAGGCGTGCATCCCGTGGTGGGCCAGCTGCAGCGGCAGGTCCGCGCCCGCGGCGGTCACGGCCTCGAGCACCGCGGCGGGCGCGGGCAGCGCGGCCATCGTCAGGTCGAGCACGCCCTCCGGCTCGCGGGGGTCGCCGGGGTCGACGTCGGGGCGCTCCGGGGGGCTGGCGGGCAGCGCCACGCGGCTGCCCGCCCCGTGCGCGCTGCGCAGGTAGCCCTCGGACCTCAGGACGTCGTAGGCGGCGCTGACGGTGGTGCGGCTGACGCCGAGCGCCGCGGCCAGCGCGCGCTCGCTGGGCACGCGGGCGCCCACGGGCAGCCGCCCGTCCAGGGCGAGGCCGCGCACGCCGTCGGCGACGGCGGTGTACGCGGCGCCCGCGCCGAGCCACGGGGCGAGCAGGGTGGAGAGGCGACCGGGGTCCACCCGGCCATCGTGGCGGACTTGGCCCTGTCGCGGCAGGGCCAAGTGCACGACAGTGGCCGGGTGCCCACCTCCCGCCAGCGCGCCCTGGGCCGCGCCGCCTCGCGCGTCCTGCTGCCCGTCGTCCCCGACCGGCGGCCGCTGCGCGTGCTCGTCCTGGCCGTGGGCCTGGCCGCCTACGGCGCCAGCATCGCCCTGATGCTGCGCTCGGACCTGGGCGTCATGCCGTGGAGCGTGCTCGACCAGGGCCTGTCGCGGACCTTCGGCGGGCAGGTCGGCACGTGGTCGATCCTCACCGGCGTCGTCGTCCTGCTGTGCTGGGTCCCGCTGCGGCAGCGCCCGGGCGTCGGCACGCTGGCCAACGTCGTCCTCGTGGGCCTGTCGATCAACGCCACCCTCGCCGTGGTCCCGGCCGGCGCGGGCGAGCCCGCCGCGGCCGCCTGGGCGCTGCTGCTCGCCGGCGTCGTCCTCAACGCCCTGGCCACGGGCGTCTACGTCGGGGCCGGCCTCGGCCCGGGCCCGCGCGACGGGCTCAGCATCGGGCTGGCCGCCAAGGGCCTGCCGCTGCGCGTGGCGCGCACCGGCGTGGAGCTGCTGGTGCTGGGCGTCGGCTTCGCGCTCGGCGGCACCGTCGGCTGGGGCACCCTCGTGTACGCCCTGGCCATCGGCCCGCTGGTGCACCGCACCATCCCGGCCTTCCGCCTGCGCACGCCGGCCGAGCGCGCCGCCAGCGCCGGCCCGGCCGCCGCTGCCGCTCGCTGACGCCGCCGCCCCTCCTCGCCGCCGGGGGGGCCGGGGGGGCGGGCCCCCCCACCCCGCCGGCCGCCCCCGC
>NZ_JBQXXG010000031.1:0-23489 GCF_052644995.1 Quadrisphaera sp. KR29
GCGGGCGACCTGCCCGGTGGCGGGGTCGAAGACGTCGGCGGTGCGCGTGGAGGCGCCGGAGGTGGCGGCCCCGTCGATCCAGTGCTGCACCACCGGACCCAGCCCGGGGACCTCACCGCTGGCGCCGCCCTGGCTCGCCTGGTCGATCGGGGCGTCGTGCTGGGGGACGGTCAGCTCGCTCACGGGGATGCTCCTCAGCTCTGGACAGGGGTCGTCGTGACCGGTGCGGGGGTGCTCGGGACCTCCGGCGGCGTCAGCACGCGGGGGGTGAGGCCCAGGGAGCGGGTGTGGCGGGCGACGTCCTCGAGGGGGGCCAGCCAGACGTCGTCCATGCCGAGCACGCGCTCGAGCAGCCGCTCGAGCTCGAGCGCTCGACCGGGGCGCCCGGTGAGGAACGGGTGGCACGTGAGCACCCAGCAGCCGCCGGCCGAGCGCAGCCCGTCCAGCTCGGCCTCCCACACCGCCCGCGCGACGGCGGGCGCCTCGATGAGGCCGCTGCCCACGAGATCGGGCAGGTAGGCGTAGCGCTCCCAGTCGTCTAGGGCCCAGTGGATGGGGATCTCCACGACCGAGGCGGGACCACCGGCGGCGGGGGCGTCGACGGCCAGCTCGTAGGGGCTGTCGCCGTCCATGAGGGAGGAGTCGTAGAGGAAGCCGCGCTCGGCCAGCAGGCGACCGGTGCGCCAGGAGGCGTCCCACATCGGTGCGCGGTACCCGACCGGCCGGATCCCGGCGACGGCCTCCAGCGCCTCCAGTCCGCGGTCGAGCGCGGTGACCTCCCCGGCCTCGGTGAGCGCCGACGGCTGCTCGTGCAGGTAGCCGTGGTGGCCGACCTCGTGCCCCGCGGCGACGACGTCGCGCACGGCGCCGGGGTAGCGCTCGGCGGTCCACCCGGGGACGAAGAAGGTGGAGCGGACCCGGTGGCGCTCCAGGAGGTCGAGCAGGCGCGGCAGGCCGACGAGAGGACCGTAGGACTGGTGGGTGATGACGCTGGCCCGGCCGGCGACCTCGGGCCGCTCCCAGAGCAGACCGGACTCGGCGTCGAGGTCGAAGGTGAACGAGGCGGCGGCGCGCGCGCCCGCGGGCCAGGGCAGCGGCGGTGGGAGCCGGCTCACGAGCGCGCCGAGCGCTGCAGGGCCAGAGCGGTCACCAGCTCGTAGGCGGTGTTGGCCGCCGCGACGGCCGTGACCTCGGCGTGGTCGTAGGCCGGGGCGACCTCCACCACGTCGGCGCCGACCAGGGGCAGGTCGGCGAGGCCCCGCAGCACGGCCAGCAGCTCGCGGCTGGTCAGCCCGCCCGCCTCCGGGGTGCCGGTGCCGGGGGCGAAGGCGGGGTCGAGGACATCGATGTCGACGCTGATGTACACCGGGTGGTCCCCCACCCGTCGACGCACCCTCTCGACGATGCCCTTGGCGCCGATGTCGTCGACGTCGCGGGCGTGGATGGCGGTGAAGCCGAGGGCCTCGTCGTCGAGGAGGTCGGCGCGGTCGTAGAGCGATCCGCGGATGCCCACGTGCGCCGACCGGTCCTTGACGAGCAGGCCCTCCTCCGAGGCGCGGCGGAAGGGGGTGCCGTGCGTGCAGGGGGCCCCGAAGTAGGTGTCCCAGGTATCCAGGTGCGCGTCGAAGTGCACCAGGGCGAGGGGGCCGTGCCGGCGGGCGAGCGCGCGCAGGGAGGGCAGGGCGATGGTGTGGTCGCCTCCGAGGAGCACCACCGAGCGCCCGCCGTCGGTCAGGTCGAGGACGGCGCGCTCGACGGCATCGAGGGCCTGCGCCAGGTCGAAGGGGTTGGCCGCGACGTCACCAGCGTCCACCACCTGCGCCAGGGAGAAGGGGGCGGCGTCCTGGGCCGGGTTGTACGGCTTGAGGAGGCGGCTCGCCTCGCGCACGGCGTTGGGCCCGAAGCGGGCGCCGGGACGGTAGGTGACCCCGGCGTCGAAGGGCACGCCGAGGACCGCGACGTCGTGGTCGGGCACGTCCTCGCGGCGAGGCAGCCGGGCGAAGGTGGTCAGGCCCGCGTAGCGCGGGACCACCGTCGCGTCGACCGGGCCCACGGGTGCCGGTGCCCCGGTGCGCTGCCCGTCCGTGCTCGGCTCCCCGCTCGTCGCGGTCGCGTCCGCGGTCATGCCCGTCCCCTCGTCGTCCCACCGTTGACCTGCACGACCTGCCCGACCACCGCGCCCAGCTCCCGGTCGGTCAGGAGCGACACCGCCGCCGCGACCTCGGCCGGCGTCCCGATGCGCCCCAGCGGGGTCACGGACGCGTAGTCGGCGCGCACCTGGTCCAGGCTCGTCCCGGCGGCCGCGGCGTCCACCGCCAGCTGCGGGGTGTCGATGACCCCGGGCGCGACGGCGTTGACCAGCACTCCGAGGGGCGCGAGCTCCCTGCCGAGCGTCTTCACGAGTGCCACCAACCCGGCCTTGGACGCCGAGTAGGCGGCAGCACCGGGCCAGCCGACCAGCCCCCACTCGCTGGAGATGACGACCACGCGTCCGTCTCCGCCGCGGACCATGCCCGGCAGCGCCGCCCGCACGAGGGCGAAGGTCGCGCTGAGGTTGACGTCCACGACGGACCAGAAGTCCTGGGCGGTGACCTGGACCGTCGGGCCCATCGTCATGTGCGCGTGGTTGGCCACGACCACGTCGACGCCGCCCAGCTGCTCGCTGACCTGCTCGACCAGCGCGCGGGGGGCCGCGGGGTCGGCGAGGTCCGCGGCGACGGCGAGGCCCCCGACCTCCGACGCCAGCGCGCTGAGGGCCCCTGAGGCGGTGCGGTCGCTGACCGCGACGACGTGGCCGTCGGCGGCCAGGCGCCGGGCGATGACGCCGCCCATGCCGCCCGCGGCTCCGGTGACCAGTGCCACCACGTCAGATCACCGCCCCGGAGTTGGGGTTGAGGACCTCGCCGACGGCGTAGGTCCCCTCCTCCAGCAGCCACAGCGCGCAGCGGGCGACCTCGTCCGGCCGGGTGAGGCGCCCTGTGGGCAGGGTGGCGAGGTACTCCGGAGCGCGCCACGGGGAGTCGGGCGCCAGCAGCGGGGTGTCCGTGGGGCCAGGGGCGACGGCGTTGACGCGCACGCCGTGGGGGGCGACCTCGGCGGCGGTGCTGCGCACGAGGCCGAGGACTGCTCCCTTGGCGGCGGAGTAGGCGGCGTCGCCCGGCCCTCCGCCGCCGACGGCCAGCTCGCTGCTCACCACCACGACGGCCCCGCTCCCGCGAGCGGTCATGGCGGGGAGCACGGCCTGCAGGACGTGGAGGGCCCCGCCGAGGTGGACGCGGAGCATCCGGTGGAGCTGCTCCACCGTGGTGTCCGCGAAGGGGACCGCGGCGTAGTGCCCCGCGGCGTGGACCGCGGCCGTGACCGGACCCAGCCCTGCTTCGGCGCGGGCGACTGCGCCCAGCACCTCGTCGGCGTCCGCGACGTCGACGGCCCAGGACGCGGCGATCCCGTCAGCTCCGGGCGCCGGGACCAGGTCCAGCCCCACCACCTGCCACCCGCGCCGGCTGAGGGAGCGGGCGCACGCGGCGCCGATCCCCGACGAGGCGCCGGTCACGACGGCGACCTCCCCGCGGTGGCCCTGGTCGGGGGTCGTCATGGCTTCGGCACCTCGCGGGAGACGGTGGCGGCTTCCAGGTCCGGGCTGGCCGCGGGAGCGATGCGTGGACGGACGGAGGCGTAGACGGCGGCACCGACCACGCCGAGCACCCCGACGGCGATCCACACGGACCAGTCCAGGTAGCGCTGGTCGTACACCGGCCGGGGCCAGGCGATGTTGAGGAGCTGGAAGAGCGCCCACAGCGCCGCCACGACGGACGTCGGCAGCGTCCAGCGGCCGAGGGTGAACGGCCCGGGCCGCCAGCGGCGCCGCAGCTGGACGGCGACGAAGGCCACCAGCGGGAAGAGGAAGGCGATGTAGAAGCCTCCCGTCGTGAAGTTGATCATCAGCGTGTAGACGTCAGCGGCCAGCAGGCTCAGCAGCAGCAGAGCGCTGCCGACCACGGTCACCACCAGCAGCGCGACCGACGGCTGCGCCGTCCTGGGCGACAGGCGCGCGAGGACGCGGCCACCGGGGAGGGCGCGGTCGCGGGCGTAGGCCCACACCACGCGGCTCGCGGAGGTCTGCAGCGCCAGGAAGGAGGCGAGGAAGCCGATGACGAAGAGCAGCTCGACCGGTGTGGCGATCCCTGCGCCGAGCTGGGCGGTCAGGGTCGAGGAGACCGGGTCGGCGTCGTCACCGGACAGCACGGCACCGAGGTCGGGGATGGCCAGGATGATCGCCGCCGCGGAGAACATCACCACGACGGCGATGAGGGTGATGCTGGCGATGACGGCCCGGGGGACCGTGCGCCGGGGGTCGCGGACCTCCTCGGCGATCGACCCGGCGCTCTCGAAGCCGACGAAGGAGAACCCGACGAACGCCATGGCCACCAGGAAGGGACCGGACAGCGACAGGTAGCCCACGCCGTCACCACCGGCGGTGCCGGTGAACAGCGCAGACAGCGGCTGCTCCCGGTGGAAGGCCAGGAGCCAGGCGCCGAGCACCACCGAGCCCAGCACCTCCGCCGCGATGGAGGCGGTGAGGAAGATCTTGAGGGCCACGCGCCCGACGAGGTTGAGGACCGTGCCGGCGACGAGGATCCCCACGGCGATGAGGGCTCGCTGCCCGCTGCTCGGGGACTCGATCCCGGCGATGGCCGCCAGGAAGCCGGCCGCGCCCAGGGCGACGGTGGTCATGGCGATGACGAGGGTCCACAGGTAGGCCCAGCCGGCGAACCAGCCGTAGCCGGTGCCGAGCAGGCCGCGCGACCACTGGTAGATCGAGCCCTCGAGGGGCCAGCGCGAGACGAGCACCGCGAACACCAGGGCCACCAGCAGCTGGCCCGCGAAGACCAGCGGGAACGCCCACCAGAACGCCGGGCCAGCGGTGGTGATGGCCAGCGCGAAGATGCCGTAGAGGGCGACGATCGGGCTGATGAAGGCGAAGGCGAAGGCGAAGGAGCTCCAGAGCGTGAACTCGCGCTTGAGCTCGGTGGCTGGAGCAGGGGTGCTGCCGGCTGCCGGAGCAGTAGCACTCACAGGAGACCTCCTCGTCAGTCCCGCCCGATGGGTGCCGCGCGCAGCCGGGGAGCCTGCAGCGGTGCGGTCGGTGTGCGGGTCACCGTGTCTGCTGCGGAGGCAGGAGCGGTAGTCCTGCCCCCCGACGTCGTGGTCTGCGACCGTCCTGGGCCCGCCGTTGGAGGAACCTCCAACCGGCGGGCTCCAGACGGGGCCCGTGCGCCCTACCGTGGTGTGGTGATCGCCCCGCCCGAGGACGAGGAGGGCCCGCGCCTGGCCGCCCTCGTGGCCGACCCGTCGCTGGGGCTGGCGCTGCTGCTGCCCGGCCACCCCGGCCCCGAGCATCGCACCGTCCGATGGGCCCACACCACCGAGCTGATCGACCCGGCGCCGTACCTGCGGGGCGGTGAGCTGGTGTGCACCGTCGGACAGGCCCTGGTCGACGCTGCCGCGTGCGCGGCCTTCGCCGCGTCGGTGGCGTCCGCGGACGCCGTGGGCGTCTGCTTCGGCGTCGGTGACGTCCTGGAGGAGGTGCCCCCCGGCCTGCTGCAGGCCTGCGCGCGCCACGACCTGGCGCTGCTGACCGCCGACCGCGGGACGCCGTTCATCACGCTGACCGAGCACCTGGCGGCCCACCGGGTGCGCCGGGCCGTCGCGGGCAGCCGGGCCGGCCAGCTGCTGGAGCTGCTGGCGGACCGGTCCGTCACCGCCGAGGCCCTGCTGCCGGCCCTCGTCGACGCCGGGCTCGGACGGGGCCGCCTGCAGGCCACCGCGTGGCCCGCGGACGCCGTCGACGCGGTCGTCGAGGCGGTGGGGGACGCCCCCCACCTCGTGGCGGTCACCGAGTCCGAGGTGCTGGTCGTCACCCTGGCCGGTGAGGGCGAGCTCGGGCTGGACGCCGTCCGCGGGCGCGCCTCCTCGGTGTTCGGCGAGGCGCGGGCGCCGTCCTGGCGCGACCTCGGGGCCGCGCTGCAGCGCGCCCGCTCGCACCTGGCGGAGGCCGAGTCCGCTCTGCGCGAGACGGGGCCCTCGGACCCGGCGACCCTGAGCGCCCTGCTCTCGCGCCAGCCCGCCGAGGTGCTCCTCCCGTACGTGACCCAACTGCTGCAGCCGCTGCTGGACGCCGACGCGCGCCGCGACAGCGGACTGGTCGCGACGCTGCGGGCGTACCTGGCCGCCGACGGATCGCTGGTGGACGTCGCCCGCACGCAGTACCTGCACGTCAACTCCGTCCGTCACCGGCTGGCCCGCATCCACACCCTCACGGGGACCGACCCCACGACGCTGCACGGGGCCGCGGCCTTCGAGATCGCCCTGTGGGGGCACCGCAGGGCCGTCACACCCCCTTCGCCTCCGGCGGGCCCCCGACCGCCGGCGCAGGTCAGGCAGCAGACCTCCTGAGGGGCGGACCGGCGACCACGGCCCCGCGCCCGGTCTCCGTGCGCGTGCCCTTCCTGGCCGACCAGCCGTTCTGGGCGGCGCTGCTGCACCGCCGGGGGCTGGCCTGTGCGCCGCTACCCGCCCGGCGGCTCACCGCGGCGCGGGCGATGGCCGTCGAGGACGGGTACGGCGAGGCCCTGGGACTGCTCGGGGGCGTCGTGCGCTGAGGCGTGCGCGGGCCGCGCGGTGCAGGTCCGCCGTCAGGCCTGCACCGGCGCGGCGGGGTCGGCCTCCTCCACGGGCGGCTGGGTACGCCGCGGGGCCAGCACCGCGCACACCACGGCGGCCGCCGCCAGCACCGCCGCCCCGGCCCACAGCGCGCTCGACACCCCCTGGGCGAAGGCGTCCTGGGCCGCGGCGACCAGCTCACCCGCACCGGGTCCTGCCTGCGGCGCGACGGCCAGTGCTGTGCCGGCGCCGTCGCGGGCCGCCTCGGCGACCGCCGGGGGCAGACCGGTCAGCGAGGGGGCGATGCTGTCGCGGTAGGCGGCCAGCAGCACGGTGGACAGCACCGCGATGCCCAGGACGCCACCGACCTCGCGGGTGATGTCGTTGACGGCGCTGGCCACGGAGCGCCGCTCGGCGGGCAGCCCCTCGATGATGAGCACCGTCCCGGGGGTGACGGCCAGGCCGAAGCCGAGGCCGAAGACGAACACCCCGACGGCGAGCCAGCCGAGCACCCCGTCGGCGACCGTGGCCGCCAGGAGCGCGAAGCCGGCGGCCATCACCGCCAGGCCGGCGGCGCCGGGGCCCCGGGCGCCGGAGCGCTGCAGCCACCGGGGCACCAGGGCGGTGCCCATGCCCACGCCGACGGGGATGACGAGCAGGGCGGTGGCGGCCAGGAGCGGGCCGTACTCGCGCACGACCTGGAGGTACTGCGGCGCGAGGACGAACAGGCCCAGACTGGCGAAGAACTGCAGCGACACCACGACCGACCCGGCGGCGAGCCCGCGGTCGCGGAAGAGCCGGACGTCGAGGGACGGCGCCGCGGAACGCAGCTCGTGGCGCGCGAAGGCCACCAGCGCGAGCAGGCCGGCCGCGCCCACCCCCAGCGTCCGGGGGTCGGTCCATCCCTGCTCCGGCGCCTCGATGACGGCGAAGACGACGGCGGCCAGGCCGACGGCCGACAGGACCGCTCCGGGGACGTCGAGCGACAGGTCGGGGTTGCGGTGCTGGGCGACGAGCCGGAGCGCTCCCGGCACGAGCACGAGGGCGCCGACTCCGAAGGCCAGCTGCACGCTCCCCCACCAGAAGACCTCCAGGAGGGCCCCAGCGACCAGGGTGCCCAGGACGGCGCCGCCCGCGGAGACGGCCGACCAGACCGCGACGGCGAAGGCCCGGCGCGCTTCGGGGTAGGCGTCGACCAGCGCGGAGAGGGTGACCGGGAAGACCGCGGCCGCGCCCAGGCCGGCGACGGCCCGCCAGGCGATGAGCTGGGTCGGGTCGGCGGCGTAGGCGGAGACGACCCCCGCAGTCCCGAAGACGAGCAGGCCGACGACGAGGACGGTCCGGCGGCCGACCCTGTCGGCCGCGATGCCGGCGGGCAGCAGGGCGGCGGCGAAGGTCAGGGCGTAGGCGTCGATGATCCACGTCAGCGCCGTCTGGTCGGCCTGCAGCTCGCGGGAGACCTCCGGCAGCGCGATCGACAGGGCCGAGTTGCCAGCGATCACCAGGGCCAGGGCTGCGCACAGGAGGACGAGGAGCAACCGCAGCGAGGTTGCGCTCGCCGCCGGTCCGAGCTCGTCCGAGGTGCTCCGCGCTGCGCCGGCCATGGTGTCCGCCTCTCCGCCACAGTTCGCTCCGAATGCGAGTGTCTCGGCAACGGAGTCTTCTCGCCGGTACGATGCACGGGTGGTGGACCGAGCGCAAGGCGGCGCGGTGGAGCAGGTCGAGCGAGCGCGCATGAGCGCCGAGGAGGTGTCCTGGGCGCTGCGCGCGCTGCTCCGCGAAGCGGACGAGGTGACCAGGCTCCTGGGCCGCCGCCTCCGCCTGCGCCCCCTCGACCACCAGGCGATGACCCACGTCATGAACGAGCCCGGGGGGCTGGGGCCGGCCGACCTCAGCGAGCGGCTCGGCATCTCCACCGGCTCGGCCACGGAGCTGGTGGACCGGCTCGAGGGCGCCGGGCACGTCCGGCGCGAGCGGGACGCCCGCGACCGGCGGCGGGTGGCCCTGGCCCCCACCGAGTCCACCGTCAGCAGCACCCTGGCCGCGCTCGGGCCGCTCTTCGCCGACCTGGACGCCCTCGTCAGCGAGTTCAGCGCCCAGGAGCAGGCGACGGTGGTCAGGTACCTGCGCGCCGCCGCCGACCGCATGCGCGCCCACGCCGAGCGCCTCACGCAGCCCTGAGCCCGGGCATCCCCGCGCCGGTGCCTCAGCCGGCGGCGCCGCGCACCAGGGCCTCCAGGCCCTCGGCGTCGAGCAGGTCGGCGGGGCGGCTCGTGGTGCCGGTGGCGGCGTAGAAGAACGCCGCGCCCACCTGCTCCAGCGGGACGCCCTTCCACCGCGACCACGCGAGGCGGTAGACGGCCAGCTGCACGGCCGCGGCACGGGCGGCCTCCCCGGTCGGGGGCCGCCCGGTCTTCCAGTCGACCACGTCCACGCCGCCGCCCTCGCTGGGCGGGCGCGGGAAGACCGCGTCGACGCGGCAGCGCACCACGAGGCCCGCGACCGGCGTCTCCAGGTCCACCTCGACGGCGACCGGCTCCCGCTGGGCCCACTCCGAGGCGAGGAAGCTCTCCTGCAGCGCGGCCAGCTCCTCCTCGTCGGCGCCCAGCGGGCCGAGCCCGTCGCCTCCGCCGTGCTCGCCCGCACCGTCGTCGTCCTCGCCGTCGGGGCCGAGGACCTCGTCGACGTCGAGGAGGGCGGCCGACCGGAAGCGCTCCTCCAGCCAGGCGTGGAACGCGACGCCGCGGCGGGTGGCCACGCGCGGCTGCACCGGCACGGGGCGGCGCACCGCGAGCGCGAGGGCCGCGGGGTCAGCCGCCAGCTGCACGAGGCGGGAGGCCGACAGGTGGGCGGGCAGCTCCACGTCGGGGGTGCCGCCCGCGTCGCCGCGCGCCCGCTCGGCCAGCAGCGCCTGCACCTCCTCGGCCCACGGCCCACCAGCACCCGGCGGCGCGCCCTCACCGTCGGCCACCGCGAGCGCCACGGCGGCCTGCCGCACGGCGGTGGCGGCGGCCTCGAGGGCGGGTCGGCGGGGTCCGAGCGGGTCGAACGGCCAGGTGGCCCGGCGGGGCTCGCGCAGCTCAGGGTTGTCCGCTTCCTCGGGGGCCTGCGGGAGCTCGGGGACCTCCTCGGCGGTGGCGGGGCCGGCGGCGCGCAGGTGCTCGACCACCTCGGCGAGGAAGGCCGACGGCTCGCGCGGCTTCTTGCGCTCTCCGCCCCACCAGGCGCCGGTGAGCAGCAGCAGCGAGCGGGCGCGGGTCAGGGCCACGTAGGCCAGGCGCCGCTCCTCGGCGCGGTGCGCCGCGGCGCAGCGCTCGGCGTACGCGGCGCGCTCGGCCTCGGCGCCCTTGGCGTCGAGCGCGGCCTCCCAGCCGAGGTGCGGCAGGGAGTCGGCGTCGCCGCGCAGGGGGTGCGGCAGCACCCCGAGCCCCGACAGCCACCCCTGGGACGTGCGCGGCCGCGTGGGGAAGCCGTTCTCGGCGAGCCCGGCGACGGCGACGACGTCCCACTCGAGCCCCTTGGAGGCGTGCACGGTGAGCAGCTGCACGGCGGTCCGGCTGGGCTCGGTGCCCTCCTCCCCGCCGTCCGACAGCCCGGGCGTGGGCTCGTCGGTCTCGGAGGCCTGGTCGAGGCCGTGCTCGTGCTCCTCGGCCAGGCTGAGCCACGCCAGGAACGCCCGCAGCGACGAGCGGTGCGACGTCCCGGCGCCTGTCGCCTCGGTGAACGACGCCGCGACCTCGGCCAGCGCGTCGAGCCCCGCTCGCGCCGCGGCCGGTGCGCTGCCGGGACGGGCGGCCAGCTCCACGTCGAGCAGCAGCGCCCTCTCGACGGCGACGACGAGGTCGGCCAGCGGCAGGTCGAGCTCGCGCAGCCGGCGGAGCAGCAGCCCGGCCTCGTGGACGCGCTCACGCGCGGCCCCGGACAGGCGGAACCCCTCCGGGGTCTCCCAGTCGGCGGGGGGCGGGTCGTCGACGGCGTCGACGAGGCTGGCCTCCTCGGCGAGCTCGGGCTCGCCCGGCTGCTCGCCGCGCGAGCGGCGGGACGTGGCGCGGCGGCGCGACCACGCCGCGAGCACGGCCAGGTCGCGGGCGCCCAGGCGCCAGCGGGGGCCGGTGAGCAGGCGGACGACCGCGTCGCCGCGGGTCGGGTCGGCGACGGCGCGCAGCGCCGAGACGACGTCGACGACCTCCGGCCGCAGCAGCAGGCCGCCCAGGCCCACCACCTCCACGGGGACGTCGCGGGCGCGCAGCGCCTCCTCCAGCAGCGGGAACTGCGAACGGGCCCGGCACAGCACGGCCGCGGTGCGCCGCTGGTCGGCGGGCAGGCGGGCGTCGGCGTGCCAGAGCACGGCGATCCGGTCGGCGAGCAGCGCGGCCTCCTCTCCCGCGGTCTGCGCCCAGGCGACCTCCACGCGCCCCTCACCGGCGCCAGGGCGCGGACCGAGGAC
The DNA here is from genome assembly GCF_052644995.1 of Quadrisphaera sp. KR29. Lineage (NCBI taxonomy): Bacteria > Bacillati > Actinomycetota > Actinomycetes > Kineosporiales > Kineosporiaceae > Quadrisphaera > Quadrisphaera sp. KR29. Next base: position 11,111 of record NZ_JBQXXG010000031.1, read on the forward strand.
GGGCAGCGGGAGCCGGGAGGCGGCGCGCAGCGGCTGGGCGACCACGGCCGCCGCGTCGAGCACGGCGACGTCGTTGCGCCAGCTCGTGGACAGCGCCAGGTGCGCGGCCGCGGCCCCGTCGGCGCGGCGGAAGCGGGTGGGGAAGGCCTGCAGGCCACCGGCGCTCGCGCCGCGCCAGCCGTAGATGGCCTGGTGGGGGTCGCCGACGGCCGTCACCGGGTGACCGCCGCCGAACAGCCGGGAGAGCAGCTCGGCCTGGGCGGTGGAGGTGTCCTGGTACTCGTCCAGCAGCACCACCCCCCAGCGGGCGCGCTCCAGGGCCGCGACGGCGGGCACCTCGGCGGCGATGCGCGCCGCCAGGCGCACCTGGTCGCCGTGGTCGAGCACGCCGAGCTCGCGCTTGCGCTCGGCGTAGTGGCGCAGGAGCGGCAGCACGCGGCGCCGCTGCCCGAGCACCGCCAGCGCCTTGGCGACCGGAGCCGGCTGCTTGCCCGGCAGGGCGCTGATGCGCTGGACCACCCCGGCGAGGGTCGCCTCCACGGCGTCGACGTCCACGAGGTGCTCCGCGCACTCCCCCGCCAGCGCCAGCACGGCGCTGACCACGGTGGACGGGGCGGCGTCGAGGTCGCCCAGCCCGTCGGCGCCCTCGCCGTCGGCGCCGTCGACGACGTCCGCGGCGAGCTGCCACGCGGCCGCCGGCCCGATGAGCTGGGAGCGGGGCTCGACGCCGATCCGCAGGCCGTGGTCGGTCACCAGGCCGGCGGCGTAGGCGTGGTAGGTCGCGACCGTCGGCGAGGCGTCCCCGCCCGCGCCCGCTCCTCCGGCGGCGCCCTCGTCGGCGAGGACGGGCAGCAGGCCGGCCCGGTCGAGCGCGGCCAGCCGCAGGCGCACCCGCTCGGCCAGCTCACCGGCGGCCTTGCGCGTGAAGGTCAGGCCCAGCACCCGCTCGGGCTCGACGTGCCCGTTGGCCACCAGCCACACCACGCGCGCGGCCATCGTCTCGGTCTTGCCCGACCCGGCCCCGGCCACGACGAGAAGCGGCGCCAGCGGCGCCTCGATGACGGCGGTCTGCTCCGGCGTGGGCGGGTGCTGCCCCAGCTCGGAGGCGATGTCAGCGGCGCTGAGCACCTGCACCGGCCCGGCGGTGCTCGTCGTCGTCGGTGTCGTCCCAGCGGTCACCGCACGCACCCGCCCTCGGGGCGCAGCGGGCAGCTGGTGCGCACGGGGCACTTCGAGCACAGGTCGTTGGCGACGGCGTCGAAGGCGCTGGCCGCCATGCCCTCCGCGGTGCGCTGGAGGAGGTCGTGCGCCCACTGCGGGTCAGCGGCCTGCGAGAGGCGCTCCTGGGCCTGCACCCCGGGCTTGGCGCGCGTGCCGCCCAGCTGCACCAGAGCTGCGCCGCCGCTGCGCTCGCCGTCCCCGAGGGCGCCGGAGTCGACCACGGCCTGGTACAGCCCCAGCTGCGGGTGGGTGGCGAGCTCGTCGGCCTTCGGCGCCCGCGCGCCGGTCTTGAGGTCCACCACGCGCAGCGAGCCGTCCGGCTCGCGCTCCAGCCTGTCGAGGCGGCCCCGGACGAGGGCGCGGCCGATGGCGGCGTCGACCTCGACCTCGACCCCGGCCAGCGTGCGCCCTGCGGCGCGGGCGTCGAGCACGTACGCGGCCAGCATCCGCACCATGCGGTCGGCCCTGCGCCGCTCGCGCTGCCCCACCCAGGTGTCGGGCAGCCCGAGGGTCGGCCACAGCTCGTCCAGGCGCGCGGACATCTGCGCGTGGCTGCCCTCGGGCAGCTCCTGGGCGATGCGGTGCACGAGGTTGCCCACGCCCTGCTGCAGCGAGTCGGCCGGCCGCCCGCCGCTGGCCTCGAGCAGCCACCGCAGCCCGCAGCGCCCGAAGGCCTCCACCGCCGAGGGGCTGACCGGCACCGGCTGCTCCGGGTCGCGCAGGGGGGCCTCGTCGGAGACCGGCGGCAGCCCGTACCAGTCGCGCGGGTCAGCCCCCGGGACGCCGGCGGCCGCGAGGCGGGCGAGCGCGGCGGCGGCGTGGTCGAGCCGGGCCTGGTCGACGACGGCGCCCGTGCGGTCCCGCGCGCCCACGGGCGTCAGCAGCACCGACCGCAGCTCGGCGACCAGCGCGGGCAGCGACGTGGCGCGCGGGACGGTGCTCAGCGGCCGCTCGCGGTCAGTGGCCTCCTCCCCGGCGGGGACCTCCGGCGGGCAGACGAGGTCGACGAAGGGCGAGGGCCGCTCGTCCTCGCTGCGGACCGCCGTGAGCACCACGCGACGCCGCGCGCGGGAGACCGCCACCTGCAGCAGGCGGTGCTCGTCGTCGAGCACCTGGCGGCGGGCGGCCGCCGCTGCGGTGGCCGGGGCGAGCCGCTCGTCGGCGGACAGCCGCCCCGCCAGCACGTCGGCCAGCTCCGGCGCGCCCAGCAGCGAGCCGCGCAGGCGCGTGTCGGGCCACGCGCCCTCCTGCAGGCCGGGGACGACGACGACGTCCCACTCGCGCCCGGCCGCCGCGGTCGGCGTCAGCAGCTCCACCGCGCCCGCGCCGGTGGCGCGCGCGGCCAGGGTGTCGGCGGGCACGTCCTGCGCCTGCAGGTGCTCCAGGAAGCGCTGCGGCGGCGAGCCGGGCTCCCGCTCCTCGTAGCGGGAGGCGGCGTCGAAGAGGGCGACGACGGCGTCGAGGTCGCGGTCGGCCAGCGCTGCCGCGGACTCCGCGCCCAGACCGGAGGCCGAGGGGGCTGCGAGCGCCCGCGCGCGCCACCGCTCCGCCAGGCCGGTGGTGGACCAGAGCGCCCACAGCACCTCCTCCGCGCTGCCGCCCGCCTGCGCGGCAGCGCGCCCGGCGGCGAGCACGGACGCCACGTGCCGCGCGGGCCGTGCCGCCCGCGCCGGGAGGTCGGGCCAGCGCTCGGGGTGCAGGACGACGTCGACGAGCAGCGCGTCGCTGCTGCGGGGAGCAGTGGACGGCGGACTCCCCGCTCGCTGCCGCTCGGCGGCCAGCAGCACCTGGCGCAACCGGCGCAGCGCCAGCGGGTCCGCCCCGCCGACGGGAGGGGCGAGCAGGGTGAGGACGTCGTCGACGGCGGGAGGGCGAGCGCCGTCGTCCGGCCCGTGGTCGGCGAGGACCAGGCGCAGGGCCGTGAGCAGCGGGACGACGGCGGGCTCGGCGCGCACGGGCACCTCCGCGGGGGGCACGACCACCGGCACGCCGGCGCGGCCCAGCTCGCGACGCAGCGTGCCGGTGCCCCCGGCGCTGCGGACCACCACGGCCATCTCGCGCCACGGCGTGCCCGCGCGCACGTGCTCCTCGCGCAGCAGCGCGGCGACCAGCGCCGCCTCCTGCGCGGGGGTGGGCAGCAGGTGGGCCTCGACGCTGCCGTCCCCGGCGCCGGCGGCCGCGGCGGCGTCGCGGTGGGCGACCGCTCCCGCGCTGCCGGTGCGCCGCGCCACCCGCAGCGAGGCCGCGGCGACCGCCCGCGCGGACCGCCAGCGGGTGGGCAGCACCGCGACCGGCGCCGGGCCGCTCGGGCCGGCGAAGCGCTCCGCGGCACCGGCCAGCAGCGTCGGGTCGCCGCCGCGGAAGGTCGTGGTGGTGGTGTCCGGGTCTCCCAGGAGCAGGAGGTCACCACCGCGCCCGGCGAGCAGGTCGAGCAGCTCGGCCGTGGCGGCGGTGGACTCCTGGTGGTCGTCGACGGCGACCAGCGACAGCCGCGCGCGCTCCGCGGCGAGCAGCGCCGGGTCGGCCCGCAGGACCGCGCAGGCGTCGTGGACGATGGCCGCGGGGTCGTGGGCGCCGGGACTGGCCAGGGCCGTGACCCGCAGGTACTCCGCGAGGACGACGGCGGCGGCGCGCCAGGCGGGGCGTCCGTGGACGTCGCCCAGGCGGGCGAGCTCGCGCGGGCCGAGGCCGCGCTCGAGCGCGCGCATGAGCAGGTCGCGCAGCTCACCGCGGAAGGCGGGCACGCCGCGGACGGCGGCGGCGACCTCCTCGGGCCACGGCGGGGCGGGCGCGTCGCCCTCCTCGTGGCCGCGCAGCAGCTCGGCGAGCACCTGGTCCTGCTCGGGGCCGGTGAGCAGGCGCGGCGGCGGCCCGCCGGAGGACTGCGCGGCGCGGCGCAGCAGCGCCCACGCCAGGGAGTGCGGGGTGCGCACCAGGGCTTCCGTGGTGGTGCGGCCCAGGCGGGAGCTGACCCTGTCGCGCAGGGAGGCCGCTGCGCGCCGGGAGGGGGCGAGCACGAGCAGCGAGGAGGGGTCGGCGCCGTCGCGCCCCACCCGGGTCACCAGCGCCTCCAGCAGCGCCGTGGTCTTCCCGGTGCCGGGGGCGCCCAGCACGACCAGCGGGCCGCCGCCGGCCGGGTGCTCGGCCACGCGCCGCTGCACGGCGTCGAGCGCGGGTCCGGCGGGGCTGCCCGCCGTCGACGACGAGCCGCGCACGAAGCGCGGGACGGCGACGGCGGTCATGGCACGACCGTGCCACGCACCACCGACAGCCCGGTCGCGGTGGTCAGGCGCGGCCGGGACCCGCGAGCTCCTGGGGACCGTCCCAGCGGCACCTGCCGAGGTCCAGGCGGCTCGTGCCGAGCACCAGGGGGTGCCCCTCGTCGGCCCAGTGGAGCATCGCGCGCGGGGTCAGACCCTCCGGCAGGGAGCCGTCGGCGCGGACCACCCGCCACCACGGCAGCTCGTGCCCGTGCTGGCTCATCACGGCGCCGACGGCGCGGGGGGCGCCCCAGCCGGTGAGCTCGGCGACGTCGCCGTAGGTCAGCGCCATGCCCTCGGGGATGGCGAGCACCAGCGGGCCGACGTCGTCGACGTAGGCGCGCCCCGGGGGCCGCTGCCGGTGCTGGGGCGTCAGCGGGCCTCCCCGAGGTGCAGGTCCAGCCGGCTGAGCTGTCCCAGCTGCAGCACCGCCCACGGGGAGATCACGAACGGCGTGCGCGCGGCGAGCGCCACGGCGTCGTCCCACTCCACCCAGGCCCACTCGGCGACCTCGTCGGGGTCGGGCACCGGGTCGGCGTCGGCGACGGCGGTGAACACCGGGCAGAACTCGTTCTCCACCACGCCGGAGGCGTCGACGGCGCGGTAGGCGAACTCCGGCAGGCGCTCCACGAGGTCGCGCACCTCCAGGCCGAGCTCCTGGCGGGCGCGGCGGCGCACGGCGTCCTCGAAGGCCTCCCCGGGGGCCGGGTGGCCGCACACGGAGTTGGTCCACACGCCCGGCCAGGTCGCCTTGGAGACCGCCCGCCGCGTCAGCAGGAGCCGTCCGCGCGCGTCGCTGACGTAGCAGGAGAACGCCAGGTGCAGCGGGGTGTCGGCGGTGTGCACGCCCGCCTTCGGGGTGCTGCCGACGGGTCGGCGCTGCTCGTCGAGGAGCACCACGAGCTCGGGCGCGGAGGTCTGCGCGCCGGGGGCGGCCAGGGAGGTCGTCACCGGCCGAGGGTAGGCGCTGGCGGGCCCGCGCGACGACGCGGTGGACCGGGCCGCGCCTCAGCGCCCGTCGCGCGCGGCGGCGAAGCCCTCGCGGACCCTCGCCACCAGCGCCTCGCGCTCCGGCAGGGGCGCGAACAGCGCCCGGGCGGCCGTGACCTGGAAGGCCTCCAGCTCCGCCAGGCCGTAGCCGAACGCGGTGACCAGCGCCGCGAGGTCGTCGGTGAGCGTGGTGGCGCTCATGAGCCGGTTGTCGGTGTTGACGGTGACCGCCAGGCCGGCGCGGCGCAGCAGGTCGAAGGGGTGCTCGGCCATCGAGGTCCCCCAGGCGGCGACGGCACCGGTGTGCAGGTTGGAGGTGGGGCTGGTCTCCAGCGCGGTGCCGCGGTCGCGGACCCACGTGGCGGTCGGACCCAGCACCGGGCCCCTCGGGGAGTCGGTGACGTCCAGGGCCAGCCGCACCCCGTGGCCCAGGCGCAGCGCCCGCCCGTCCAGAAGCGCCGAGTCGATGCTGGCCAGGTCGTCGGCCTCCCCGGCGTGCACGGTCACCGGCAGGTGGTGGGCGGCCAGCAGCTCGAAGGCCTCGCGGTGGGCGCTCGGCGGGAAGCCGGCCTCGGGCCCGGCGACGTCGAAGCCCACCACGCCGCGGTCGCGGTGGCGCAGCGCGAGCTCGGCGACCTCCACCGAGCGGGTGCCCTGGCGCATGGCGCAGAGCAGCTGGGTCACCGTGGTGCTGCCCCCGGCCGCGCGGACCTCCTCGGCGCCCGCCCGCAGGCCGGCCTGGACGGCCTCGACGGCGGTGTCGAGGTCCAGGTCCCCGGTGGCCACGAGCTCCGGCGCCCAGCGCACCTCGCCGTGGACGACGCCGTCGGCGGCCAGGTCGAGCACGTACTCGCGGGCCACCCGCTCGAGGTTCTCCGCGGTGTGGAGGACGGCGGTGGTGATGTCGAAGGAGCGCAGGTAGTCCACCAGCGAGCCGGTGGTCGACTGCGCGAGGAACCAGGCGCCGAGCTCGACGGGGTCGGTGGTCGGCAGCTCCACGCCCGCACCGGGCGCGAGGTCGACGACCGTCTGGGGCCGCAGGGCGCCGTCGAGGTGGTCGTGCAGGCTGATCTTGGGCAGGGCGCGCAGCACCTCGGTGCTCAGCTGGCCGGTGCCCGTCCCGCGGTCCGCTGCTGTCTCGCTCACGGGGTCCTCCCTCACCTGCAGCCCTCCTGCGGGTGGCCGCAGCAGCACACCACACCGCCGCGGCGGCGGCCGGTCAGCCGACCACGAGGCCGGGGTCGACCTCGGCCGCCCACGCCAGCAGACCGCCGCGCAGGTGCGCGACCTCGGCGTGCCCTGCGGCGCGCAGCGCGCGCACGGCGCGCTCGGAGCGGGCGCCGGAGCGGCAGTGCACCACCACCCGCCCCGGCGGCAGGGGTGGCAGGACCCCGGCGACGGCGTCCTCCAGCGGCACGGCCACCGCGCCCGGCAGCCCGCCCAGCGAGCGCTCGGCCGGGGTCCTGACGTCGACGAGGACGACGCCGACCCCGCTGCGGAGCATCCCGTCCAGCTGCAGCGCCGACACCTCGGCGTCCGCGGGCAGCGCCTCCTCGGGGCTCGGTGGGGGCACCGATCGGCGGGCGGGGGCCCCGGCGGCGTCCTCGCGGGGCCCCGCCCCGCGCACGCGCACGGTCCGCCAGGACATCGCCATCGCGTCCAGCACGAGCAGCCGCCCCAGCAGCGGCTCACCCGCGCCGACGACGAGCTTGACGGCCTCCACGGCCATCACCGAGCCGACCACCCCGCACAGGGCGCCCAGCACGCCGGCCTCCGCGCAGGAGGCGACGGACCCGGGCGGCGGCGGGTCGGGAAACAGGTCGCGGTAGCCGGGGCCGGAGCCGCCGGCGGTGGCGGGCCACAGGACGGCGACCTGGGCGTCGTGCTGGAGCAGGGAGCCGAAGACCTCCGGCACGCCCAGCTCCTCGCAGGCGTCGGCGACGGCGTAGCGGGTGGCGAAGTTGTCGGCGCCGTCAACGACCAGGTGGCACCCGGTGAGCAGCCGCACGGCGTTCTGCGCGGTGAGGCGCTCGGGCGCGCGGACCACGCGGGTCCACGGCGCCTGGCGGGCGAGGGCGTCGGCGGCGGAGTCGACCTTGGGCCTGCCGACGTCGGCGGCGCCGTGCAGCACCTGCCGCTGCAGGTTGGAGGCCTCGACGGCGTCGTCGTCGACCACCACCAGCTCGCCGACGCCCGCGGCGGCGAGGTAGGCGAGCACGGGCGAGCCCAGCCCCCCGGCCCCGACGACGCCGATGCGCGCGGCGCGCAGCCGGCGCTGCCCGGTCTCGCCGACGGAGGGCAGGAGCAGGTGGCGCGACCACCGCTGGCGCTCCTCGGCGGTCAGCGGCGGGCCGGGCTCGACCAGCGGCTCCACCGCCCAACCCTCCCACGCCCGCGCGGACCGCAGCCGGTCGCCCGGCTGCGAGGAGGGGCGGAGCTCAGCTGCGCAGGTCGGGGGCGAGGCGGCGGTTGCAGGCGGCCAGGACGGCCCGCACGACGGCGGGCTGGGAGCCGCCCTCCAGCGCCGACCCCACCAGCTGCTCGCTGCCGCGCGCGGTCGCGGTGCCGACCATCACGGTGACGGCGGCGCGGCCGTCGAGCTCGCAGGGGCGCACGGCCTCGACCTCGGCGCGCAGCCGGCCGCCGGCGGCGGACTCCAGGGCGCGCAGCGTCGCCGACGCCAGCGCCCGCAGCCCCCCGGAGGGGGTGTTGGCCGACTCCGAGACCCCCGTGTGCACGGTGCTGCCGCGCGTCAGCGCCACGGTGGCCGTCGTGGACAGGCCCTCGGTGACGACCTGGACGCGCTCGAGCACGAGGCGGTCCCCGCCGTCGTCCTTCGGGGCGGGAGCTGCGTCGCCCAGCCACTGCGGCGCGGGCGTGGCCGCCACCGACGCGGCGCTCAGCGGCGGCACGGAGATGCGCCCGGTGCGCGGTCGCCCGTCCCGCTCTCCGCGCTCGGGGGTGACGGCCGGCATCGGCACGCGCGCCCCGGCCCGCGGCGCCCCGGCCCGCGGCGCCGCGGCCCGCGGCCCCTCGGGAGCACCCGAGGAGGCAGCGGCCGGAGCAGCGGCGCCCGCTGCCGGCGCAGCTGCCGCGACGGGCGCGACCAGGGCGACCGGCCCCGGACCGGGCCGCTCGCCGGGCGCGGGGTCCGCGGCCGGGCCGACGGCGGGGCGGGGGGTGACGGAGGCGTCCCGCTCGAGGGCCTCCTCGACGGCGACGGCGACCTGCTGCTCGTCCGCGCCGGGCGCGAGCTCGAGGCGGACCGTGGCGGAGCCGTCGGCGAGCGGCTCGACGCGCACACCGGTCACGCCCGGGACGGTCAGCGCGACCCGCACCACGTCGTCGACGCGTGAGGCGGTGCGGTCGGAGGTCTGGCCGATCGTCTGGCCGGTCATCGCGCGCCTCCCGGCAGGTCTGCGTCAGTGGTGCACCCGGACGGAGCGCCCTGTGGTGAGTGCTTCACGGAGTGTCACAGACAGGTGGGGTTCGGCGAGGGCGAACGCCAGCACTCGCGCCGCGCCCGCCGCCGGGCCCGCGGTGCAGGATGGGCCTGGCGCACGCGGTGCGCACCGAGCAGACCAGCTGCCGTCAACACAGCACCAGGAGGCCCCGTGGAGATCCGGATCGGCGTGCAGAACAGCCCGCGCGAGGTGGTGCTGGAGTCCACCGACAGCGTCGCCGACGTCAGCGCCGCCGTCAGCGCGGCCCTCAAGGGCGGGACGACGCTGACCCTCAAGGACGAGCGCGGGCGCACCGTGCTGGTGCCCGGCGCGGCCATCGCCTTCGTCGAGATCGGCTCCGAGGAGAAGCGCGGCGTCGGCTTCGGCGCCCTCTGAGCCCTCGCGAGGACGCCGGCGCAGTGCCAGGCCCGAGCGGGAGCGTCAGACCTGGGAGGCCGGATCCGGCCTCCCAGGTCTGACACTCCTGCAGGACCTGACACCGGTGGTGGCGCCCGTGCTGCGAGCGCCCAGGACCACGGAGGGGGCGGGTCGGGTCAGGCGGTCAGGCCCAGCCGCAGCATCCGGCGCACGTGGTTCTCGGTGAGGCGGTTGAACATCTTGCCGATCGCCACCAGGTCGGTGCCCGCCCCACCGCCCTCCACCAGCAGCACGGTCAGGGAGTCGCGGTCGGCGGCCACCCGCTGCGCCTGGCTCAGCGCCTCCCCCACCAGGCGCCGCCCCCACAGCGCCAGCCGCCCGGCGACCCGCGGGTCGCGCTCGGTGGCCTCGCGGACCGCGCCGACCACGAACTCCGCGCCGCTCGTCTCGTCCAGGAGCCGCTCCACGAGCTCGCGGGTGGGGTCGGGGGCGAAGGCGGCGACCTCGCGGTAGAAGTCGGTGGCGATGCCCTCCCCCACGTAGGCCTTGAGCAGCCCCTCCAGCCAGTCGTTGGGCGTGGTGCGCTCGTGGTAGGCGTCCACGGCGGCCACGAAGGGCCGCATCGCCGCCCGGGGGTCGGCCCCCAGCTCCCGCAGCCGCTCCACCAGCAGCTCGTAGTGGTGGAACTCCTCCACCGCCAGCGCGCCCACCTCCGCGGTCTGCTCCAGCGTGGGCGCCTTGTCGGCGTGCGCCGACAGGCGCAGGAAGCCGGTGAGCTCCCCGTACGCCAGCGCGCCGAGCAGGTCGACCTCGGCCTGCAGCGCGCCGCCGGCCCCGGGCCCGTCGGAGTTCCGGCTCAGGCGGGACGTCGTCATGCCGATCAGACTAGGACGACGACCCGTCGGCGAGCCCCGGTACCATGGGGCCGACAACCTCGGTCGACCGGTCGCTGCCACGATCGGCAGCCGAACCGCCGCGGAGCCGTCCGAGCCGCGCCGTCACCAGTGACCGGCGCCCGACGCTCCAGCCACCGAGACGTGAGGCCACGCGTGCCCGACACCACCACCGACCAGAGCACCGACCAGGTCGACCAGACCGCCGACGAGCAGGTCGCCGCGGTCGCCGCCAGCGACGCCGACCGCGCCACCCTCCCGCAGGACGCCATCCTCGCCGGGGACGACGAGACGCCCTCGGTCGAGGTGCTCGCGCAGAAGTCCTTCGCCGACTACGGCGTCGAGCCCAAGATCGTCGCCGCGCTCGACCGCGCCGGCATCACCCACCCGTTCCCGATCCAGGCGATGACCCTGCCGGTCGCGCTGGCGGGCCACGACATCATCGGCCAGGCGAAGACCGGCACCGGCAAGACCCTCGGCTTCGGCGTGCCCGTCATCCAGCGCGTCGTCGGTCCAGGCGAGGACGGCTGGGACGCCCTCGAGGCCCCCGGCAAGCCGCAGGCGCTCGTCGTCGTCCCCACCCGCGAGCTCGCCGTCCAGGTCGCCCGCGACCTCGAGCGCGCTGCCACCGACCGCGCCGCCCGCGTCCTGGTCATCTACGGCGGTCGCGCCTTCGAGCCGCAGGTGGAGGCGCTGCAGCGCGGCGTCGAGGTGGTCGTCGGCACGCCCGGCCGCCTGCTCGACCTGGCGCAGCAGGGCCACCTCAGCCTGGCCGCCGCCCGCGCCGTCGTCCTCGACGAGGCCGACGAGATGCTCGACCTGGGCTTCCTGCCCGACGTCGAGAAGCTCCTGGCGCAGACCCCCGCCGGGCGCCAGACGCTGCTGTTCTCCGCCACGATGCCCGGCCCCGTGGTCGCGATGGCCCGGCGCTACATGAGCCAGCCCACGCACATCCGCGCCGCCGACCCCGACGACGACGGCGCCACCGTCAAGGCCACCACCCAGTGGATCTACCGCGCGCACGCCATGGACAAGGTCGAGGTGCTCGCGCGCATCCTGCAGGCCGACGGCCGCGGACTGACGATCGTCTTCGCCCGCACCAAGCGCACCGCCGCCAAGGTCGCCGACGAGCTGGTCGACCGCGGCTTCGCCGCCGCTCCGCTGCACGGCGACCTCGGCCAGGGCGCCCGCGAGCAGGCGCTGCGCGCCTTCCGCAACGGCAAGGTCGACGTGCTGGTGGCCACCGACGTGGCTGCGCGCGGCATCGACGTCAGCGACGTCACCCACGTCGTGAACTACCAGTGCCCCGAGGACGAGAAGACCTACCTGCACCGCATCGGCCGCACGGGCCGCGCGGGCGCGACGGGCACCGCGGTCACCTTCGTCGACTGGGACGACCTGCACCGCTGGACGATGATCGACAGGACGCTCGACCTCGGCATCCCCGAGCCCGTCGAGACCTACTCCACGTCCCCGCACCTCTACTCCGACCTCGGCATCCCCGCCGGCACCAAGGGTCGGCTGCCGCGCTCGGCGCGCACCCGCGCCGGTCTGGACGCCGAGGAGCTCGAGGACCTCGGCGAGACCGGGCGCCGCCACGGCGGCCGGGACGGCGAGCGCGGTGGCCGCGGCGGGCAGGGCGGCCGCGGTGGCGAGCGCGGCGGCCGCGGGCGCGGTGGCGAGAGGTCCGAGCGACCGGAGCGGTCCGATCGTGCGGAGCGGCCGGAGCGGCCGGAGCGGCCCGCCCGCACCGAGCACCCCGCCGGCGCCGAGGCGGAGGAGGGCGCTGACCGCCCCCGTCGTCGTCGCCGCCGCGGGGGTGGCGGGTCCGGCGAGGCTGGGTCCGCCCCCGAGGCGACCGGCGCGCCGGCGCCGGAGACCGCCGAGGGCGGCGCCCCGCAGAGCCTGGACCAGATCGCGCTGCCCGACCGCTCCGGCGGCACCGGCCCCGAGGGCGAGCACTCCGAGGGTGCGCCGCGCCGTCGCCGCCGCCGCGGTGGCCGTGGGCGCGGCCGCGCCGGCCAGGCTGCGGGTGAGGCGGGCGCCGAGGGTGCCGCCGAGACCGGGGGCGAGGGTGCCCCGCACGCCGCCGGCGAGGCCTCCGGCTCCGACGACTGACCAGCACCTGAGCAGCCGGGCGCCCCGCGGCGGGTGCCCCCCCCCCCCGGACCCCACCCCGGGGCGGGGGGGCGGG
>NZ_JBQXXG010000032.1:0-16086 GCF_052644995.1 Quadrisphaera sp. KR29
CCGGCCCCCCCCGCGCCGGTCCGGGGGCGCCCCCCCCCGGGGGGGGGGGCCCCCCCCCCCATCCACCCCGCACGGGTCGGTCAGAACTCGTGCACCCCGCGGCCGCCGTCGTCCCTGATGTCCACGTCGCCGCACAGGCGGCCGATGTTGGCCAGGTAGCCGCGGCGGCCGGTGGCCGACAGCAGCGCGTCGTGCACCGGGACGGCCGCCGTGCGGGGGGCCACGGCGCGCAGGAAGTCCACGGTCATCGCCGAGGTCGCCCACGGGGCGTTCAGCGGCAGCGCCAGCACGTCGACGCCCTCGGGAGCGGTGTCGTAGGCGTCACCGGGCACGAACAGGACCGGCTCGCCGGGTGCGCTGAGGACCAGCCCGGTGTTGCCCACCCGCGGCACCTCCGGGTGGATGACGGCGTGCTGCCCGCCGACGGCGCGCACGGTGACCGCGCCCAGCTGCAGCACCTCCCCGGGGTGCAGGGCCGCCAGGTCGACGTCGCCGTCCGCCCCGAGGTGGGAGTCGGCCAGCGCCGCGGCGGTCTCCGGCTCCGCGCGCAGCAGCACCCCGTCGTTGCCCTCCAGCAGCGCCGGCAGCTTCTCCACGTCGACGTGGTCGGGGTGGGCGTGGGTGACCAGCACCGCGTCGAGGTCGCCCAGCTCCTCCCACCCCGTGGAGAACGTGCCCGGGTCGACGAGCACGCGGCTGCCGGCGGCCTCGACCAGCAGGCAGGCGTGACCGAGGTGGGAGATGCGCATCCCCGCATCGTGGACCGCGGGGGCACCCGCCGCGACCCCCTAGGCTGCTCCCCCGTGGGACGCGTGCTGGTCCAGGTGATGCCGAAGCCCGAGATCCTCGACCCCCAGGGCAAGGCGGTGGCAGCGGCGCTGCCGCGCCTGGGCCTGACGGGGTTCGTCGACGTGCGGCAGGGCAAGAGGTTCGAGCTGGCCGTCGAGGGGCCGGTCACCCCGGAGGTGCTCGCCCAGGCGCGCAGGGCCGCCGAGCAGCTGCTCGCCAACCCCGTCATCGAGGACGTCGTCGCCGTGGTCGACGCCGACGAGCAGGCGGCAGCCGGAGCCCCCGCGTGAGGATTGGCGTCGTCACCTTCCCCGGCTCCCTGGACGACCGGGACGCCGCGCGCGCCGTCGTCCGCGGCGGCGGGCAGGCCGTGGCGCTGTGGCACGCCGACGCGGACCTGCGCGGGGTCGACGCCGTCGTCCTGCCGGGGGGCTTCTCCTACGGGGACTACCTGCGCGCCGGCGCCATCGCGAGCATCGCGCCGGTGATGTCCTCGGTGGTGCAGGCGGCGCGCGGCGGCATGCCGGTGCTGGGCATCTGCAACGGCTTCCAGGTGCTCTGCGAGGCCGGCCTGCTGCCCGGCGCGCTGGTCCGCAACGACGTGCGCACCTTCGTCTGCCGCGACCAGCGGCTGCGCGTCGAGGACGCCACCACCGCCTGGACCTCGGCCTTCGAGGAGGGCCAGGAGGTCGTCGTCCCGCTGAAGAACGGCGAGGGCGGCTACAACGCCGACCAGCGCACCCTGGACGAGCTCGAGGGCGAGGGCCGCGTGGTCTTCCGCTACCTCGGCGGCAACCCCAACGGCTCCCAGCGCGACATCGCCGGCGTCCGCGACGCCTCCGGGCGCGTCGTCGGCCTCATGCCGCACCCCGAGCACGCCACCGAGCCCGGCTACGGCCCCACCGAGCACGGCGGCGGTGCCAGCGGGAACGGCACCGACGGCCTGGGCTTCTTCACCTCGGTGCTCCAGGCGCTCGCGAGCGCCTGACCGGATCGGCTGCGCGGGTGGTGACCGAGCCCACTGCCACGGCCGGGCGCGTCGGGGCGTCCTAGGCGAGTGGACCGACCGACCGACCTGACCGGGTGCACCCCCGAGGAGCCCGACGACGGATCCGACGCCGTGGTGCGCGCCTTCCGCGCCGCCCTCGGCGACGGCGGCCCCACCTCGTCAGTCCCGCGGACGACGACGGCGGGCGCGGCGGCCGGGCGGGAGCGGCCCGCGGCGCCCGCGCCGCTCCTGGCGGCCGTGGAGCGGCGTGCCGCGCGGCTGCACCGTCGCCGCCGGGCCGCCGCCCTGGGCGGGGCGGCCGCCGCCGCGGCGGTGGCGGTGCTCCTCGGCGGCCTCGTGCTGCCCCAGCTCGACCTCTCCGTCACCCAGGGGGCCTCCAACGGGTCCGCCGCCGGCGGCTCCGGCGGTGACGCCGGTGGGGGCGGCGGGGGTGGCGGGGCGGCGCCCGAGGCGGCCGGTGCACCCAGCGCCGCGCAGGAGGACCGGGCGGCCGCGGCCGCCGTCCCCGCGCTCGGGGAGGCGTCGCTGCTCACGGCCGAGGACCTCGACGGCGCCTTCGCCGCGCCCGTCCAGCCGGCCGCCGCGGCGCCGGAGCCCGACACCGAGCTGGCGCTGGGCGCGTGCGTCGACGGGGACGCCGGCGCGGTGCCGGTGGAGCAGCTGTGGCGCGTCGACCTGCTCGCGGCGCCCTCGGCGGCCGCGCCCGAGCCGCCCGGCGTGGTCGAGCGGGTCGCCGTCGTCCCCGGTCCCGCCGCGGCCAGCGCCGCGCTGGCGCAGGTGCGCCAGGCGCTGCCGGGCTGCTCCGAGCCCGGGCTGGAGGGCACCGGTCCCACCTCCGAGGTCGACGCCGCCGCCGTCGCCCCCGACGGCGGCCAGGCGCTCGTGCTGGCCTCGACGTCCGGGCAGGGCTCCCCGACCCTGCGCGTGCTCGTCGCCGTGGGCAGCGTGCTGGTGCAGGTTGACGCCACCTCCGACGCGGGTGACGCCCAGGAGGCCTACGACGCCCTGGTGCCCGCCGTCCGCACCGCCGTGCAGCGCGCCACCGGCGGCGGCGCCTCCTTCTCCGCTCCGGTGCCCCCGACGACGCTGCCCTCCGCGGGGGCGCCGTGAGCGTCACCTCCTTGCTGCGCCGCCCCCGCACCGCGGAGGCGCGGGGCTTCGAGGACCTCGTCGCGGCGCGCAGCGGCCCGCTGCTGTCGATGGCGCGCGGGCTGGTGCGCTCCGAGGCCGACGCCGAGGACCTCGTGCAGGAGGTGCTGGCCAAGGCCCTGGTCAGCTGGGAGAAGGTCAGCGCCGCGTCCGACCCGGCGGCGTACGTCAACCGGATGCTCGTCAACCAGGCGATGAGCTTCTGGCGGCGCGCGTCCACGCGGCGCGAGCGGGCCACCGAGCCGGAGGAGCTGCCGGAGCCGGTGCCCGGCGGCGCCGACGACGGCGCGGCGCAGCGCGGCGACCGGGACGCGCTGCTCACCGCGCTGCGCCGGCTGCCGCCCCGGCACCGCGCGGTGCTCGTGCTGCGCTACTACGAGCAGCTGCCCGACGCGGAGATCGCCGACCTGCTCGGCATGGCGCAGGCCACGGTGCGCAGCAGCGCCGCACGCGGCCTGGCGGCGCTGCGCCGCGACGGCGTCATCGGCGGCGCCTGACCTGCGGCGTTCCGCGGCCTCGCGCCGCGTCACTACGCTGCGGGCCGTGAGCCTGCTCGACACCGTGGACCACGCCGCAGCGACGCCCGACCACGAGCTGCCCTACGGCGAGCTCGGGCTCAAGGACGACGAGTTCGAGCGGATCTGCACGATCCTCGGGCGCCGCCCGACCACCTGCGAGCTGGCGATGTACTCGGTGATGTGGAGCGAGCACTGCTCCTACAAGTCCTCCAAGACGCACCTGCGCCAGTTCGGGGTGAAGACCACCGACGCGATGCGCGAGAAGCTGCTCGTGGGCATCGGCGAGAACGCCGGGGTCGTGGACATCGGCGACGGCTGGGCGGTGACCTTCAAGGTCGAGAGCCACAACCACCCCAGCTACGTCGAGCCCCACCAGGGCGCGGCCACCGGCGTCGGCGGCATCGTGCGCGACATCCTCGCCATGGGCGCCCGCCCGGTGGCGGTCATGGACTCGCTGCGCTTCGGCGCGCTCGACCACCCCGACACCGCCCGCGTGGTGCCCGGCGTCGTCGCCGGCGTCGGCGGCTACGGCAACTGCCTGGGCCTGCCCAACATCGGCGGCGAGGTCGTCTTCGACCCGGTCTACCAGGGCAACCCGCTCGTCAACGCCCTCTGCGTCGGCACGATGCGCCACGAGGACCTCCACCTGGCCAACGCCACCGGCGAGGGCAACCTCGTGGTGCTGTTCGGCTCGCGCACCGGCGGTGACGGGATCGGCGGCGTGTCCGTGCTCGCCTCGGAGACCTTCGACGGGGTCCCGGGCGACGGCGGCCCCTCCAAGCGGCCCGCGGTGCAGGTGGGCGACCCGTTCGCGGAGAAGCTGCTCATCGAGTGCTGCCTGGAGCTCTTCCACGCCGGCGTGGTCGCCGGCATCCAGGACCTCGGCGGCGCGGGGCTCTCCTGCGCCACCTCCGAGCTGGCGTCCGCGGGCGACGGCGGCATGGCCGTCAGGCTCGACGCCGTCCCGCTGCGCGACCCCTCGCTGCGCCCCGAGGAGGTGCTCATGAGCGAGTCGCAGGAGCGGATGATGGCCGTGGTCGAGCCGCGCCACCTCGAGGCGTTCCTGGCCATCACCGGCAGGTGGGAGGTCGAGGCCACCGTCATCGGCGAGGTGACCGGGACCGGCCGCCTGCAGATCACCTGGAACGGCGAGACCGTCGTCGACGTCCCCCCGCGCACCGTCGCCCACGAGGGACCCGTGTACGTGCGCCCCTGGGCCCGCCCGGCGGACATGGACGTCCTGCAGGCCGACCCCGCCGAGGCCCTGCAGCGCCCCAGCACCGGCGCGGAGCTGCGTGGGCAGGTGCTGCAGCTGGCCGGCTCGGCCAACCTCTGCAGCCGCGCCTGGGTCACCGACCAGTACGACAGGTACGTCCTGGGCAACACCGCCATGGCGATGCCCGACGACGCCGGCGTCGTCCGCGTCGACGAGGAGTCGGGCCTGGGGGTGGCCGTGTCGCTGGACGCCAACGGGCGCTTCGCGCACCTCGACCCGCGGGTCGGCGCGCAGCTGGCGCTGGCGGAGTCCTACCGCAACGTCGCCACCGCCGGGGCGGTGCCGCTGGCCGTCACCGACTGCCTGAACTTCGGCTCCCCGGAGGACCCGGGCGTCATGTGGCAGTTCTCCGAGGCCGTCACCGGACTGGCCGACGGCTGCGCCGAGCTGGGCGTGCCGGTGACCGGCGGCAACGTCAGCTTCTACAACCAGACCGGCCACGAGCCCATCCACCCCACGCCCGTGGTCGGGGTGCTCGGCGTCCTGGACGACGTCGCCCGCCGCACCCCGTCGGGGTGGGCGCTGCCCGGCCAGCAGCTGTACCTGCTGGGCACCACCCGCGAGGAGCTCTCCGGCTCGGAGTGGGCCTGGGAGGTGCACGGCCACCTCGGCGGCACCCCGCCGGTCGTCGACCTCGAGCACGAGAAGGTCCTGGCCTCCGTGCTGGTCAACTCCTCGCGCGACGGCCTCGTCGACGCCGCGCACGACCTGTCCGAGGGCGGCCTGTCCCAGGCGCTGGTCGAGGGGTGCCTGCGCCGCGGCGTCGGCGCCCGCGTGTGGCTGGGGGAGCTGTGCGAGCGCGACGGCGTCGACGCCGCCACCGCGCTGTTCAGCGAGTCGGCGGGCCGCGTGCTCGTCGCCGTCCCCCGTGAGGAGGAGGTGCGATTCACCGACATGTGCACCGCCCGCCAGATCGCCCACCTGCGCATCGGCGTGACCGACGGGGTGGAGGCCGACGGCGAGGAGGCGGTGCTCGACGTCGCCGCCGACGCCCCGCTGTTCACCGTTCCGCTGTCCGAGCTGCGCGCCGTGCACACGCGCACCCTCCCGGAGGTCTTCGGCGCCTGACCCCGTGATCATGGGCGTCCGCCACCCCCACCGTCCGTGATCATGGGCGTCCGCCACCCTGTGGACAGCCGCAGCGGCCTCAGGTCGGGACCGGCCACGCTCGGCGAGTGGTCGCACGCCTCGTCTGCCTGCCCGAAGTCCTGCCGCCCTTCACGCGGCGGGACCTCGGCCGCCTGGGGATCACCCGGCACCAGCTGGACCGGCTGGTCACCTGCGGAGCCGTCATCGAAGTCGTGCGTGGCGCGTACGTCGACGCACGGGCGGTGTCCGATCCCCTGAGCGCCGCGCAGGCCGCGTCCTTGGTGCTGCCCCCGCACGTGGTCGCCTGCCGCGCCCTGGCGGCCTTCGTCCACGGCGTCGACCCGCGCGGACCCGCGCTGGACACCTCCCCGGTGCCGCTGCAGGGACTCGTCCCGGCCAGCAACCGCACCCCGCGGTGGCGCGGCGCGTCGATCTACGAGGCGCCGCTGGCCGCGCACGACGTCACGGAGGTCAGCGGGGTGCTGGTCACCACCCCCGAGCGCACCGCGCTGGACTGCGCCCGCTACCTGTCCCCGCCGATGGCGCTGGCGGTGCTGGACCGGATGGCGCGCCTGGGCCTGGTGGACCCGGAGGCGCTCAGGGCGCGCATCGAGGAGTTCCGCGGTGACCGCGGAGTCGGGCAGGCGCGCTACCTCATCGCGCACGCCGACGGGCGTGCGGAGTCCTACGGGGAGTCGTGGTTCCGCCTGCGGCTGGTGGACGCGGGCTTCCCCCGCCCGGAGCTGCAGATCTGGGTGCCCGAGGACAGGCCCGGCGCGGTGCGGCTGGACCTGGGCTGGGAGGGAGTGCGGAGGGCCGGGGAGTACGACGGGGAGGAGTTCCACTCCTCGCGGGCCCAGCGCGGTGCCGACGACGCCCGCCGTGAGCGCCTGGAACGCGAGTTCGGCTGGCGGGTGCTGGTGGCGCGCAAGGGGACGGTGCTGGGGCGGTCGCTGGAGCTGGAGCTGGCCTTCGGGGAGCTGCTGGGGATGACGCCAAGGATCCGCCGGCGGGTGTGGTGAGGGTGGCGGACGCCCATGAACACGACAAGGCGGGCCGTCGAGGATCCCCAAGGGCCGCCGCGAGGTGGCAGACGCCCATGATCACGGAGGTGGTGGAGTGGGGGTGCACCGGCCGCGGTGAGACAGTGGGAGGCGTGCCTGCCCGCCGACGCACCGATCCCGCGGCCGGCCGCGAGGCGCTGAGCCGCTGGCGGTCCGACCCGGCCGCCGCCGACAGGACGACGACGGCGACCGCCGTCCGCGCCAGCCTGGAGGAGCTCGCCGAGCGCGCCCCCGGCCACAGCGTGGAGGTGCGCGTGGCGCCGTTCGGCGTCGTGCAGTGCCTCGAGGGCCCGCGGCACACCCGCGGCACCCCGCCCAACGTCGTGGAGACCGACGCCGCCACCTGGCTGGGCCTGGCCGTCGGCGACCTGCGCTGGGCGGACGCCGTCAGCGCCGGACGGGTGCGCGCCAGCGGCTCGCGCGCGGACCTGTCGGCCCTGCTGCCCCTGGTCCCGGCGGGTGCCGCGTGAGCGACGAGCAGCCCCAGCAGCGCGAGCAGCCCCTGCGCCGGCCCGAGCCGCCGCGCAGGGTGGAGGTGCGCCGCAGCCCCCGCTACGGCGTCTTCCTCGGCGGCGGTGTCGTCCTCGGCGCCCTGCTGGCCCTGGTCCTCACCTACGCCGAGCCGCCCAGCCAGTACGGCTACGGCGCCACGCTGGGCTACCTGGTCGTCGCGCTCGGCGCCGTCGGCGCCCTGGTGGGCGGCCTGGCGGCCGTGGTGGCCGGCGCGCTGCTCGACCGCGGCCAGGCCCGGAGGTCGCGGCGGCGCGACTAGCCCCCCTCCTGTGGGAGCATGGGCGCGTGGCTCGCCCCGACGGTCGACTCAGCCACGACGTCCTCCCCGGCGAGAAGGGGCCGCAGGACGCCTGCGGCGTCTTCGGCGTCTGGGCCCCGGGGGAAGACGTCGCGCGGCTCACCTACTTCGGCCTCTACGCGCTGCAGCACCGCGGCCAGGAGAGCGCCGGCATCGCCGCCAGCAGCGGCGAGCAGATCCTCGTCTACAAGGACATGGGACTGGTCTCCCAGGTCTTCGACGAGGCGTCGCTGGAGGCGCTGAAGGGGTCGGTGGCCATCGGCCACACCCGCTACTCCACCACCGGCGCCAGCCGCTGGGAGAACGCCCAGCCCACCCTGGGCGCCACCGCCGCCGGCACCGTGGCGCTGGCCCACAACGGCAACCTCACCAACACCGCCCAGCTGCGCCGCCTCGTGGCCGAGCGCGCCGAGGCCCGGGGCGAGCCGGAGGCCGGCGAGGTCGCCCGCGGCAACACCACCGACACCGCGCTGGTCACCGCGCTGCTGGCCGGCGACCCCGACCGCACGCTGGAGGCCACCGCCCAGGAGGTCCTGCCGCGGCTGCGGGGCGCCTTCTCCCTGGTCTTCATGGACGAGACCACGCTGTACGCCGCCCGCGACCCGCACGGCGTGCGCCCGCTGGTGCTCGGGCGCCTCGAGCGCGGCTGGGTGGTGGCCAGCGAGACGGCCGCCCTGGACATCGTCGGCGCCTCCTTCGTGCGCGAGGTGGAGCCGGGTGAGCTGGTGGCCGTCGACGCCGACGGGCTGCGCTTCTCCCGCTTCGCCCCGGCCACCCCGCGCGGCTGCGTCTTCGAGTACGTCTACCTCGCCCGCCCCGACACCACCATCGCCGGCCGCGGGGTCCACGAGGCCCGGGTGGAGATGGGCCGGCGCCTGGCCGCCGAGCACCCGGTCGAGGCCGACCTGGTCATCCCCACCCCGGAGTCGGGCACGCCGGCCGCCATCGGCTACGCGCAGGCCTCCGGCATCCCCTACGGGCAGGGGCTGGTCAAGAACGCCTACGTGGGCCGCACCTTCATCCAGCCGAACCAGACCATCCGCCAGCTGGGCATCCGCCTGAAGCTCAACCCGCTGCGCGACGTCATCGCCGGCAAGCGCCTGGTGGTCATCGACGACTCGATCGTGCGCGGCAACACCCAGCGCGCGCTGGTGCGGATGCTGCGCGAGGCAGGCGCCGCGGAGGTGCACGTGCGCATCTCCTCCCCGCCCGTGCAGTGGCCCTGCTTCTACGGCATCGACTTCGCCACCCGCGCCGAGCTCATCGCCTCCGGCCTGGGGGTGGAGGAGGTCCGCCACAGCCTGGGCGCTGACAGCCTCGGCCACATCTCCCTGGACGGCATGGTCGCCGCCTCCGGGCAGCCGCGCGAGAGGCTGTGCACCGCCTGCTTCACCGGCACCTACCCGGCCGGCGTGCCCGACGAGGGACGCCCGGTGGCCCGCTCGCTGGGCTCCGGCGCCGGCGAGGGCCAGGAGGAGCTGCCGCTGGGCGTGGCCATCGACCGCGGCGACCTCGGACGCGTGGAGCCCGCCGCCCAGCAGTGAGCCGGCCCCGCCGCTCCGCCGACCCTCCGCCCCACCAGCCCGCCCGGGAGCCTGACCCCGCCATGAGCACCTCCACCCCGCCCAGCAGCTCGACGACGGCGCCGCCGCGCCCGGCGGGCGCCTACGCCGCCGCCGGTGTCGACGTCGAGGCGGGTGACCGCGCCGTCGTCCTCATGAAGGAGGCTGTGGCGCGCACCCACGGGGCGCAGGTGCTGGGCGGGGCCGGCGGCTTCGCCGGGCTGTTCGACGCCAGCGCGCTGCTGGCCTACCGCCGGCCGCTGCTGGCCACGAGCACCGACGGCGTGGGCACCAAGGTGGCCGTGGCGCAGGCGCTGGACGTGCACGGCACCGTCGGGCAGGACCTCGTCGCGATGGTCGTGGACGACCTCGTGGTCTGCGGGGCGCGTCCGCTGTTCATGACGGACTACATCGCCTGCGGGCGGGTGGTGCCCGAGCGCATCGCCGCCGTGGTCGGCGGCATCGCGCGGGCCTGCGAGGAGGTCGGCGCGGCGCTCGTGGGCGGGGAGACCGCCGAGCACCCCGGCCTGCTGGGCCCCGAGGAGTACGACGTCGCAGGTGCGGCCACAGGCGTGGTGGAGGCCGACCGGCTGCTCGGCCCGGCGCGCGTGCGCGACGGCGACGTCGTCGTGGCCCTGGCCAGCTCCGGGCTGCACTCCAACGGGTACTCCCTCGTGCGCCGCCTGCTCGCCGACGCCGGCTGGGGCTACGAGCGCCACGTGGACGACCTGGGCCGCACCGTCGGTGAGGAGCTCCTGGAGCCGACCGCCCTCTACACGCGGCCGTGCCTGGCCCTGGCCGACGCCCTCGGCGACGACCTGCACGCGTTCTCCCACGTCACCGGGGGCGGGCTGGCGGCCAACCTCGCGCGGGTGCTGCCGGCGCACCTCGACGCGGAGGTCGAGCGGTCGACCTGGTCACCGCCGGCGGTCTTCCGCGTGCTGGCCGAGCTCGGCGGGGTGGGCCGCGAGGACGCCGAGGTCACCTGGAACCAGGGCGTCGGCATGCTCGCCGTGCTCAGCGCCGGGTCCGCCGAGGCGGCCCTCGGGTCGCTGCGGGCCAGCGGGGTCAGCGCCTGGGTGGCGGGGTCCGTCTCCACCAGGCGTGACGGAGGAACCGCCGCCGTCCGTGGCTCGAAGGGCGTGGACGGCGGCGGTGTCCGGCTCGTGGGTGACCACCCCGCATGAGCGCGGAGTGGGGCCAGGGGTCCGGGAGGACCCCTGAGCGGGCTCAGCGCGGGCGAGGAGCCCAGTCGTCGTACGGGTCGTACTCGTCACCGTCGTCCTTGTCGGACGACGGCTCGCGGTTCGCCCACACGGGCGGAGCAGAGCCCCCGAGCTCTCGCTGCAGAGCCGACAGGTCGGTGTTGGGGCTGGAGTACTTCAGCTCCCGAGCGACCTTGGTCTGCTTGGCCTTCTGACGGCCGCGCCCCATGGCGTCGACCCCCTTATGCGTCGTGCCGGGGCAGGCCCATGGGGCGGCCCCGGAGCTACCGGCTCTCGATGTGGCCACGATACAGGTACACGGCGCCCACACCGCATCCGACGGCGCTCGCGCGGCACGCGAGACGCCCGGACGGTCCAGCGGCGTCGCTGGCGGTGGCGTGCACCGGCTGCGCCGGACCTGCCCCGACCTGCCCCGACGTGCCGGGACCGTCCCGGACCGCCCCTCCTGACCCCACCCGGGTGGTTCGCGACGTGGCCCGTGCAGCCGGTGCGAGCTGGTCCGCGCGGACCCGGCCGCGCCAGCCCCCGTAGCCCCGGGCCCCACCCGCTGATGGTCCGTACGGGCTATGGCGGTACGGGTCGGACATGTCGGACGATCCTCCTACGCCGTCCGCGGTGCACCCCCTGCAGCGGTGCCGGCCGGCGACAGGAGACGCCATGACGACGATCCAGACCTCTTCCCCCGAGGGTCTCGCCACCGACGCCGCCGCGACCCCCGCGACCGCCGCGCCCGCGGCGGGCCCGGCCGCGGCGCAGACGCTGCTGACCCCCTCCGAGGTCGCCGCCCTGTTCCGGGTGGACCCCAAGACCGTGACCCGCTGGGCCAAGGCCGGCAAGCTCACCTCGATCCGCACCCTGGGCGGGCACCGCCGCTACCGCTCGGCCGAGGTGATGGCCCTGCTGGAGCAGGTCGCGCCCGCCGAGGCGGCGCTGCCCGCGCCGCGCGTCCCGGAGGACGACGCCACCGCCTGAGGGCGCCGGGGCGCTCAGGCGCCCACGTAGTCGGCCAGGTGCCGCCCCGTCAGCGTGGACCGGGCGGCCACCAGCTCGGCGGGAGTGCCCTCGAAGACCACGCGACCGCCGTCGTGGCCGGCGCCGGGCCCGAGGTCGATGATCCAGTCGGCGTGGGCCATGACGGCCTGGTGGTGCTCGATGACCACCACCGACCTGCCGGAGTCGACCAGCCTGTCGAGCAGGCCGAGCAGCTGGGCGACGTCGGCCAGGTGCAGCCCGGTGGTCGGCTCGTCGAGCACGTAGGTGCTGCCGCGCTCGCCCATGTGCACCGCGAGCTTCAGCCGCTGGCGCTCCCCGCCGGACAGGGTGGTCAGCGGCTGGCCCAGCGCCAGGTAGCCCAGGCCGACGTCGACCAGGCGCTCGAGCACCGCTGCGGCCGCCGGCACCCGCGAGGCGCCGGCGGAGAAGAAGGGCAGGGCCTCGGCCACCGGCATCGCCAGCACCTCGCCGATGTCGCGCCCGCCGTCCTCGCGCGCACCGCCGAGGGTGAGCTCGAGCACCGAGGCCTGGAAGCGGCGCCCCTCGCACTCCTCGCACGGCGTGGAGACGGTGCCCGAGGTCGGCAGGTCCGTGAAGATCACCCCAGCGCCGCTGCAGGCCGGGCAGGCGCCCTCGGAGTTGGGGCTGAACAGCGCCGGCTTGACGCCGTTGGCCTTGGCGAAGGCCTTGCGGACCGGCTCGAGCAGGCCGGTGTAGGTGGCGGGGTTGGACCGGCGCGAGCCGCGGATGGCCCCCTGGTCCACCACCACCACGCCCTCGCGGGCGGACAGCGACCCGTGCACCAGCGAGCTCTTGCCCGACCCGGCCACTCCCGTCACCACGCACAGCACGCCCAGCGGCACGTCGACGTCGACGGCCCGCAGGTTGTGGGTGCTCGCGCCGCGCACCTGCACCGCACCGGTCGGCGTCCGGACCGCCTCCTTGAGGACGGCGCGGTCGTCCAGGTGGCGCCCGGTGAGGGTGCCGCTGGCACGCAGCTGCTCGACGGTGCCCTCGAAGACCACCTGCCCGCCCGCGGTGCCGGCCCGCGGGCCCATGTCGACCACGTGGTCGGCCACCGCGATGACCTCGGGCTTGTGCTCGACGACGAGCACGGTGTTGCCCTTGTCGCGCAGCTGCAGCAGCAGCTCGTTCATCCGCCCGACGTCGTGGGGGTGCAGCCCGACCGTGGGCTCGTCGAAGACGTAGGTGACGTCCGTGAGCGCTGACCCGAGGTGCCGGATCAGCTTGACGCGCTGCGCCTCGCCGCCGGACAGGGTGCCGGAGGACCTGTCCAGGCTGAGGTAGCCGAGCCCGATCCGCGTGAAGGCGTCCAGGGTGTCCTGCAGGCCGGCGAGCAGTGGCGCCACGGTCCGCGAGGCGGGGTCGGCGCGCAGGTCGCGGACCCACCCCGCGACGTCGCTGACCTGCAGGGCGCAGACGTCGGCGATGGACAGCCCGGCGACCGTGGAGGAGCGGGCCAGCTCGTTCAGGCGCGTGCCGCCGCAGTCCGGGCACGGCGTGAAGGTCACCGCGCGCTCCACGAAGGCGCGCACGTGGGGCTGCATGCCCTCGACGTCCTTGGACAGGAAGGACTTCTGGATGGAGGGGATGAGCCCGGTGAAGGTGAGGTTGATCCCCTCGACCTTGACCTTGGTGGGGCCGGCGTGCAGCAGCGCGTCGAGCTGCTCGGGCGTGAGGTCGCGGACGGGGACGTCGGTGGGGAACAGGCCCACGCCGCGGAAGATCCGGCCGTACCAGCCGTCCATCGTGTAGCCCGGGATGGTGACGGCGCCCTCGTCGATGCTCCTGTCGCGGTCGAGCAGGGCGTCCACGTCGAAGCCGCTGACCGTGCCGCGGCCCTCGCAGCGCACGCACATGCCGCCCTGCACGTGGAAGCTCTTGCGCTCGACGCTCCTGCCGTCGGCCTTCTCCACCGTGACGGCGCCCTTGCCGCTGACCGTGGCGGTGTTGAAGGAGAACGCCTGGGGCGACCCGATGTGCGGCTGGCCGAGCCGGCTGAACAGGATCCGCAGCAGCGCGTTGACGTCGGTGGCGGTGCCCAGGGTGGAGCGGGGGTTGGTGCCCAGGCGCTCCTGGTCGACGATGATCGCCGTCGTCAGGCCCTCGAGGACGTCGACGTCGGGGCGGGCCTGGCTGGGCATGAAGCCCTGCAGGAACGCCGGGTAGGTCTCGTTGATCAGCCGCTGGCTCTCCGCGGCGATGGTGGCGAAGACCAGCGAGCTCTTGCCGGACCCGGAGACGCCGGTGAACACCGTCAGGCGCCGCTTGGGCAGCTCCACGGTGACGTCGCGCAGGTTGTTCTCCCGCGCGCCGACCACGCGGATGACGTCGTGGCTGTCAGCCCGCGGAGGCGTCGCTGCGCTCATGGGCCCATCCTGCCGCCGCCCACCGACGGCCGGGGCGGACCGCCGCGGTCACCGCCCTGACGGGTGCCTGCGCGCCTTCACCAGCTCCAGCGCCACGGGCACCAGGGACACCACCACGACGACGACGATGATCGGCAGCACGTACCTCTCCACGCCGGGGATGCGCGTCCCGAGCAGGTACCCGACGAGGGTCACCCCGAGCGACCACACCAGCCCGCCGACCACCTGCCAGAGGGTGAAGAGGCCCGCGGGCACGCGGACGGCTCCGGCCAGCGGGTTCATGAGGGTGCGGACCACCGGGATGAACCGGGCCAGCACGATCGCCTTGCGGTGGCCGTAGCGGTCCAGCACCCCTTCCGCGCGCAGCGCGGCGGCGCGCACCCGCGGCCTGTCGGGGCGGTGCAGCAGCGGCGGCCCGGCGCGGCGCCCGATGAGGTAGCCGGTCTGGGCCCCGAGCACGGCTCCCGCCGCGGCAACGACCAGCGCGGAGGCGAGCGGCAGGTGCGTCGCGCTGCCGGCCGGCGTGGCGGCCAGGATGCCGGCGCTGAACAGCAGCGAGTCGCCGGGCAGGAAGAAGCCGACCAGCAGCCCGGTCTCGGCGAACAGGACGGCGAACAGGCCCAGCGCCCCGAAGGAGCCGAGCAGCTGCTGGGGGTCGAGCAGGCTGCTCATGCGGCGGGTCCGGGGTGCACGGCGGTCCTCACGTCGTCCCAGCGCCGCGGGCTGCGCGCCGGCTCGTGGGCAGTCTGCAGGCACGCCGTCGATCGCGCGCGACAGGGCGGGACCGGTACTGGGGCGGCCTCGCCGCGGGAGGTGGTGGTGGCCAGGAGCGGGGTCGAACCGCTGACCTTCCGATTTTCAGTCGGACGCTCTACCAACTGAGCTACCTGGCCGGGCAGCCGCTGCGCGGCGACTGCTCGGGTCGTGCTGGCGACCCCGACGGGACTTGAACCCGCGACCTCCGCCGTGACAGGGCGGCGCGCTAACCAACTGCGCTACGGGGCCATCGGGGCTCGCGCCCCGGTGACTCTGGTGGTGCCGTACCCCCAACGGGATTCGAACCCGTGCTGCCGCCGTGAAAGGGCGGTGTCCTAGGCCGCTAGACGATGAGGGCGAGCCCTCGGGTCGAGCGTCCTAGGTCTCACGCGGACGTTGACCGTCGAGGACGTGGTCGAGCATAGCGGGTGTCGGCAGTGGGTACGGCACTCGGGTGCGCGCGCCGCCGTGGCGCGCCCGGCACGACCCCCTGACCAGGAGGACAGCACCTGTGAAGACCCGCGCGATCGGCGACCGCACCGTCTCGGAGATCGGCCTGGGCGGCATGCCCATGTCCATCGAGGGCCGCCCGGACCGGGACCGCTCCACCGCCACCATCCACGCCTCCCTCGAGGCCGGCGTGACGCTCATCGACACCGCCGACGCCTACCACCTCCACGGGAACGAGGTCGGCCACAACGAGGAGCTCATCGCCGAGGCGCTGCGCTCCTGGGGCGGCGACACCAGCAGCGTGCTGGTGGCCACCAAGGGCGGGCACCTGCGTCCCGGTGACGGGTCGTGGACCCAGGACGGCCGGCCCGAGCACCTCAAGGAGGCCGCGAAGGCCTCCGCGAAGCGGCTCGGCGTGGAGGCGATCGGGCTGTACCAGTTCCACCGCCCGGACCCGTCGGTGCCGTACGCCGACTCGGTCGGGGCGCTGGTGGAGCTGCTCGAGGAGGGCGTCATCCAGATGGCCGGCATCTCCAACGCCGACCCCTCCCAGATCCGCGAGGCCAACGACGTGCTCGGCGGCCGGCTGGTGAGCGTGCAGAACCAGTTCTCCCCGGCGTTCCGCTCCTCCCTGCCCGAGCTGGAGCTGTGCAACGAGCTGGGCATCGCCTTCCTGCCGTGGAGCCCGCTGGGCGGCATCTCCGGCGCGGCCGAGCTCGGCGGCTCGCACGCGGCCTTCAAGGAGGTCGCCGAGGCCCGCGGCGTCAGCCCGCAGCAGGTGGCGCTGTCCTGGGAGCTGTCCCTCGGTGACGTCGTCATCCCCATCCCCGGCTCGAGCCGCCCGGAGACGGCGCGTGCCTCGGCGGAGGCCTCCGAGCTGGTCCTCACCGCCGACGAGGTGAACCGGCTCTCCGCCGCCTGACCCGGCACCCCGCCGTGGTCATGGGGGGGGGGGGGCCCCCCCGGGGGGGGCCCCCCCGACAACACCCCCCCGCGGGGGGGGG
>NZ_JBQXXG010000033.1:0-11323 GCF_052644995.1 Quadrisphaera sp. KR29
GAGTCCGGGCCTTCCGGCCGTTCGTTCGGGATGCCTCCATCCTACCCGCAACAACCACCCGGTCGTTGCCGACCGGATCCTGTCGAGGGGGTCCTCCCGTCCGGGGCCTACCCTTCCGGGCCGGCCCGCCCGGCGGGCGAACGAGAAGAACAGTACGTGACGCTCCGGTGAGCGTCAAACCCGGGGGGCCGCCCGCGCGCCAGGCCACCGACGTGCTCGGCACCCGCCCAGGTCACACGCCGTTCACACGGCTGAGACACCGGCGTGACCGTGCGAGAGCCGCGTCCGGTCACGCGGCGTCACCTCGGGGCACCCGTCAGGCGGCGTCCACGGCGGCGAGCGTGCGCTTGCCGCGGCGCAGCACCAGCCACCGGCCGTGCAGCAGGGCGGAGCGCTCCACGGCCAGGTCGGCGTCCGCCCACCGCTCGTTGTTGACGTAGGCGCCGCCTTCCGCGACGGCACGTCGTCCTGCCGAGGCGCTCGGCACCACGCCGGCCTCCGCGAGCAGCCGGGGCACGAGCAGCGGCTCCCCCGCCGCCACCCTCGCCGTGGGCAGCTCCGCCAGCGCGGACCCGAGCGTCTGCTCGTCCAGGGCGGCGAGCTCCCCCTGGCCGAAGAGCGCCGCGCTGGCCGCCTCCACCCGCGCCGTCGTGTCCGCGCCGTGCACGAGCGTGGTGACGTCCTGCGCCAGCAGCCGCTGCGCCGCCCGCGCCTGGGGGCGCGCCGCCGTCTCCTCCGCGAGCGCCTCCAGCTCCTCCTTGGTGCGCTGGGTGAAGACGCGCAGGTACCAGTCCACGGCGGCGTCCTCGGCCGCCAGCCAGAACTGGTAGAAGGCGTACGGGCTGGTCATCTCCGGGCTCAGCCAGACGGTGCCGGACTCGGTCTTGCCGAACTTGGTGCCGTCGGGCTTGGTGATGAGCTGGGTGGACAGCGCGTGCACGGACGCCCCCTCCACCCGGTGGATGAGGTCCACGCCGCTGGTGATGTTCCCCCACTGGTCGGAGCCGCCGGTCTGCAGCGTGCAGCCGTACCGGCGGAACAGCTCCAGGTAGTCCATGCCCTGCAGGATCTGGTAGCTGAACTCGGTGAAGCTGATGCCCTCGTCGGAGGCCATCCGCGCCGAGACCGCCTCCTTGGCGAGCATGCGTCCCACCCGGAAGTGCTTGCCGACGTCGCGGAGGAACTCGATGGCGCTCATGGGCGCCGTCCAGTCGAGGTTGTTCACCAGCCGCGCGGCGTTGGGCCCCTCGAAGGAGACGAAGGGGCGCACCTGCTCGGCGATGCGCGCGACCCAGCTCGCCACCACCTCGGGGTCGTTGAGCACGCGCTCCCCGCTCATGCGCGGGTCGCCGACCAGACCGGTGGACCCCCCGACGAGCAGCAGCGGGGTGTGCCCGGCGTCCTGGAGGCGCCGCGCGGTGACCAGCTGGACGAGGTTGCCCATGTGCAGGCTCGGCGCGGTGGGGTCGAAGCCCACGTAGAAGGTGACCGGCCCGGCCGCGAGGGCGGCGCGCAGCGCGTCCTCGTCGGTGCTCTGCGCCAGCACGCCCCGCCAGCGCAGCTCGTCGATGATCCCGGGTGCGGGTGCCGTGGTCACTGCGCGCTCTCCTCGTCGGTCGGCCCCGTCGTCGAGGTCGGTGCAGGGCTCGCCGCAGAGCCTGCCCGACGCCGCCGCGGCGCCGCCACGCGGTAGGGCGAGACGGTGGGCTCCCCCGCCAGCCAGAACCGCCAGGGGTAGCGCCCGCCGTCCCCGCCCTCCCCCGAGACGCCGACCCGCGGGCCGGTCCGGACCTCGGCCGCGGGGGACGGGGACGACGACGGCGGGGGCGCGTCGAGCACGCGCAGCGCGGAGGTGGGCGCGCACAGGTCCGCTCCGTCCTGGGCCCTGCCGAGGCCCAGCGCGGAGGCCAGCCGCGCGGGTCCGCGGGCGAGGTCGACGTCCCGGCGGGCCGCGGGGCGTCGCGAGCGCGCCAGCTCGAGGCCGCCGACCACCTCCCCCGCGCGCAGCAGCACGGCGGACGCCGTCCCCTCCGGGCCGCACACGAGGTTGGCGCACCAGTGCATGCCGTAGCTGAAGTAGACGTAGGCGTGGCCGGGCGGGCCGAACATGACGGCCGTGCGCGGGGTGCGGCCGCGGGCGGCGTGCGAGCCGGGGTCGCCGGGGCCGGCGTAGGCCTCGACCTCGGTGAGCCGGACCGCGACGTCGCCGTCCTCGGTGCTGTGGACCACGACGCGGCCGAGCAGGTCGCGGGCCACCTCGAGGACCGGCCTGTCGAAGAAGGCGCGCGGCACCGGCTCTGCGCGCAGGACGCCCGTGATCACGGTCGGGGAGGGTGGCGGGCTGGGGGGACCTCCCGCTCGCGGGGGACCATGATCACGTGCGGAGGGCGGCCGCGGCGGCGCGCAGCTCGGCGAGCTGCTCGGCCACCCGGGCCGGCGCGGTCCCGCCGCGGGCGTCGCGGGAGGCGATGGAGCCCTCCACCGTGAGCACCGCCCTGACCGCTGCCGGGTCCTCCCCCAGCCGGGGGTGGACCGCCGCGAGGTCGGCGTCGGGCAGCTCGTCCAGCTCGCAGCCCAGCTCCTCGCAGCGCCGCACGGCGGCGCCGGCTGCCTCGTGGGCGTCCCGGAACGGCACCCCCAGCCGCACGAGGTGGTCGGCGACGTCCGTGGCCAGCGAGAACCCCTGCGGCGCGAGCTCGGCCAGGCGCGCGGTGTCGAAGCGCAGCGTCGCGACCATCCCCGTGAACGCGGGGAGCAGGAGGAGCAGCGTGTCGGCGGCGTCGAAGACCGGCTCCTTGTCCTCCTGCAGGTCGCGGTTGTAGGCGAGCGGGAGGGCCTTCAGCGTGGCGAGCAGGCCGGTGAGGTCACCGATGAGGCGCCCCGCCTTGCCGCGCGCGAGCTCGGCGATGTCGGGGTTCTTCTTCTGCGGCATGATGCTCGACCCGGTCGAGAAGGCGTCGTCGAGCGCCACGAAGCCGAACTCCTTGGTGGCCCACAGCACCACCTCCTCCGCCAGGCGGGACAGGTCGACGCCGACCATCGCCGCCACGAAGGCGAACTCCGCGGCCACGTCGCGGCTCGCGGTGCCGTCGATGCTGTTGGGCACCGACCCGGCGAAGCCCAGCTCGGCGGCGACCGCCTCCGGGTCCAGGCCCAGGGAGGAGCCCGCGAGCGCGCCGGAGCCGTAGGGGGACAGGGCCGCGCGGACGTCCCAGTCGCGGAAGCGCTCCACGTCGCGCAGCAGCGCCCAGGCGTGGGCGAGCAGGTGGTGGGCCAGCAGCACCGGCTGGGCGTGCTGCAGGTGGGTGCGGCCGGGCATCGCGGCGGTGGGGTGGGCCTGCGCGGTGGCGGCGAGCACCTCGACCAGCTCCAGCAGCTGCGCGCGGATCGCGCCGGCCTCCGAGCGCAGGTGCATCCGCAGCAGGGTCGCGATCTGGTCGTTGCGGGAGCGGCCCGCGCGCAGGCGGCCGCCGAGGTCGGCGCCGGCGCGCTCGACGAGCACGCGCTCCAGCGCGCCGTGGACGTCCTCGTCGTCGTCGGCGGGCTGCAGCGCGCCGGTGACGACGTCGTCGTGGACGCCCTGCAGCACCTCGAGCATCCGGGACAGCTGCTCGTCGGTGAGCAGGCCGGCGGTGTGCAGCACGCGGGCGTGGGCCATCGAGGCGCGCACGTCGTGGGGGGCCAGGCGCCAGTCGAACTGGGTGCTCTTCGACAGCGCCGCGAGCGCCGCCGCGGGGCCGCTGGCGAACCTGCCGCCCCACAGCGCCCCCTGGACGGTGGTGCCGCCGCGGGCGGCGTCGTCGGCAGCGGGGCTCTGGCTCACGGGGTCTCCTCGGTGGTGCGGGGCTCGGGGCGGCCGTCGGCCAGCGCGATCATGCGCGCCGCGAGCGCGGCGCCGCCGTCGGGGTGGCGGGCGACGAGCAGCACGGTGTCGTCCCCGGCGATGCAGCCCATGACCTCGGGCAGGGCGGCGTGGTCGACGGCGGAGGCCAGGAACTGCGCCGCGCCGGGCGGGGTGCGGACGACGACGAGGCCGCCGGAGGCCTCGGCAGTGACGAGCAGCTCCTCGCACAGGCGGGCCAGGCGCGCGGCGCGGCCGGCCTCGGGGACGGCGGGGCGCGGGGTGCGGTCGGCGCCCTCGGCGGGCACGGCGTAGACCAGGCCCCCCGCGGTCCCGCCGGAGCGGACCTTGACCGCGCCGAGCTCGACCAGGTCGCGCGAGAGCGTGGCCTGGGTGACCACGACGCCGTCGGCCGCGAGCAGCTCGGCGAGCTCGGTCTGGGAGCGCACGGCCCGCGCGGCGATGATCGCGGCGATGCGGGCGCGGCGCCCGGTCGGCGTGGCCGGCGTCGTCGGTGTGGGCGGCGTCGTCATCGGCAGCCCGCGCTCACGCGCCGCGGCGGCCCTGGCGGGCCTCGAGCAGCGCCACGAGCAGCGCCTTCTGCGCGTGCAGGCGGTTCTCGGCCTCGTCCCACACCCACGAGCCCGTCCCGTCCAGGTAGGTGGCGTCGACCTCCTTGCCGCGGTAGGCGGGCAGGCAGTGCAGCACCCCCGCGTCCGGCGCCGCGCCGGCCAGGAGCTCGGGGGTGACGGCGAACGGCACGAAGGGGGTCTCGCGGGAGGCGGCCTCGCCCTCCTGGCCCATCGAGACCCAGGTGTCGGTGGCGACGACGTCGGCGCCGGCCACCGCCTCGGCGGCGTCGTGGACGACGGTCACCGAGCCGCCGGTGGTGGCGGCGGCGCGGCGGGCGTCCTCGAGCACTCCCGGGTCGGGCAGGTGGGTCTCGGGCGTGCCGACGCGCACGTGCAGGCCGGCCACCGCCCCGCCCAGCAGGTAGGAGTTGGCCATGTTGTTGCCGCCGTCCCCGACGTAGGCGAACACCGTGCCGGGCAGGCCCTCGACGCCGCCCGGCCGCTGCTCGGCCACGGTCTGCAGGTCGGCGAGGACCTGGCACGGGTGCAGCAGGTCGGTGAGGGCGTTGACCACCGGCACGGAGCTCGCGGCGGCCATGGCCTCCAGGTCGGCCTGCGCGAAGGTGCGCCACGTGATCGCCGCGACCTGCCGGGAGAGCACGCGGGCGGTGTCGGCCACCGGCTCGCCGCGGCCCAGCTGGCTCGTGGCGGCGTCGATGACGAGCGGGAACCCGCCCAGCTCC
Source organism: Quadrisphaera sp. KR29 (assembly GCF_052644995.1). Taxonomy (NCBI): domain Bacteria; kingdom Bacillati; phylum Actinomycetota; class Actinomycetes; order Kineosporiales; family Kineosporiaceae; genus Quadrisphaera; species Quadrisphaera sp. KR29. Next base: position 5,157 of record NZ_JBQXXG010000033.1, read on the forward strand.
GCCACGCCCACCGAGAAGGACAGGCGCGTGCGGGTGGAGGGCTTGTCGAAGAGCAGCGCGGCCGTCTTCGGGCCCTCGAGCGGCCGGCGGGGGTGGCGCCCGGCGGCGCGCTCGGCCTTGAGCTCGATGGCCAGGCGCAGGACGTCGGCCTGCTGGGCCTGGGTGAGGTCGTCGTCGCGCAGGAAGTGCTGCGGGAACGGGGTCGCCTGGTCGCTGGTGCTCATTCGGGGCTCCCGGTCGGGGCGGGCTGGGCGGGGGCGCTGGGGCTCGCGGCGGCGCGGGCGGCCGCGGCGCGCTCCAGGACGCCGGGCAGGGCGGTGGTGAACTCGGCCAGCTGCGCGTCGGTGAGGACCAGCGGCGGGGCGATCCGGACCGCGTCGGGCGCGACCGCGTTGACGATGAACCCCGCCTCCAGGGCCGCGGCGCCGACGTCCTTGGACGCCGGGGCGTCGAGCACCAGGGCCTGCAGGGCGCCCGCGCCGCGCAGCCCCGCCAGCAGCGGGGCGCCGTCGGCGACGAGGGCGTCGACGGCGGCCCGCAGCTGCTCGCCGATCGAGCGGGCGCGGCCGGCGAGGCCGTCGCGCTCGACGACGTGCAGCACCGCCAGGCCCGCCGCCGTGGCCAGGGGGTTGCCGCCGTAGGTGGTGCCGTGCTGGCCGGCGCCGAGCAGGCCGCCCGCCCGCTCGGTCACCGCGACGGCGGCCCCGACGGGCACTCCCCCGCCGAGCGCCTTCGCCAGGGTGACGACGTCGGGCAGCGTCCCGGGGTCCAGGCCGAGGCCGGGCAGCTGGTGGGCGAACCACGCCCCGGTGCGCGCGATGCCGGTCTGCACCTCGTCCAGGACGAGCAGCGCACCGGCCTCGCTGGTGAGGCGCCGCGCGGCCGCGAGGTAGCCGTCGGGGGCGGGCAGCACGCCGCCCTCCCCCTGCACGGGCTCGAGCACCACGGCGGCCACCTGGCCGCGCGGTGCGCCGTCGTCGCCGACCTCCGCCAGGGCGGCCGCGAGCGCGTCGACGTCACCGAAGGGGACGTGCTCGACACCGCCCGGCAGGGGTGCGAACGGCTCGCGGTACCCCGGGTTCCACGTCATGGCCAGCGCGCCCATGGTGCGGCCGTGGAAGGCGCCGCGCGCTGCGACGATGCGCGGGCGCCCCGTGCGGCGGGCGATCTTGAAGGCGGCCTCGTTGGCCTCCGCGCCGGAGTTGGCGAAGAAGACCCGTCCGCCCGGCTCGGCGCGGGTGATGGCGAGCAGCTGCTCGGCCAGGGCGACCTGCGCGGGGGTCGCGAAGAAGTTGGAGACGTGCCCGAGGGTGGCCATCTGGCTGGTCACCGCGGCCGTCAGCAGCGGGTGCGCGTGCCCGAGCACGGAGGTGGCGATGCCGGCGAGCAGGTCGACGTAGCGGCGGCCGTCGGCGTCCCAGACCTGGGCGCCCTCACCGCGCACGAGCGTGCGCAGCGGGGTGCCGTAGGTGCCCATGACCGCGCGGCCGTGGCGCTCCAGCCAGGCCGCGGACCCGCCGTCGGGGTGGGCCAGCACTCCGGGCAGGTCAGCGGGCAGGTCCGCCGAGAGCTCCTGGGCGGTCACGGCAGCACCATCGTGCCCACGCCGGAGTCGGTGAAGACCTCCACCAGCAGGGTGTGCGGCACGCGCCCGTCGACGACGTGCGCGGCCTCCACGCCCCCGCGCACCGCGCGCAGGCACGCCTCCATCTTGGGCACCATCCCGGACTCCAGGGTCGGCAGCAGCTGCTCGAGGTCGGCGGCGCCGATCTCGGAGACGAGGGAGGACCTGTCGGGCCAGTCGGCGTACAGGCCCTCGACGTCGGTGAGGACGACGAGCTTGCGGGCGCCCAGGGCCACCGCGAGCGCGGCGGCGGCGGTGTCGGCGTTGACGTTGAGCACGCCGTCGCCGTCCTCCTCGGGCGCGACGGTGGCGACCACGGGGATGCGCCCGGCGTCCAGGAGGTCCTGGACGGCGCGCGGGTCGACGGCGACGACGTCGCCGACGAGCCCGACGTCCACCGGCTCCCCGTCCACCACCGCGTGGCGGCGGCGGGCGGTGAACAGGCCGGCGTCCTCTCCGGACAGGCCGACGGCGTGCGGGCCGGAGGCGTTGAGCAGGCCGACCAGCTCGCGGCCGACGGAGCCGGTGAGCACCATCCGCACGACGTCCATGACCTCGGGGGTGGTGACGCGCAGGCCGCCGCGGAACTCGCTCTCGATGCCCAGGCGCGTGAGCATCCGGGAGATCTGCGGGCCGCCGCCGTGGACGACGACGGGGCGCAGGCCGGCCAGGCGCAGGAAGTTGACGTCGGCGGCGAAGGCGCGCGTCAGGGCCGGGTCGACCATGGCGTTGCCGCCGTACTTGACCACCACCAGGGAGCCGTGGAACTGCTCCAGGTAGGGCAGGGCCTCGACGAGCACGGCGGCCTTGTCGACGGCGCTGACCAGGCGCAGGTCCTGGGCGTCGCTGGGCACGGTCGGCTCCCCGCTCACGTGGAGTACGCGCTGTTCTCGTGCACGTAGTCGTGCGTGAGGTCGTTGGTCCACACCGTCGCGGTCGCCGGCCCGGCGTGCAGGTCGACGACGATCCGCACCTCCCGGCCGGTCAGGTCCACGCCCTCGCGCGGGTCCCCCACGGCGCCGGCGCGGCACACCTGGACGCCGTTGAAGGAGACGTCGAGGGCGTCGGGGTCGAAGGCGGCGTCGGTCGTGCCGACGGCGGCGAGCACCCGGCCCCAGTTGGGGTCGCCGCCGAAGACGGCCGCCTTGAAGAGGTTGGAGCGGGTCACGGCGCGGGCCACGGCGACGGCCTCGTCCTCGGTGGCCGCGCCGACCACCTCCACGGCGATGTCGTGGCTGGCGCCCTCGGCGTCGGCGACCAGCTGGCGGGCCAGGTCGGCGCAGACGGCGGTGACGGCCTCGCGCAGCTCCTCGGCCTCCGGGGCGGTGCCCGAGGCACCGGAGGCGAGCAGCAGGACGGTGTCGTTGGTGCTCATGCAGCCGTCGGAGTCGACCCGGTCGAAGGTGACCCGCGTGGCGGCGCGCAGGGCGGCGTCGAGCGCGGCCGGCTCGGCGACGGCGTCGGTGGTGAGCACCACGAGCATCGTGGCCAGGCCCGGGGCGAGCATGCCCGCGCCCTTGGCCATGCCGCCGACGGTCCAGCCCGCCCCTGACGGCGCGTGCGCCACGGCCTGCTTGGGGACCGTGTCGGTCGTCATGATCGCGGTCGCCGCGGCGGCGCCGCCGTCGTCGTCCAGGGCCGCCGCGGCCGCCGCGACGCCGGTGAGCAGCTTCTCCAGGGGCAGGCGCTCGCCGATGAGGCCGGTGGAGCAGACGGCGACGTCGGCGGCCCCGACGCCGAGGGCCGTGGCGACGGCCTCGGCGGTGGTGTGGGTGTCGACGAAGCCGGGCGGCCCCGTGCAGGCGTTGGCGCCGCCGGAGTTGAGGACCACGGCGTCGCAGCGGCCGTCGGACAGCGCCTGGCGGGTCCAGCGCACCGGCGCGGCCTGCACGCGGTTGGTGGTGAGCACCACCGCGGCGTCGTGGCGGGGACCGTCGTTGACGACCAGCGCCACGTCGGGCCTGCCGCTGGCCTTGAGCCCGGCGGTGGTGCCGGCGGCGCGGAACCCGCGGGGCGCGGTGACCCCCGTGGTGCTGCTCACGCGGCCAGCACCTCCACCTCGTGGCCGGCGGCGCGCCAGGCGGCGGTGGCCGGGGCGGTGCTGCCGGAGGGCACGAGCACCCAGTCGGTGTCGAAGGTCGAGAGGGCGAACACGCTGATGCCTCCATCGGCGAGCGGGCGGAGCAGACCGGCGAGCACGCCGGTCAGGGCGGAGTCGAGGGGGCCGGCCACCTCGAAGGCGGCGTAGGGCCCCTGCACGGGGCCGGGCAGCTGCTCGGGCACGGCGACGGCCGGGCAGACCACGCTGAGCTCCTCGGCGCTGCGCGCGACGCAGACCAGCGGGCCGCCGCGCGCCCAGGTGGGGTCGGGGGCGTCGGCGGGCAGGCGCACCACGGAGACCGCCCCGGGGTGCTCGTGCAGGAGCAGGCCGGCGCTCACGGCGCCAGCCCGGTGGTGGGCAGGCCGAGGGTCTCCGGCAGGCCGAAGGCGAGGTTGAGGCACTGCACGGCCGCGCCGGCGGTGCCCTTGGTGAGGTTGTCCTCGGCGGCGACGACGACGACGCGCCCGACCCGCTCGTCCAGGGCGAGGCCCATGACGACCGCGTTGGAACCGAGCACGTCAGCGGTGCGCGGCCAGGAGCCCTCGGGCAGCACGTGGACGAAGGGCTCGTCGGCGTAGGTCTGCTCCCAGGCGGCGCGCAGCGCGGCGGCGGTGGTGCCGGCCTTCACTCGAGCGGTGCAGGTGGCCAGGATGCCGCGCGGCATCGGCGCCAGCGTGGGCGTGAAGCTCACGGTGACCGGCTCGCCGGCGGCGCCGGAGAGGTTCTGCTCGACCTCGGGGGTGTGCCGGTGCACGCCGCCGACGCCGTACGGGCTCATCGAGCCCATCACCTCGCTGCCCAGCAGGTTCGCCTTGAGGCCCTTCCCCGCGCCGGAGGTGCCGGAGGCGGCGACGACGACGACGTCGTCGGGCTCGAGCAGGCCCGCGGCGAAGCCGGGCGCCAGCGCCAGGGAGACGCCGGTCGGGTAGCAGCCGGGCACGGCCACCCGGCGCGCGCCGACGAGGGCGTCGCGCTGCTTGGGCGGTGCCGCTCCCGCCGCTGCCGTCGTGGCCGTGGCCGGCGCGGTGGGCAGCTCGGGCAGGCCGTAGGGCCAGGTGCCGGCGTGGTCGGTGCCGTAGAAGGCCTTCCACGCGACCGGGTCGGCCAGGCGGTGGTCGGCGCCGCAGTCCAGCACGAGCACGTCCTCGGGCAGCTGGGCCGCCAGCCCCGCGGAGGCGCCGTGGGGCAGGGCCAGGACGACGGCGTCGTGCTCGGCGAGCAGCTCGGGGGTGGTCTCGGCCAGCACCCGGTGGGCCAGGGGCAGCAGGTGCGGGTGGACCTCGCCCAGGCGGGCGCCGGCGCTGGAGGCGGCGGTCACCGCACCGACCTCCACCTCGGGGTGGCCCAGGAGCAGGCGCAGCGCCTCGCCCCCGGCGTACCCGCTCGCCCCCGCGACCGCGACCCTCTTCACACCACAGATCATACAGACCCGTGCATGACCATGCGACGACGCTGCCCGTCCGGTGGGCGCAGGGTGGCCCTGCTCCACTCATGCGGGACCAGGGCCACCCCGTGCCACTCGCGCAGTGGCGCAGATCCACCCGGGGCGCTAGCGCAGGGGGTCGTCGGCGCCCCAGGGGCGCAGCCGCAGGGTGCGGTCGTCGTCGTCGAACCCTGCCGCGGCGCGTGCGGAGAGCGAGGCCGGGGTGTCGACGCCCGCGCGGACCATCCGGCCCGAGAACGCGTCGAGCTCCCCGCGGGCGAAGGCGACGGCGAGGGCGTCGACCTCAGCCTGGCTGGTCCACTCGTCGCGCTGCCGGCGCTGCTCGTGGGCGGCCATCGCCATCGTCATCGGCGTGCGCACCACCCCGGGGGCGAGCTCGAGCACGGTGACACCGTGCGCGGCGCCGGCCGCGTGCAGGCTGCCGCCGAGGCGGAACAGCCCGGCCTTGGCCGCGCCGTAGGCCGAGTAGACGGCCGAGTCCCTGATGCCGGAACCGGAGTCCAGGTGGATGACGCGCCCGCCGCCCCGCTCCACCATGCCCGGCACGACGGCGCGGACCGCGTGGAAGGCGCCGACCAGGTCGACCTCGACCACGCGGCGCCACTCCTCGGGGTCGGCCTCCCACACGGGGACCTCGCTCGCCTCGATGATCCCGGCGGCCGAGACGAGCAGGTCGACCGGGCCGAGCTCGGCCTGGAGCTGCTCGACCGCCCGCTGCAGGCCCGCGAGGTCGACGACGTCGGCGGGCGCGGCCGCGGCCCGGGCCCCGGTGCCGCGCACCGCGGCCAGCGCGTCCTGCAGGCGCTGGCCGTCACGGCCGAGCAGTCCGACGGCCAGCCCGGCGGCGCCCAGCGCCTCGGCCAGCCCGCGGCCGATGCCGCTGCTCGCGCCCGTGACGAGCGCGACCCGACTGGGGGGCGTCACGCCCGTCCCCCGGGGGGGGGGGGGGGGGGGGGGGGGGGGGGGGGGGGGGGGGGGGGCCCCCCCCCCCCCCGGGG
>NZ_JBQXXG010000034.1:0-8738 GCF_052644995.1 Quadrisphaera sp. KR29
GCGGGGGGCCCCCCCCCCCCCCGCCCCGCGGGCGGGGGGGGGCCCCCCCCCCCCCCCCCCCCCCCCCCCCCACGATCACGGTCGGGAGGGGCGCCAGGCGTCCGTGACCGCGCGGCGGCGGTCGGGGTGGGTCAGCACGTCGACCGACTCCACCCACTGCTCCACCGCCCCCACGCCCGGCGGCAGGGCCCGCAGCAGGGGGTCGGTGACCCCGGCGCGCAGCCGCTCGGCGGCGTCCTCCGGCACCCCGAGGTAGGGCCGGCCCCAGAACGGCTCGACGGCGGCGCGCGGCACCGGCAGCCCCTGTTCGCGCTGCAGGTCGTGCAGCACGCGCAGGGCGTCGGCGAGCCCGGCCTCGCGGTCCTGCCACCGCTGCGCGGCGAGGGCCCGCCCCAGCCCGGGGGCCGCCGCCCCGGCGCGCGGCAGCCTGGCGAACAGCACCCCGGCCCACTTCGGGTAGGGCGCCCACCGCCGCTCCAGCACGAAGCCGAGGTGGACCGCCGCGCGCGCGAGCCGGGCGGCGGTGGTCCGCGAGCCGTCGTCGTCGCCGACGTCCGCGCTGCGCCCGACCAGTGGCAGCTCCTGGGACAGGCGGCTCCAGGCGGTGGCGACCACCACGAGCTCCACCTGCGGCGGGTAGGCGGCGAGCCGCTCCCGCAGCGCGCCCAGCGCACCGGTGGTGTCGGTGAAGACCGGCCCGGCCACCACCTCGAGCACGGCCTGGCCGGTCAGGGAGAGCCAGTCCAGCGCGTCCCACGGCGCTGCCGGGTCGAGCCCGAGCCGCGAGGCGGCGAAGGCGCGGACGGTGGTCACCTCCACCCGGTGGTGCTCCCGCCGGTCCCAGGTGACGGGGAAGCGCACCGGCAGCCCGTCCCAGCGGTCCGGGAGCAAGGCCTGCAGGTGGGCGTCGACCTCGGCGGCCAGGCGCGCGCCGTCGTCGCCCTGCTCGGCCGGGTCGAGCAGGAGGGTGAGCCGCAGGCCCCAGTCGTGGTCGCGGGAGGTCGCGTCGTCCAGGCCCAGCACGTCGGAGCCGCCGCCCAGCCGCCCCGCGGCGAGCGGGAGTCCCGGCCACCGCTGCGCGACGACCGGAGCGACCACCCGCTCCCAGTACCGGCGGGCGAGCTCGGCGCCGGTGCGGTCCACGCCGGCGACGCCAGCCACCTGAGGTGGCCGATCTGGGGGCACCTCCCGCTTGCGGGGGACCATGACCACGGTGAGGGGTCAGTCCTCCTCCGGGAGGGTCCACGCGAGGTGCCAGGTGGAGAGGAGCCAGGTGACGAACCACAGGACGAACCCGAGCGCGTAGCCCTGCGTCGGCACCGGCGCGTCAACGGCCAGCGCCACGGCGGCGACCACCGCGACCAGCCCGAGGCCGACGCGCAGCGGCTGCACCGCGGCGGTCGAGGCGTCGCGCATGGTGCGCTGGACCTCGTCGAGGGTGGTCTCGCGCCGGTCGAACACGCCCCGCACGCCGAGGTTGACCACTGCGTGCAGCGGGATGAAGGCCAGGAAGCCGACGACCCACACCACGACGAAGGCCGGCACGGACCCGACCGAGTGGGCCGTCGCCACCGCTGCAGCGGCCATCGCCAGCAGCAGCACGACCTCGGCGACGACGGCCGCGCGGCGCGTCGGGCGGCGGCGGGTCCAGGAGTAGCGCTCGTCCTCGAAGGTGGCGGCCAGGCCGGACGGGCGGCCGGACCGGGTGGTCGAGCGGGTGGGCGTCGCGGCGTTCATCGGGCTGTCCTTCCGTAGAGCTCGGAGCTGAGCGGGGGCAGGGGGTCGAGGCTGAAGACGGCCTCGACGGGGAGGTCGAAGTACCTGGCGATGCGCAGGGCGAGCGCCAGCGAGGGGCTGTACTCGCCGCGCTCGAGGTACCCGATGGTCTGCGGGTGCACGCCGACGGCCTCGGCGAGCTCCTTGCGGCTGGTGCGCCGCTCGGCCCGCAGCACGGCGATGCGGTCGTGCACCCCATCCTCACTGCTGCGCGGGGTCCTTCCCATGCATCTATTCGTAGCATTACTACTACGTCCTGCACAAGGCGTGCGGCGCTCCGCCCACACACCGACGACGACGCCGGCCGCCGGGGCCGCCGTCCACAGGGGCCTCCGGGAGCCCTGCGGCGCGTGGTGCCGGCGTGACAGGCTCGGCGCGTGTCCCGGACTTCCCCCCGGGGGGCATCGCGTCCTGCGCGGTCCCGCGTCGGCGTCGTCGTCGCCGCGGTCGTGCTCCTCGTGCTCCTCGTGCTCATCGCCCGCTCCGCCGGCGGCCTCGGCGGCGTGCTCGACGACGTGCTCGCGCCCGCACCGCAGGACCGCTACGACGCGCCCGCCGGCTCCGCGGTGGCGGCGCTGGAGCGCCTGCCCGTCAAGGGCAAGGCGCCCAAGACCGGCTACTCGCGCGAGCAGTTCGGCCAGGCCTGGCGCGACGTCGACGCGAACGGGTGCGACACCCGCGACGACGTCCTCGCCCGCGACCTCACCGACGTCGTCTTCAGCCGCACCGACCCCTGCCAGGTCTCCAGCGGGGTGCTCGTGGACCCCTACACGCCCAAGGAGATCCGCTTCCAGCGCGGGCCGCGCAGCGCCGAGGTGCAGATCGACCACGTCGTGGCCCTGTCGGACGCCTGGCAGACCGGCGCGCAGCAGTGGACTCCGCAGCAGCGCGAGCAGTTCGCCAACGACCCCCTCAACCTGCTGGCCGTCGACGGCCCCCTCAACGCGGCCAAGGGCGACGGCGACGCCGCGACGTGGCTGCCGCCCAACAAGGGCTTCCGCTGCCAGTACGTGGCGCGCCAGATCGCCGTCAAGGCGGAGTACGGGGCGTGGGTCACCCAGGCCGAGCACGACGCGATGGCCGACGTGCTGGCCACCTGCCCGCGCCAGCCGCTGCCCCGCGACGACGGCGGCGTGGGCCCGGGCGACGCGCAGACGGGCACCGCCCCCGGCGGCACCGCCTCGACGGCGCCCTACGCCAGCTGCTCCGCCGCACGGGAGGCCGGCGCCGGACCCCTGCGCAGCGGCGACCCCGGGTGGAACCCCCGCCTGGACCGGGACGGCGACGGCGTGGCCTGCGCCTGAGCCCCGCGCCCGCCCACCGCCGCTACCGGACGTCGCCCTCCGCGGGCTTGGACACCAGGTAGGTCCGGCCGGTGGCGTCGCGGTGCACCTCGTACTGGCCCGCGACCCCGGAGAGGCGGTGCTCGGCGCGCGCGGCCTGCGTGCCCGCCTGCTGCTCGTCGACCTGCGCTCCGCCGTAGACGGCCTTGAGGTTCTGCTCCACCGAGCCGACGGCGCGGTCGAGCCGGCCGGCCAGCCTGCGCAGGAACGACACGCGGCGCCTCCTCGGGCAGATCGGTTGTGGGCAACCAGATGGTAGGCCACCAGTCGCTACGCTGTCACCGTGACCGCCGCCACGCACGCCCGCGAGCCCGACCTGCTGGCCCTGGACCAGCAGGTCTGCTTCGCCCTGGCGGTGGCGGCCCGCAGCGTCATCGCGCTGTACCGGCCCGTGCTGGAGCCGCTGGGCCTGACGCACCCGCAGTACCTGGTCATGCTGGCGCTGTGGCAGCACCGGAGGCTGTCGGTCAAGGAGCTCGGCGGGCTGCTCCAGCTCGACTCCGGCACCCTGTCGCCGCTGCTCAAGCGCCTCGTGGCCCTGGGCCTGGTCACCAAGGCCCGCGACGGGCGCGACGAGCGCGTCGTCGTCGTCGAGCTGACCGCGCGGGGGGCGGCGCTGCGCGAGCAGGCGCTGGCCGTCCCGCGCGCCGTCATGGCGCGGCTGGGGATGGACGTCGAGGAGCTGGTCCGCCTGCGGGACTCCCTGACCGCCGTCATCGGCGCGGCCACGGCCCCGGGTGCCGCTCCGGAGGAGGTGCCGGGGGCGACCCCGGCCTGAGTGTGCCCTCCGCCACTGCCGCGACGTGGTGCTTGAAGGCTGGAACACACGACCGGGGAGGCTCTGTTGGCACCTCCCGTGGACCTCTTCACCCCCGCCGTCTTCGGCGACCTCAAGCTCTCCAACCGCATCGTCATGGCCCCGCTGACGCGCCTGCGCTCCGGTGAGCGCGGCGTGCCCGGTGAGCTCGTGGCGGAGATGTACGCGCAGCGCGCGAGCCTCGGCCTGATCATCACCGAGGGCACCTACCCGTCCGCGGAGGGGCAGGGCTACCCCGGCCAGCCGGGCATCACCACCGACGAGCAGCAGGACGCCTGGGGCCGCGTCGCCGAGGCCGTGCACGAGGCCGGCGGCACCGTCGTCATGCAGGTCATGCACGCCGGGCGCGTCTCGCACACCGACATCACCGGCACCGACCGCACCGTCGCCCCCAGCGCCCTCGCCATCCGCGGCGAGGTGCACGTGCCCAGCGGCAAGAAGCCCTACGAGGCGCCGCACGCGCTGACCCTCGACGAGCTCGAGGAGGTGCGCGAGCAGTTCGTCACCGCCTCCCGGCGCGCCGTCGCCGCCGGCCTGGACGGCGTCGAGCTGCACGGGGCCAACGGCTACCTGCTCCACGAGTTCCTCTCCCCCACCTCCAACACCCGCACCGACCTGTACGGCGGCTCCCCGCAGGCCCGCGCCCGCTTCGTGGTGGAGACCGTGCGCGCGGTGGCCGAGGCCGTCGGCGCCGGACGCACCGGGCTGCGGCTGAGCCCCGCTCACAACATCCAGGACGTGCTCGAGCAGGACGCCGACGACGTGGCCGCCACCTACGCGGCGCTCGCCGCGGGCATCGCCGACCTCGACCTGGCCTACCTGTCGGTGCTGCACGCCGACCTCGGCGGCCACCTCGTGCAGGACCTGCGCCGGCGCGTGGGCGCCCCGCTCGTGGCCAACAACGGCTTCGGCGCGCCGAGCACGCGCGAGCTCGCGCAGCAGCTGGTCGCGGACGGGGTCGCCGACGCCGTCGCCGTGGGCCGCCCGGTCATCGCCAACCCCGACCTCGCCGAGCGCTGGCGCGTGGGCGCTCCGGAGAACGAGCCCGACGGCTCCACGTTCTACGGCGGCGGCGCGAAGGGCTACACCGACTACCCGCGCCTGGCCCTCTGACCCGCGACCACCGACCGTGATCATGGGCGCCCGCCACCGCCTGGTGGCGGGCGCCCGCCGTCACGGCGCCGTGGCGTCCCACCAGCGCAGCAGCCGCAGCGCGTGGAAGGTCAGCCACCGGGACGGCTCGCCCACCCCGCCGTCGACGTCGAACCACACCCGGCCCTCGTGGCGCAGCTGCTGGTGCCACGTGCCGTCGGCGTCACGCGCGTCGCGGACCAGCTGAACCGCCTCGGCCAGCCGAGCATCGGGCGCCCTCCCGTCGTGCAGCGCCGCGGCCCGCAGGTGGTCGGCGGCGCGCAGCGCCCTGTAGGCCCAGCGGTACGGGTAGGCGAAGCAGGTGGCCCACGGCCCCAGCGGCTCCCCCGTGCTGAGCCGCCGGAGCAGGTGGCGCTCGAGGAGGTGCTCCTCGCCGCGGTGGCGGGCGGCGCGCAGGGCGTCGCTGCAGCCGGTGCGCTGCTCGTGGTCGAGCAGGCCCACCACCGCGTTGAGGGTCGAGTGGAACGAGGCGCGCGTGGAGCCCTCCACCCACTCGCAGTTCCACCCGCCGTCGTCGAGCTGGTGCTCGGGGAACCACCGCTCCAGCTGGGAGACGTCGGCGCCCAGCCACGCGCCGTCGGCGAGGGTGAACGCGTTGATGCAGACGTCGACCTCGCCGCCCCAGTAGGGCAGGTCGTCGTACTCCCAGCGCACGGCGGCGAGCAGTGCCGCGGTGCCCGGCCGCAGCGCGCAGGCGGGCACGCCCCACTCGCGCAGCTGGTTCAGCGACCACGTCGTGGCCGTGTACGGCTGGCCGGGCTCGTCGGGGAAGGTCCCCTCGCGGACCTCCCGGGGGAAGTAGGCGCCGCCCGCCCACTGGCCGTCGTCGTCCTGCAGCGCCAGCAGCCGCGCGCCGAAGCCCTCGACGGCGGTGCGGGCGCGCGTCGCCTCCCACACCGCGCGCCGCTCGCCGGCGAGGTCCCGCTGGACCTGCCAGCGCAGGGCCGGGTCGGACTCGAGCAGCCAGGCGAGGACCTCGTCGTCGTCCACGCCCCGGACGCTAGTGCCGCCCGGCGACAGCGGGCCGCTGCACGCGCAGGGGCCCGACCGCGGTGGCGCGGACCGGGCCGGACGCGTGGAGGAAGGTGCCGGAGCACCGTCCCCTCAGGTCGGAACCCTGGCGCGAGGTGTCGGAACCCGGCCCGGGTTCCGACACCTCGGGGCAGCGTTCCGGCACCTCGCGGCAGCGTTCCGACACCTCGCGGCGGGTGGTCCGCGCAGCGCGGCGCCGAGGCGCCCCCCGCCCCTCAGCCGCCGGCGTCGGCGTCCGCCCAGGAGCGGCCCACGTGGACGTCGAGCGGGAAGGCGAGCGGGAACTCCCCGTAGAGCAGCCGCCCCGCGCGCTCGGCCGCGGTCCGGACGGCGACCACGACGTCGTCGGCGAGCTCGGCCGGGGTGTGCACGAGCACCTCGTCGTGCAGGAAGAGCACCAGGTGCGGCCGCCGCTCCACCCGGCCCGCACCCCCCGCACGCCCGCCCAGGGCCCACAGCTCCTCGCGGAGCAGCGCGACCCAGCTGGTCGCCCACTCCGCGGCCGAGCCCTGCACGACGAAGTTGCGGGTGAAGCGCCCCCACGAGCGGCGCTCGCGCAGGTCGGCCTCGTTGACCGGGACGTCCGGGGCCTGCTCGGTCCACGACCCGGCCGGCCGCGGTGACCCGCGGCCGAGCCAGGTGCTCACCACCTCGCCGCGCTCGCCCGCCGCAGCGGCCACCTCGAGGTGCTCCACCGCCCGCGGGTAGCGCCGCGCGAGGTGCTCCACCATGCGGCCACCGCCGCCGGCGGTGGCCCCGTACATGGCACCGAGCACCGCGAGCTTGGCGTCGGCGCGGGTGGCGACGGCGCCGCTGTCGACCACGCCCTGGTACAGGTCGCCGCCCGCAGCGGCCCGGGCCAGGTCGAGGTCGCCGCTGACCGCTGCGAGCACGCGCGGCTCGAGCTGGGCGACGTCGGCGACCACCAGGCGCCAGCCGTCGTCGGCGACCACCGCCGGGCGCAGCACCGCCGGCACCGACAGCGCGCCCCCGCCCTGCGCGGCCCAGCGCCCGCTCACCACCCCGCCGGGCAGGTGGTCGGGCCGGTAGCGCCCCTCGTGGACCCACTCGCGCAGCCAGCGCCAGCCGTTGGCGGCGTGCAGGCGCGACAGGCGGCGGTGCTCCAGGAGCGGCGCCACGGCCGGGTGGTCCAGCTGGGACAGCGTGCCCGAGCGGGTGTCCGGCGGCTGCAGGCCCACCCGGCGCAGCGCGCGCAGCAGGTCGGCGGGGCTGTCGGGGTTCAGCGCCGGGGCGGCCAGCGCCTCCCGCGCCCGCCCGAGCAGGGCGGCCAGCACGGCCGGCTGCTCCCCCGCCGGCGGCCTGGGCCCGAGCTCGCGCGCCAGCAGCGCCTCGTGGACGTCGGTGCGCCACGGCAGCCCGGCGTGGGTCATCTCCGCGGCCACCAGGGCCGCTGCGCTCTCCGCCGCGACCAGCAGCTGCAGCCGCCCGCGCAGCGGGGACGCCGCCACCGCGGCCTGCTGCGCCGCGTGCTCGGCGGCGGCGTCCAGGGCGGTGACGTGCACGTGGAGGTTGAACAGACCCTCCGGCGCGCCGCCCGCCGCGCCCGCGGGGGCAGCGGTGGAGCTCAGCGGCGCCAGCTCGTCCCAGGCCGCCGTCTCGGCGACCCCCAGCCGCTGCTGGTCGACAGCCGGCGAGCGCCGCAGCACCCGGTGCACCAGCCGCAGGTCGGTGCACCGCTGCACGCGGACCCCGGCGCTGAGCAGCGCGGGGTACCAGCGGGTGGTGTCGTCCCACACCCACCGGGGCCCCTGCCCGGAGCCCTCGAGGCCGGCCGCGAAGGCGGCCAGGTCGGGCTCGCGCAGCCGCACGCGCTCGCCGTCCACGCGGGCGAGCACCTCGTCGGGTCCGCGCCGCTGCAGCAGCACCTCGCGCGGACCCGTCACGCGCCCAGTGTGGGCTCGGGCGCCGACAGCGCCGACACCGCCGACACCGCCGACACCGCTGGGCCGGCAGCCCGGCGGCCGGGGAGGGGAGCGGCGAGACGTCACCATCGTCGTCCCGCCGCGGGGAAGGTACCGCGCAGCAGGGGGCCGGCCGCAAGGGCCGCGGGGGGGCTGGACCGTCCGCGCGGGACCGCTGCTCAGGTGGGCCGGCCGCGCAGGCGTGCTGGCGCCTGCACCTCCCAGGCCTCGCGGAGCACCTCGGCGAGCTCGTCGACCTCCAGCTCGGCCAGCCGTGCCAGCACGTACGGGTACCCGGCGTAGTGGGGCGTGCGGAAGAAGGCCACCGGGTCTGCCGCGGCGAGCCCCTCGGCGTCCTCGACGCTGGGGCGCCGCAGCACCAGCACGCCGGGCTGGTCGTGCAGGCGGGCGAAGAGCTTGTCGTGGACGCGGAAGCCCGGGGTGCCCCAGGAGGGCTTCTCCGTGGTGTCCGGGAGCGCGAGCGCCAGGCGCCGGACGTCGTCGTCATCAGCCACACCCTGACGGTCCTCCTCGCGGCGGGCGAGCGGAAGGACCCTCACCCGAACCGCAGCCGGGCGCCCGGCTGCGGTCCCGGAAAGGTCGGGAAGCGCCGCCGGGCGCCCGGCGGCGAGGAGGGGCGGCGGCGTCAGCGAGCGGCCGCGGCGGCCGGGCCGGCGCTGGCGGCGCGCGCGGCCG
>NZ_JBQXXG010000035.1:0-6977 GCF_052644995.1 Quadrisphaera sp. KR29
CCTCCCCCCGGGGGGGCGCGCCCCCCCGGGGGGGGGGGGGGGGGGGGGGGGGGGGGGGGGGGGGGGCGCGGGGGGGGCCCCCCCCCCCCCCCCCCCCCGCCCTGCGGCCTCAGACCGGGACGACGGCGCCGGGACGCCCCAGCACCTCCAGCGCGGCCGCCAGCTCCTGGGCCAGGCCCAGGTGCTCGACGGGGTCGGTGCCCTCCGGCAGCGCCGCCAGCTCCGCCTCGAGCTCGCGCACCCGGGGGATGACGGTGCGCCCGAAGGCCTCGACCTCCTCCTTGACGTGCAGGAAGCCGAGGAGCACCAGGTCGACGCCGATGAGCCGGTAGGCCAGCACCCGGCGCGCGACCTGCTCCGGGGTGCCGATGAGGCCCGTGCGGAAGCCGTCGTTGTACTGGACCAGGTCCTTGAACTCGCTGTCGGCCCACATGCCCTTGCCGTCCTTGGCGGCCTGCCCGGCCTCCTTGACGGCGTTGCCGAAGTCGTTGACCTTGTCGGCGTCGGCGTTGGCGATGATCGCGTCGAGGACCTCGACGGCCTCGGCCTCGGTCTCGCGGACCACGGCGAAGGCGTTGAGCCCGAACCTGATGCTCCGGCCGTTCTCCGCGGCGTAGCCGCCGACCTGGGCGACCTGCTCGGCCACGCCCTCAGGGGTGTTGCCGTTCATGAAGTACCAGTCCGAGACCCGGCCGGCCATCTGCCGGGCAGCGGTGGAGTTGCCGCCCTGGAAGACCTCGGGCAGCACGTCCGGCTGGGGGCGGAAGTTCACGTCGCCCACCTGGAAGTGCTTGCCCTGGAAGGAGAAGTGGTCGGTGGTCCAGGCGCCGCGCAGGACCTGGATGAACTCCTCGGACTGCTCGTAGCGCTCGTCGTGCTCGAGCCAGGTGGCGCCGAGGTCGAGCGCCTCCTTCTTGAACCAGCCCGACACCACGTTGAGGCACAGGCGGTCACCGGTGAGCGCCTGGGCGGTGGCGGCCCACTTGGCCAGGACCACCGGCGGCCAGAAGTAGGGGTGCACCGCAGCGATGACCTTGAGCTTCTCGGTGGCCAGGAGCAGCGCCAGCGAGAACGACGTCGACTCGTGCTGCGCGTCGGCGCCGTAGGAGGCGGCGTAGCGCACCTGGGAGAGGGCGTAGGTGAAGCCGGCCGCCTCCGCCGCCCGCGCGGTCTCGATGTTGTAGGCGGGCTCGTGGCTGGTGCGCTGGGGCAGGTTCGAGACCACGAGGCCGCCCGAGACGTTGGGCACCCAGTAGGCGAACTCCACCGGCGCGAGCTCGGAGGCGGGGCGGGGCAGGGAGGTGCTCATCAGGTGTCTCCTCGACTCCTCATCGGTCCTGGCGGGAGCACCGCTCCCCGGGGGCCCCGCGGGGCGCTCGGTCGGTCGGTTGCTGCGGCGTCAGCGAGCCAGGTCTCTCAGCCGCTCTGGATGGGTGGGCGCAGCGTGTCGCGGGCGACGAGCCGGCGTCAAGTCGCCGGCGCGGCGCGCCCGGGGGGGGGGGGGGGACCTCAGCCGCCCAGCCCGCCGGGAGCGACGACGGCCAGCACCGCCACCCCCACCGCCAGCAGCAGGCAGGTGGTGGCGTCGACCCAGGGCGTGCGCACGGCCAGCGGCCCGAGCGCGGCGATGGGCAGCACGAGGTGCAGCACGGCCAGCAGGAGCAGCAGCCCGGCGAGCAGCAGCCCGGCCAGCCCGAAGGAGACGGCGGCCGCGACGACGAGCACCGCGAGCAGCCCGGCGCCGAAGCCCCACACGAGGGCGGTGGGCGGTGGCCAGGGGGCGCGCTCGTCCTGCGGGGCCCGCTCGGCCGAGCGCGCGGCGGAGTGCCCGGAAGCGTCCGCGGCGGAGCGCCCGGCGGGGTCGTCGGCCGCCTGGTGGCCCTCCCGCGCGGGGCCGGGCTCCGGGCCGGGCTCGGGCGTCGGCTCTGGGCCGGGCTGGGGCGTCGGCTCTGGGCCGGGCTGGGGCGTCGGCTCTGGGCCGGGCTCGGGCGGACCGGTGTCCGTCCGTGCTGGCTCCACCCGGCCAGGCTAGCCGCGGCTGGGCCGCCCGGGCGGAGGAGGCGCGGCTCACACGGGGCCCACCGCGTGTCGATCGCCGCACGGGGTAGCAGTTGCCGGTGAGCACCAGCACCGCGTCCCGCCCGACCCGCCGCCCGACCCTGGCCGACGTCGAGCGCACCGCCCGCGAGCGCTTCGGCTTCGACGCGCTGCGCCCGGGGCAGGGTGAGGCGGTGCAGGCGCTGCTGGCCGGCCGCGACGTGCTGGCGGTCATGCCCACCGGGCGCGGCAAGTCGGCCGTCTACCAGCTGGCCGCGCTGTGGATGCCCGGCCCCACCGTGGTCGTCTCCCCGCTGATCGCCCTGCAGCGCGACCAGGTGCAGGCGCTGGCCCGCACCGGCGTGCGCGACGCCGTCGCGGTGAACTCCTCCCAGTCGGCGAAGGAGAACGGCGCCGCGTGGGACGCGCTGAGCACCGGCGACGCGGAGTTCGTCTTCCTGGCCCCCGAGCAGCTCGCGCGGGCCGACGTGCGCGAGCGGCTGCGGGCGCTGCGCCCCAGCCTCTTCGTCGTCGACGAGGCGCACTGCGTCTCGGCGTGGGGGCACGACTTCCGCCCGGAGTACCTGCGCCTGGGCGACGTGGTCGCCGAGCTCGCCGCCGGGGACGAGGAGGAGGGCGCCTCCCGCCGGCCCGTGGTGTGCGCGCTGACCGCCACCGCAGCGCCGCCGGTGCGCCGCGAGGTGGTCGCCCGGCTCGGGATGCACGACCCGGAGGTCGTGGTGCAGGGCTTCGACAGGCCCAACATCTTCCTGGAGGTGGTCCGCGAGACCGACGGCGCCGAGGCCAAGCGCGCCGTGGTCGTCGAGCGCGCCGCGACGGCCGCCAAGCCCGGCATCGTCTACGTGGCCACCCGCAAGGACGCCGAGGCCTACGCCGACGACCTGTCCCACCTCGGCCTGGACGTGGAGGCCTACCACGCGGGCCTGTCCGCCGAGGACCGCCACTGGGTGCACGAGGCCTTCACCCAGGGCGACCTCGACGTCGTCGTGGCCACCTCGGCGTTCGGGATGGGCATCGACAAGCCCGACGTGCGCTTCGTCCTGCACGCCTCGGTGACCGACTCCCTGGACAGCTACTACCAGGAGGTCGGTCGCGCCGGCCGCGACGGCGAGCCCTCGCTGGCCACGCTGTGCTACCGCTCGGAGGACCTGGGCCTGCAGCGCTTCCACGCCGGCGGTGGCCCCGACGAGGTCGCGCTCGCTGCGGTGGCGGGCGCGGTGCACGACGGCGGGGGCGAGCCCGTCGCGGCCAGCGAGGTGCGCGCGGCGGCGTCCCTGTCGGCCACGCGCACCACCGGCCTGCTGAACCTGCTGGAGCAGGCCGGGGCGGTGGAGGTGACCCGCGAGGGGGCGGCGTGGACGGACCCGGGCACCGCGGTCGGCCAGGCGGTCGGGGCCGCTGTCGAGGCCGCCCAGGAGCGGCGCCGCACCGACAGGTCGCGCCTGGAGATGCTGCGCGGCTACGCCGAGACCACCGGGTGCCGCCGCCAGTACCTGCTGGCCTACTTCGGCGAGCACCTGGAGCAGCCCTGCGGCGACTGCGACACCTGCAGGTCGGGCTCGGCCGCCGCGGTGCAGGCGGAGCGGGACTCCGCGGGTGACGCGCCCGGCGGCTGGGCCGTCGACGACGCCGTTGAGCACGCCTCCTGGGGCCCGGGCGTGGTCATGAGCACCGACGGGGATCGGATCACCGTGCTCTTCGAGCGCGAGGGCTACAAGACCCTCGCCGTGGAGGCGGTGGAGAAGGCGCACCTGCTCAGCCGCGCCTCCTGACCCCCCGTGATCACGGGCGTTCGGCCACCCGCGTGACCGCGCGGCCACCGTGCCCGACCGCAGCCGAGCGCCCCGCTGCGGTTCCCCCCTCCTGGACCGCAACCGAGCGCCCGGTTGCGGTCCCGGAGCCTCCCCGGACCGCAGCCGGGCGCCCGGCTGCGGTCCGCTGGGGCAGGGGTCAGTGCGTGAAGTGCCGCGCCCCGGTCAGGTACATCGTCACGCCGGCGGCCTGCGCCGCGGCGACGACCTCCTCGTCGCGCACCGACCCGCCGGGCTGGACCACGGCGCGCACGCCCGCGTCCAGCAGCACCTGCAGCCCGTCCGCGAACGGGAAGAAGGCGTCAGAGGCGGCCACCGCCCCGCGGGCCCGCTCCTCGCCGTGGCCGTTGGCCCGCTCGACCGCCAGGCGGCAGGAGTCCACGCGGTTGACCTGCCCCATGCCCACGCCCACCGACGCGCCGCCGCGCGCCAGCAGGACCGCGTTCGAGCGCACGGAGCGCACCGCGCGCCAGGCGAAGGAGAGGTCGGCCAGGACGTCCGGTGAGGCAGCGCCGCCCGCGGCGAGGGTCCAGGCGGACGGGTCGTCCCCGGCGGCGTCGAGCACGTCGGCGTCCTGCAGGAGCAGGCCGCCCGAGACCGCGCGGAACTCCGGACGCGCCGCGCCGGTCGGCGGCAGGGACGCACGCAGCAGGCGCACGTTCTTCTTGCGCGTCAGCACCTCGAGGGCGTCGTCGTCGAAGTCCGGGGCGACCACCACCTCGGTGAAGACCTCGGCCACCTGCTCAGCCATCGCCAGCGTCACCGGCCGGTTGGTGGCGATGACGCCGCCGAAGGCCGAGACCGGGTCGCAGGCGTGCGCCGCGGCGTGGGCGGCGGCGACGTCGGCACCGACCGCGATCCCGCACGGGTTCGCGTGCTTGATGATCGCGACGGCCGGCTCGGTGAAGTCAGCGGCGGCGCGGCGCGCGGCGTCGGCGTCGACGTAGTTGTTGTAGCTCATGGCCTTGCCGTGCAGCTGCTCCGAGCGCGCCAGGCCCGGGTCGTCACCGGCCAGCGCGCCGGTGCGGGCGGTGTACACCGCGGCGCCCTGGTGGGGGTTCTCGCCGTAGCGCAGCACCTGCGAGCGGGTCCACGTCGCGCCGGCGAAGCCGGGGAACGCCGGGGTGGTGGCGTCGTCGTGCTCCTCGGTGACCAGCGTGGAGGCCCACCAGGAGGCGACGGCGACGTCGTAGGCGGCGGTGGCCGCGAACGCCTTGCCGGCCAGGCGGCGGCGCT
Source organism: Quadrisphaera sp. KR29 (assembly GCF_052644995.1). Taxonomy (NCBI): domain Bacteria; kingdom Bacillati; phylum Actinomycetota; class Actinomycetes; order Kineosporiales; family Kineosporiaceae; genus Quadrisphaera; species Quadrisphaera sp. KR29. The sequence goes on from NZ_JBQXXG010000035.1 coordinate 5,106, forward strand.
GGGCCAGGGTGGTCCCGCCGGCGCGCAGCTCGGCCAGCACCGCGTCGTAGTCGGCGGGGTCGACGACGACGGCCACCGACGCGGAGTTCTTGGCGCTGGCGCGCACCATCGCCGGCCCGCCGATGTCGATCTGCTCCACGCAGTCCTCCGGGCCGGCGCCGGAGGCGACGGTCTGCTCGAAGGGGTAGAGGTTGACCACCACCAGCTCGAACGCCTCGATGCCCAGCTCCTCGAGCTGGCGGCGGTGGTCGGGGTCGCGCACGTCGGCCAGCAGTCCCGCGTGCACGCTGGGGTGCAGCGTCTTCACGCGCCCGCCGAGGCTCTCGGGGAAGCCGGTGATGCGCTCGACCGGCGTCACCGGGACGCCCGCCGCGGCCACGCGGTGCGCGGTGGAGCCGGTGGAGACGATGTCGACGCCGGCCTCGTGCAGCCCGCGCGCCAGCTCCTCCAGCCGCGTCTTGTCGGAGACGCTGACGAGCGCGCGGCGGACGGGCTTGCGGTCGGCGACCGGTGCCGCGGACGTGGTGGGGGTGGTGGGGGTGCTGGTCATGGGAGCCGGGCCTTCCTTCCCTCGACGGTCCAGCCGCCGGTGGTCATGCGGGTCACGACGTCGACGAGCAGCGCCCGCTCGACGGTCTTGATGCGCTCGTGGAGCGCGGCCTCGTCGTCGTCGTCGAGGACCTCGACGGCGCGCTGGGCGAGCACCGGCCCGGTGTCGACGCCGGCGTCGACCAGGTGCACGGTGCAGCCGGTGACCTTCACCCCGTGCGCCAGGGCGTCGCGCACCCCGTGGGCCCCGGGGAAGGAGGGCAGCAGCGCGGGGTGGGTGTTGAGGGTCCGCCCGCCGAAGGCGCCGAGCACCGCGGGCCCCAGCACCCTCATGAAGCCGGCGCTCACGACGAGGTCGGGGCGGTGCCGCGCCAGCTCGGCGGCCAGGGCCGCGTCCCAGGCGGCGCGGTCGGGGTGGTCGCGCAGCTCCACCGCGAAGGTGGGCACACCGGCGCGCGCGGCGCGCTCCAGCGCGGCGGCAGCGCGCCCGGCGGAGTCGGTGCCGACGGCGGCCACCTCGAAGGGCGCGTCCGGGCGGGCCGCGGCGTCGAGCAGCGCCTGCAGCAGGGTCCCGCTGCCGGAGGCCAGCACCACCAGGCGCGAGCGCGAGGGGGGTGTGCTGGCCGCGGTCACGTTCGGAGACGATATCGACGCCGGCGGCGGGCACTCCGCGGGGCGAGGTCAGGGCGAGCAGAGCAGGAGCACGCAGGCATGAGCGACCCGTACGCACCGCCGGGGTCCCAGCGGGGCGGCGGGGGCCCGCAGGGCCGTCGGGGCCCCGGCGCTCCCGGGGGCGCGGGCGGTGCGGACCCCCAGCAGGAGCGCCGCCAGCTGCCCCCCTCGGTGCCCCACCGCCCGGCCGAGCGGCGCCCGCCGGACCCCCAGCGCGCCGCCCGCACCGCGCGGCTGGGCCTGCACTTCTCCCTGCTCGTGCTGGCGGGCCTGGTGGCGCTGACGGCGCTGCCGCTGCCCTGGCGCCTGGGCGGCACGGTGTTCGTGCTGGTGGGCGCGGTGGTCGGGGTGGTGGCGCTCGTGCAGGCGGTGCGGGCGCGGCTGCGGTGGACGGCGGTGCTCGTGCTGGGCCTCGGCCTGGGGATGGTGGGCCTGCTGCTGCTCGTGGAGGCGGTGAACCTGGCGCTGTGGCCGGCGACCTCGCAGCGCCAGGCCTGCCTGGACAGCGCGCTGACCGCTGCCGGGCGCCAGGAGTGCGACCAGCAGTACGAGCAGGCGGTGCGCGACCTGCTGCCGGCGGTGCCGGTGCCGCCGGCGCCCTCGGCGGGCTGAGCCTCCCCGGACGACGGCGGGCGCCGGTCCCCTCCCGCG
>NZ_JBQXXG010000036.1:0-6356 GCF_052644995.1 Quadrisphaera sp. KR29
GTCCCGGTCGCCGTCCCGGTCGCCGTCCCGGTCGCCGTGCTGGGGGCTCGGAGGACGCGCCCCTTGGGCATGACCGAGCCGTCACGCCCGAGGGGCCGGTCCTCCGAGCAGCTGGGCCGCGGCAGCGGGCCGCGGCAGCGGGCCGCGCCACGGCCGCGGGCCGCGCGGTCCCGGGCTGTCCGAGAGGGCTGAGAGGATGGGGGCGTGCCTGGTCGAGCGCCGCGCGTCGTGGTCATCGGTGGAGGTCCTGGAGGGTACGAGGCGGCTCTGGTCGCCTCCCAGCTCGGGGCCGAGACCACCGTCGTCGAGCGCGCCGGCATGGGCGGCTCCACCGTCCTGACCGACGTGGTGCCCTCCAAGGCGCTCATCTCCGTGGCCGAGGTGATGAACCTGGCCGCCGAGGCGGAGGAGCTGGGGCTGCGCTACCCGGGCAGTGACGGCGACCCGGGCACCAAGGAGCCCATCAGCGTGGACCTGGGGCGCGTCAACGCCCGGGTGCGGGCGCTGGCCGCGGCGCAGTCCGCCGACATCGAGCGCCGCTTGGCCGCCGAGGGGGTCCGCGTGCTGCGCGGCCGCGGTCGCCTGGACGGGACCGAGCGCGTCGTCGTCGACCTGGAGGAGGGCGGCACCGAGCAGCTCGCCGCCGACATCACCCTCGTGTCCACCGGCTCCTCGCCGCGCGAGATGGACAGCGCGAAGCCGGACGGCGAGCGCATCCTGACCTGGAAGCAGCTGTACGAGCTGGACAGCATCCCCGAGCGGCTCGTGGTGGTCGGGTCGGGCGTGACGGGCGCGGAGTTCGCCAGCGCCTACGACGCGCTCGGCTCCGACGTCGTCCTGGTCTCCAGCCGCGACAGGGTGCTGCCGGGGCAGGACGCCGACGCCGCCGAGGTGATCGAGGACGTCTTCCGGCGCCGCGGCATGGAGCTCATGGGCCGCTCGCGGGCGGCCTCGGCGCGGCGGGAGGGCGACGGCGTCGTCGTCACCCTGGAGGACGGCCGCGAGGTCCGCGGCACGCACTGCCTCATGGCGGTCGGGTCGGTGCCCAACACCTCCGGCATCGGCCTGGAGGAGGCGGGGGTCGCGCTGTCGCAGAGCGGTCACATCGAGGTCGACAGGGTCTCGCGCACGTCCGCGCGCGGCGTCTACGCCGCCGGCGACTGCACGGGCGTGCTGCCGCTGGCCTCCGTCGCGGCCATGCAGGGACGCACGGCGATGTGGCACGCCCTCGGGGACGCCGTGAGCCCGCTGCGGCTGCGCAAGGTCTCCGCCAACATCTTCACCGCGCCGGAGATCGCCACCGTCGGGTGGACGCAGGAGCAGGTGGAGTCCGGCGAGGTCGACGGCGAGGTGCTCATGCTGCCCCTGGCCGGGAACGCCCGCGCCAAGATGCTGGGCATCCGCGACGGCTTCGTGAAGCTCTTCGCCTCCACCGGGTCCGGCCGGGTGCTCGGCGGCGTGGTCTGCGCGCCGCGCGCCTCCGAGCTGATCTTCCCGGTGGCGCTGGCGGTGGAGCACGGCCTCACGGTGGACCAGGTGGCGCACGCCTTCACGGTGTACCCGTCCCTGTCGGGCTCGGTGGCCGAGGCCGCCCGCCGCCTGCACGTCTCCACCTGACGACGCGCCGGCACGGCCCGCCGACCGCGGGCGCGCCAGCCGCTGGGCGCGTCAGCCGGTGGGCGCGTCAGCGATGGTGCAGATGACCGCTCCGGTGGTCAGCGTCGTCCCGACGTCGGCCGTGAGGCCGGTGATGACGCCGTCCTTGTGGGCGGTCAGCGGCTGCTCCATCTTCATCGCCTCGAGCACGACGACGAGGTCGCCGGCGACCACCGCCTGCCCCTCCGCGACGGCGACCTTGACCAGCGTGCCCTGCATGGGGGCGACCAGGGCGTCACCGCCGGCGGCCTTCGCGGCGGCAGCGGCGTTGCGGGGCCGCTTCTGCTGGCGGCGCGCCGACTGCACGGCGCCCCCGACCTGCGCGCCGGCCTCCAGCACCCAGCCGGGCAGGGTGACCTCCAGGCGCTTGCCGGCGACCTCGACCACCACGGTGGAGCGCTCGGCGTCCGCGGGGTCGGCCACCTCGGGGGCCGGGCCCGACCACGGCGCGGTGGAGCCGGACCAGGCGGTCTCGATCCAGCGGGTGTGCACGCGGAAGCGCTCCGCCTGCCCCACCGCCTGCGGGGAGGACGCCGGCAGGGCCGGGTCGAGGGCGGTGAAGGCGGGGTCGTCCACGACGAGGCGGTGGAAGGGCAGCACCGTCGGCAGGCCCTCGACGACCATCTCGCCCAGGGCGCGGCGGGCGCGCTGCAGGGCCTGCTCGCGGCTGGCGCCGGTGACGACGAGCTTGGCGATGAGGGAGTCGAAGGCGCCGGAGACGACGTCGCCGCTGCGGACGCCGGTGTCGACGCGGACGCCGGGGCCCGAGGGCGCCTCGAAGCGGGTGACCGTGCCGGGGGCGGGCAGGAAGCCGCGCCCGGGGTCCTCGCCGTTGAGGCGGAACTCGATGCTGTGCCCGCGGGCGGGCGGGTCGTCGTAGCCGAGGGCCTCCCCGGTGGCCAGGCGGAACTGCTCGCGCACGAGGTCGATGCCGCTGACCTCCTCGGTCACCGGGTGCTCGACCTGCAGGCGGGTGTTGACCTCGAGGAAGGACACGGTGCCGTCCTTGGCCACGAGGAACTCGCACGTGCCGGCGCCGACGTAGCCGGCCTCGCGCAGGATCGCCTTGGAGGCCTCGCGCAGCGAGCGCTCCTGGTCGGGGGTGAGGAACGGCGCGGGCGCCTCCTCCACGAGCTTCTGGTGGCGGCGCTGCAGCGAGCAGTCGCGGGTGGAGACGACCACGACGCCGCCGTGCTCGTCGGCCAGGCACTGGGTCTCGACGTGGCGCGGCTCGTCGAGGTAGCGCTCCACGAAGCACTCACCGCGCCCGAAGGCCGCGACGGCCTCCCGCACGGCCGACTCGTAGAGCTCCCCGACCTCCTCGCGGGTCCGGGCCACCTTCAGCCCGCGCCCACCGCCGCCGTACGCGGCCTTGATGGCCACCGGCAGGCCGTGGGCGTCGACGAAGGCGAGCACCTCCTCGACGCCGTCCACCGGGCCCGGCGTGCCGGCCACCAGGGGAGCGCCGACGCGCTCGGCGATCTCGCGGGCGGAGACCTTGTCGCCCAGGGCCTCGATGGCCGCCGGCGGGGGCCCGATCCACGTCAGGCCGGCGTCGACGACGGCCCGCGCGAAGCCGGAGTCCTCCGAGAGGAAGCCGTACCCGGGGTGCACGGCGTCGGCGCCGGAGCGGGCCGCCACCTCCAGCAGCAGGTCGGCCCGCAGGTAGGACTCTGCGGAGGTGGTGCCGCCCAGGGCGTGCGCCTCGTCGGCGAGCTCGACGTGCAGGGCGTGGCGGTCGGGCTCGGCGTACACCGCCACCGAGGCGATGCCGGCGTCCCTGCAGGCCCGGACGACCCGGACGGCGATCTCACCGCGGTTGGCGATGAGCACCTTGGTGATGCCGCGGCCGTGCTCGCGATCCCCTGTGCGCCGACCGCTGCTGCGACGCTCGGTGACCACGCGCGCCTCGCCTCCGCTCCTGATCCCCCGGTGCGCCCCCGCTGGGCATCCCGGCGGAGCAGCCTAGCCGCCGGGGCGGAGCGGGCGGGCACCAGCGGCTGGACGGGGTGCGCTCGACTCGCAGCCCCCTGCCAGCCGGGGCACAGTGCGCACCAGGGGTCCAGCGGAGGGCCCCTGTGCTGTGAGGACGCGGCGGCCCTGGGCCCAGCTGCGCGAGGAGGCTGGGGCCATGTCGTTCCTGGACCGCGAGCGGACCGTGGCGCCGCCCGGCTACAGCCGGTGGCTGATCCCGCCGGCCGCCCTGGCGGTGCACCTGTCGATCGGGCAGGTGTACGCCTTCAGCGTCTTCAAGACCCCGCTGCAGGACCACTTCGGCACCGGCGGCACCCCCATCGCCGTCATCTTCTCGATCGCCATCGTCATGCTCGGCCTGTCGGCGGCGTTCGGCGGCACCTGGGTGGAGCGCAACGGGCCGCGCAAGACGATGGTCGCCTCCGCGCTGTTCTTCTGCGGCGGCCTGTTCATCGGCGCCGCGGGCGTCGCCGCCGACCAGCTGTGGCTGGTCTACCTCGGCTACGGCGTCGTCGGGGGCGTCGGCCTGGGGCTGGGCTACATCTCCCCGGTCTCCACGCTCATCAAGTGGTTCCCCGACCGCCCGGGCCTGGCCACCGGCCTGGCCATCATGGGCTTCGGCGGTGGCGCGCTCATCGCCAGCCCGCTGTCCAACCGCCTCCTGAACACCTACGGCTCGGACCCCTCCGAGGCGGTGGCGCCCTCGTTCCTGACGCTCGGGGCGATCTACCTCGTGCTCATGCTGCTCGGCGCCTACGTGGTGCGCGTGCCCGCCCAGGACTGGCGCCCGGCCGGCTGGACGCCCCCGCAGCAGTCCACCGGCCTGCGCTCGGTCGGCGACGTCACGGCCCGCAACGCGCTGCGCACGCCGCAGTTCTGGCTGCTGTGGGTGGTGCTGTTCACCAACGTGACCGCCGGCATCGGCATCCTAGAGACCGCCGCCCCGATGGTGCAGACGTTCTTCTCGGGCATCACGCCCGCGGCCGCGGCGGGCTACGTCGGCGTGCTGTCGCTGTGCAACATGGCCGGCCGCTTCGTGTGGAGCTCCACCTCCGACGTCATCGGGCGCAAGCGGATCTACATGGTCTACCTGGGCGTCGGCGCCGTCCTGTACCTCGGCGCGGTGCTGCTGGGGACCACGTCCGTCGTCGTCTTCGTGGTGCTGACGGGCATCATCCTCAGCTTCTACGGCGGTGGCTTCGCCACCATCCCCGCCTACCTCAAGGACCTCTTCGGGGGGCTGCAGGTGGGCGCCATCCACGGCCGGCTCCTGACCGCGTGGTCGGCGGCGGGCGTGGCGGGCCCGCTGATCGTCAACACCCTCGTCGACGCCGCCGGCGGGGAGTCCGGGGGCGCCGGCGCCTACCGGCTGCCGCTGTCGGTGATGGTCGGCGTCCTGGTGGTCGGCTTCATCGCCAACGCCCTGGTGCGCCCGGTCGACCCGAGGTTCCACGAGCCGCGCGACCAGCGCGGCGGTGACGGCTCCGCGGCCGCGGAGCGGGAGGAGGCGAGGAGCCGGTGAGCACGGGAGCCAGCACGGGGTCGAGCAGGACGACGGGCGCCGGCGGCGGGCAGGGCACCGCCAAGACCGCCGCGGTGGTGCTGTGGGTGCTCGTCAGCGGTGGCCTGCTCTACGGGGTGGTCCAGACCGTGTCGCGGGCCACGCAGCTCTTCAGCGGCTGAGACGGGCCCGCCGGCCGCCCCGCACGCGGACTGGATCAGCGTGACGGGGCGTCCGGCGGGTAGGGGGTGGGTGTGACCAGCACCCCTGAGCTCATCGACCCGACCACCCGCTACCCGCAGCCGGAGTTCGACCAGGGCGCCCAGCCCGGTCCCGGCCAGGCCTGGGGCATGGACCCCGCCCCCGACCACGGCGAGGAGAGCTACCGCGGCAGCGGCAAGCTCACCGGCCGCCGCGCGCTCGTGACCGGCGGTGACAGCGGCATCGGCCGCGCCGCCGCCATCGCCTTCGCCCGCGAGGGCGCCGACGTCGCCATCTCCTACCTGCCCGAGGAGCAGCAGGACGCCGACGCCGTCATCGCCCTGATCGAGAAGGAGGGCGTCAAGGCCCTCGCGCTGCCCGGGGACATCACCGATGAGGCCTTCGCCACGTCCCTGGTGACCAGGACCGTGGAGGCGTTCGGCGGCATCGACGTCCTGGTCAACAACGCGGGCAAGCAGCAGGCCCGCGAGTCGATCCTCGACATCAGCTCCGAGCAGTTCGACGAGACGTTCAAGACCAACGTCTACGCGATGTTCTGGATCACCAAGGAGGCCGTCAAGCACCTGCCGCCGGGCTCCTCGATCATCAACACGACGTCGGTGCAGGCCTACCAGCCCTCGCCCACGCTGGTCGACTACGCCAGCACCAAGGCCACCATCAACGCCTTCACGAAGGCGCTCGCGGGCCAGCTGGCCGAGAAGGGGATCCGCGTCAACGCCGTGGCCCCCGGGCCGGTGTGGACCCCGCTGCAGCCGGCGGGCGGGCAGCCGGAGTCGGCGCTGCCGGAGTTCGGCGCCCAGACACCCCTGGGCCGGCCTGGCCAGCCCGCCGAGTACGGCGCGGCGTACGTCCACCTGGCCTCGAACGACTCCAGCTACACGACCGGCTCCACCCTGTCCATCACCGGTGGCATGCCCACCCCCTGACCCCCACCCCGTCCGGGGGGGCGGGGGGGGGGGGGGCCCCGGCGGGGGGGGGGGGGCCCCGGCGACCCCCGGGGGGG
>NZ_JBQXXG010000037.1:0-5616 GCF_052644995.1 Quadrisphaera sp. KR29
GGTGTGTGTTCGTTTCTTGAGAACTCAACAGCGTGCCGATTGTCGATGCCAATCTTTTGGTTGGCTCGAGTTGGATGTCAGATGACGTCTTTTTCGTGCCAGATCGTTTCTCTGGTCGCGGCTCTTGGGGTCGTGGCTGGTGTTTGGGCCTTTGCCTTCCTGTGTGGGGGTGGGGGTTCTATCACATCAACGGAGAGTTTGATCCTGGCTCAGGACGAACGCTGGCGGCGTGCTTAACACATGCAAGTCGAGCGGTGAACCCTTCGGGGGGATCAGCGGCGAACGGGTGAGTAACACGTGAGCAACCTGCCCCTGACTCTGGGATAGCCTCGGGAAACCGGGATTAATACCGGATATGACATCGCCTCGCATGGGGTGGTGTGGAAAGTTTTTCGGTCGGGGATGGGCTCGCGGCCTATCAGCTTGTTGGTGGGGTGATGGCCTACCAAGGCGACGACGGGTAGCCGGCCTGAGAGGGTGACCGGCCACACTGGGACTGAGACACGGCCCAGACTCCTACGGGAGGCAGCAGTGGGGAATATTGCGCAATGGGCGGAAGCCTGACGCAGCGACGCCGCGTGAGGGATGAAGGCCTTCGGGTTGTAAACCTCTTTCAGCAGGGAAGAAGCGCAAGTGACGGTACCTGCAGAAGAAGCACCGGCTAACTACGTGCCAGCAGCCGCGGTAATACGTAGGGTGCAAGCGTTGTCCGGAATTATTGGGCGTAAAGAGCTCGTAGGCGGTCTGTCGCGTCTGCTGTGAAAACGCGGGGCTCAACTCCGCGCCTGCAGTGGGTACGGGCAGACTAGAGTGCAGTAGGGGAGACTGGAATTCCTGGTGTAGCGGTGGAATGCGCAGATATCAGGAGGAACACCGGTGGCGAAGGCGGGTCTCTGGGCTGTAACTGACGCTGAGGAGCGAAAGCGTGGGTAGCGAACAGGATTAGATACCCTGGTAGTCCACGCCGTAAACGTTGGGCGCTAGGTGTGGGGCTCATTCCACGAGTTCCGTGCCGCAGCAAACGCATTAAGCGCCCCGCCTGGGGAGTACGGCCGCAAGGCTAAAACTCAAAGGAATTGACGGGGCCCCGCACAAGCGGCGGAGCATGCGGATTAATTCGATGCAACGCGAAGAACCTTACCAAGGCTTGACATGCAGGGTAATCCGGCAGAGATGTCGGGTCCGCAAGGGATCTTGCACAGGTGGTGCATGGTTGTCGTCAGCTCGTGTCGTGAGATGTTGGGTTAAGTCCCGCAACGAGCGCAACCCTCGTCCTATGTTGCCAGCGCGTGATGGCGGGGACTCATAGGAGACTGCCGGGGTCAACTCGGAGGAAGGTGGGGATGACGTCAAATCATCATGCCCCTTATGTCTTGGGCTTCACGCATGCTACAATGGCCAGTACAAAGGGCTGCGAGACCGTGAGGTGGAGCGAATCCCAAAAAGCTGGTCTCAGTTCGGATCGGGGTCTGCAACTCGACCCCGTGAAGTCGGAGTCGCTAGTAATCGCAGATCAGCAACGCTGCGGTGAATACGTTCCCGGGGCTTGTACACACCGCCCGTCACGTCACGAAAGTTGGTAACACCCGAAGCCGGTGGCCTAACCCTTGTGGGGGGAGCCGTCGAAGGTGGGACTGGCGATTGGGACGAAGTCGTAACAAGGTAGCCGTACCGGAAGGTGCGGCTGGATCACCTCCTTTCTAAGGAGCATCTTCACTTCTCGCACGGGCCCGTTTCCCTTCGGGGTGTCCCTGCCGTTCGCGGTGGGGTGGGCGCGGGGGTGACAAGCCATGCTGCGGGCGAGTGCCCCGCAGGTGGTGCTCATGGGTGGAACATCGACATGGCGCTGGCGTCGCGAGCTTCTCCTCGTACGCCTGCTGCGCGTCTGCTGCTGTCCTTCGGGATGGGGTGGGGTGTGGTGGGTTGGATCGGAGGGTTGGTGGTGGTGGTGTCGGGCACGCTGTTGGGTCCTGAGGAAACGAGCCGTTCTGCTTCGCGCCGACAGTGGTGTGGAGTGGGGGTTGGTTTGCTCGTGGGGCTGCATCTGGTCAGTCGTACCGCTTCTGGGTGCTTCGTCGTCGGTTCGCCGGTGGTGGGGTGGTCGGGGGTTGGCGCTGGGATCTGGGTGTGGGTTCGCCCGTTGCTTGAGAACTGCACAGTGGACGCGAGCATCTTTAGTCTTTGCTGATCGCATTTTGTGTGTGGTCAAGTTTTTAAGGGCATACGGTGGATGCCTTGGCACCAGGAGCCGAAGAAGGACGTAGGAGCCTGCGATAAGCCTCGGGGAGTTGGCAACCGAACGCTGATCCGAGGATGTCCGAATGGGGAAACCCCGCTGGAGTCATGTCCAGTGACCCGCATCTGAACACATAGGGTGCGTGGAGGGAACGTGGGGAAGTGAAACATCTCAGTACCCACAGGAAGAGAAAGCAACCGCGATTCCGTGAGTAGTGGCGAGCGAAAGCGGAAGAGGCTAAACCGGTCATGTGTGATAGCTGGTAGGCGTTGCATGGTCGGGGTCGTGGGACCTGTCGGACCGGACTACCATCCGGTCGAGGAGTGAGAAAGCCGCGTCATAGTCGAAGGGCATTGAAAGGCCCGGCACAGAGGGTGGTACCCCCGTAGACGAAATGGCGTGGTCTCCTGATGGGTATCCCAAGTAGCACGGGGCCCGAGAAATCCCGTGTGAATCTGGGGGGACCACCCCCTAAGCCTGAATACTCCCTGGTGACCGATAGCGGACAGTACCGTGAGGGAATGGTGAAAAGTACCCCGGGAGGGGAGTGAAATAGTACCTGAAACCGTGTGCCTACAATCCGTCGGAGCCTCCTTGGTTGGGGTGACGGCGTGCCTTTTGAAGAATGAGCCTGCGAGTTAGTGGTACGTGGCGAGGTTAACCCGTGTGGGGAAGCCGTAGCGAAAGCGAGTCCGAACAGGGCGTTTGAGTCGCGTGCTCTAGACCCGAAGCGAAGTGATCTACCCATGGGCAGGTTGAAGCGCGGGTAAGACCGCGTGGAGGACCGAACCCACCAGGGTTGAAAACCTGGGGGATGACCTGTGGGTAGGGGTGAAAGGCCAATCAAACTTCGTGATAGCTGGTTCTCCCCGAAATGCATTTAGGTGCAGCGTCACGTGTTTCTTGCCGGAGGTAGAGCTACTGGATGGCCGATGGGCCCCACAAGGTTACTGACGTCAGCCAAACTCCGAATGCCGGTAAGTGAGAGCGTGGCAGTGAGACTGCGGGGGATAAGCTTCGTAGTCGAGAGGGAAACAGCCCAGACCACCAGCTAAGGCCCCTAAGCGTGTGCTAAGTGGGAAAGGATGTGGAGTTGCACAGACAACCAGGAGGTTGGCTTAGAAGCAGCCACCCTTGAAAGAGTGCGTAATAGCTCACTGGTCAAGTGATTCCGCGCCGACAATGTAGCGGGGCTCAAGCACACCGCCGAAGCTGTGGCATTCACACATCGATCGGCTCATCTTCGGGTGGGTCCAGTCGTGTGGATGGGTAGGGGAGCGTCGTGTGGGGGGTGAAGCGGCGGAGTGATCCAGCCGTGGACGCCACACGAGTGAGAATGCAGGCATGAGTAGCGAAAGACGGGTGAGAATCCCGTCCGCCGAATGACCAAGGGTTCCAGGGCCAGGCTCATCCGCCCTGGGTAAGTCGGGACCTAAGGCGAGGCCGACAGGCGTAGTCGATGGACAACGGGTTGATATTCCCGTACCGGCGAAGAACCGCCCATACCGAGCCCGGGGATGCTGAGCGCCCAAAGCTAGGACCGCCTTCGGGTGGATCTGGTGGAGCGCGCGACCCGATCCGGTAGTAGGTAAGCGCATTAACAGGGGTGACGCAGGAAGGTAGCCACCGCGTGGCGATGGTAGTCCACGTCCAAGGGTGTAGGGCGAGGTGTAGGCAAATCCGCACCTCATACAAGCCTGAGACCTGATGGTGACCGCGTATGCGGGAAGCAGGGTGATCCTATGCTGCCTAGAAAAGCCTCGGCGTGAGGTTCAAGCCGCCCGTACCCCAAACCGACTCAGGTGGTCAGGTAGAGAATACCAAGGCGACGAGAGAATCGTGGTTAAGGAACTCGGCAAAATGCCCCCGTAACTTCGGGAGAAGGGGGGCCGGAGCGTTGAAACCCATCTCGGGTTAGGCGCGATGGCCGCAGAGACCAGGGAGAAGCGACTGTTTACTAAAAACACAGGTCCGTGCGAAGTCGCAAGACGATGTATACGGACTGACGCCTGCCCGGTGCTGGAACGTTAAGGGGACGGGTCAGCTGGTTTCGGCCGGCGAAGCTCAGAACTTAAGCGCCAGTAAACGGCGGTGGTAACTATAACCATCCTAAGGTAGCGAAATTCCTTGTCGGGTAAGTTCCGACCTGCACGAATGGCGTAACGACTTCTCCGCTGTCTCAACCGCGAACTCGGCGAAATTGCACTACGAGTAAAGATGCTCGTTACGCGCAGCAGGACGGAAAGACCCCGGGACCTTCACTATAGCTTGGTATTGGTGTTCGGTACGGCTTGTGTAGGATAGGTGGGAGACTGTGAAGTCGGCACGCCAGTGTCGGTGGAGTCATCGTTGAAATACCACTCTGGTCGTTCTGGACATCTAACTTCGGTCCGTGATCCGGACCAGGAACAGTGCCTGGTGGGTAGTTTAACTGGGGCGGTTGCCTCCTAAAGAGTAACGGAGGCGCTCAAAGGTTCCCTCATCCTGGTTGGCAATCAGGTGTCGAGTGTAAGTGCACAAGGGAGCTTGACTGCGAGACTGACAGGTCGAGCAGGGACGAAAGTCGGAACTAGTGATCCGGCCGTGGTTTGTGGAAACGCGGTCGCTCAACGGATAAAAGGTACCCCGGGGATAACAGGCTGATCTTGCCCAAGAGTCCATATCGACGGCATGGTTTGGCACCTCGATGTCGGCTCGTCGCATCCTGGGGCTGGAGTAGGTCCCAAGGGTTGGGCTGTTCGCCCATTAAAGCGGTACGCGAGCTGGGTTTAGAACGTCGTGAGACAGTTCGGTCCCTATCCGCTGCGCGCGTTGGAGACTTGAGAAGGGCTGTCCCTAGTACGAGAGGACCGGGACGGACGAACCTCTGGTGTGCCAGTTGTTCCGCCAGGAGCACGGCTGGTTGGCTACGTTCGGGAGGGATAACCGCTGAAAGCATCTAAGCGGGAAGCCTGCTTCAAGATGAGGTCTCCATGGACTTCGAGTCCGAGAGGCTCCCAGCAGACTACTGGGTTGATAGGCCGGATGTGGACGACCCGCAAGGGTTGCAGCTGACCGGTACTAATAAGCCGATGACTTGCCACACCCCAACACTGTTGGAAAGGCAGTCAGACGATGACTGAAGAGTGATGAACTGCTCAGCAATGAGGGTTCTGTTCGCGTCCACTGTGCGGTTCCCGAGTCACGGGCCCACCCGAACACCACCACCACGGCAGTGTCGTGGCGGGGGTGGGGGTGCTCTGAAGAACTCGACAGTGTTACGGCGGTCATAGCGGTGGGGAAACGCCCGGTCCCATTCCGAACCCGGAAGCTAAGCCCACCAGCGCCGATGGTACTGCCCGGGAAGCTGGGTGGGAGAGTAGGTCACCGCCGGACATCCT
>NZ_JBQXXG010000038.1:0-1575 GCF_052644995.1 Quadrisphaera sp. KR29
AGCTCGCACCACTCCTCCCTCGAGTGCCAGCGGGAGCAGCAGCGTCGCCCTGTGCTGGCGTGATGGCACGGGGACAGCCGGGGGGGCGCGCGGATGACGCCACCAGAAGTCCAAGCCCGCGTTGGACAGTGGCGGGCAGTGTGGCGCGCTGCACGGCCTCCGTCTGGGATTCCTGCGTCAGTGGCCTGCTGCAGCCACAGGTCGTCTGCTCAGGCGTCGCCGGCCCCGGCGCACCCATCGCGCAGGACGCCATCCTTGCCTGCCCAGCGCCTGTCTGCCGGCGTCACTGCGGATCGGCTGACCCGGCGGCCTGCCCACGACGGCGAGCCGCGACCGGCGCGCTCCGCCGGTCCGTGGTCCGCTGGTTGAACCGCCCGGCCCGTCCCGCAGACCGGCAGTGCGCAGGTCCTGCAAACCAGGCCGGGTCCGGCAGTGGATGCGTGTCCTCAGAGCGGCACCGCCTGGCTCGTCGACCGACCCGGCTCGAGGGCGAGCAGGGCGGCAAGCTGTCGCTGGCGTCAGAAAAACCTGGTGGGCGCCCGAGAGTGGCTCGTCGGCTGTCCGTGGCGACCGGCATCCCTGTCCTCAGCCGCCAGGCTCACAGGCGCCCGTTGACGGGGCTGGAGCATCCGTGGTGCGAGCTGTGAAAGGCAAAAGAGGCCGACGGCGACCTCGTCAGGTTCGACGTCCAGGGGCACCGCCGTGGGATGCCCCGAGGGCATGTGACGGTGTGGCGCGGCTGGATGCCCCGCGGGATGGCGTCTCCGCCACCGTGACCCGGCACAGCGCCGGCTTGGTGCGACGTATCGCGGCGCAGGAGTGCACGACCACCTTCGTGGCGAGACGGATCGGGACCTGGCGTGAGAGGTGGAGCTGGGGCCTGAGCCGACCAGCACGGCGCGCCGCGGGTGCTCGCCGCACGAGCGGCAGCGCAGCGGTGCTCACCCGCAACGGCGCGGTGAGGTCCCCGCCACCGCACGGGCGGTGACGTCGAGCCGCGGGTGCAGCCGGGTCGTGTCACCAGCGTCGCCAGGTGCGTCGTCGGCCGATCGACGTCCTCCGGCCCAGGGCACCGAGGCAGGGGCCGCGACGTCCACCAGCGCGGCCCCAGCTCATGGGGAAGGCCGTCCGCTCCCCACCATCCGCGGGCTGTCTCGCCCGGTGAGCAGGGAGACGTGCGCCGCGGGCGTGGAGGGCGCCGCCGCGCCGACCCCTGTGCCAGACGAGGCGCCCGTGGGCAGCACCACCCTCCTCGGTCGCGGCAGGCTCCCTGGCCGTCGTGCGACGACCGTGGAGGTGGAGCAGCGACGGATCGGAACCGCTCGAGCACGACGAAGTCATCGTCGTGGGCGCGGGCGTCCCACTGCGCTGGCGCTCGGAGGACTCGCCACCCCCTCATCCGTCCTGGCGGTCAGCGCCCGCGCACCGCTGGCACTGGTCCGGCAGGGCCGGTCCGCACCGCTGTCAGCGCAGGGCGGTGCACGGCCGCGGGCTTCCGGGCCAGCGCTGGGGAGGCTCAGCTCGCCCGCGCGCGACCGGTCGGGTGACCTGTTGCCGCCGGAGCGCAGTCGTCAT
>NZ_JBQXXG010000039.1:0-1543 GCF_052644995.1 Quadrisphaera sp. KR29
CGTCCTCGGCGTCCTCGGCGTCCTCGGCGTCCTCGAGGAGGTCGTACACCACCACGTCGTCCCGCACGTCACCGTCCGCCCCGGCCAGGCGGTCGGCGGCGCCGGTCTCCCCCGTGGTGTCAGCAGCCGCCGCGCGCTCCAGCCAGGTCCGCGCCTCCTCGTGCCGGCCCGCGGACTCGAGGGCGTCCGCGTAGGCCGACAGCAGGCGGGCGCGCCACGGCTCCCGGCCGCGTGCCTGCAGCTCCGGTCCCTGCAGCGACACGACGGCTGCCTCGGCTTGGCCCAGGTCCTGGCGGGCCCCGGCGGCGACGATGCGCATCTCGATCCGGCCGGCGAGGTCGAGCTGGGCCACCTCGGGGGCCGCGGCGAGGTCCAGCGCCCGCTCGGGACGACCCAGGCCGCGCTCGCAGTCCGCCAGGACCGGCAGGTAGGCGTCGGAGCCGGTCAGGCGCCTCGCGGTCCGCAGCTCGCGCAGGGCGTCCTCGTAGCGCCCGGCGGCGTAGGCCGCCAGCCCAGCGGCCTCGCGCACCGACCCGATCCGGCCGGCGCGACGGGCAGCGGCGGCGGCGTGGGCGTAAGCGGCCTCGGGGTCGCTGTCGAGCAGCTGCCCGGCGGCCACCAGGTGGCGGGAGACCACGGCGGCGGTGTCCTTGGACAGCGTCAGGAGGTCGCGGCGCACGTCGCGGTCGAGCTCGGCGCCCGTGATGGCCTCGGGGACCCGCGGCTCGTCGCGGTGAGCAGGGCCCCGGCGCGCGGTGGACGGAGCGCTGCGGTCGCGGTCCCAGGGACGGGCCGGGCTCGGGCCGCGGCCGGCCCCGGCGGCACCACCGGCGCGTCCGGAGGCACCGCTGCGCGCGCCCGGACCGCCAGCGCCACGGACGGGCGAGGCCCCCCGCGACCCCCCACCTCGCTGTGAAGGAGCCCCCGCGCCTGCCGGGCCTCCGGACCGCGGGGCGCCGTAGCCGCCCGACCGAGGAGCGCCGTAACCGCCGGCCCGAGGGGCGCCGTAACCGCCGGAGCGGGGCGCGCCGTAACCGCCGGAGCGGGGGGCGCCGCTCTCTCCTCCGCGCGAGCCGGACCGGACCGCCGGGGCACCACCACGGGCACCGGGGGCACCACTGGAAGAGGGGCGTCCAGCCGACGGGCCGCGCCCGCCCTCGCTGCCGCGCCGCTCGGGGCGCTGCCCACCGCCGGCACCTGCACCGCGGTCACCGCGCTCGCCCCGCTGGGGGCGGTCAGCGGGACCCGACCAGCGTCCGCCACCGGAGGGCGCGCCAGCACCGGGGCGTCCCGCTCCGCGCTGCGGTCCACCGCTCGTGCGACCGCCGGCCTGACCGGCACCGCGCTGAGGCGCCCTGCCTCCCGTGGACGACCTCCGCTCCCCGGAACGGGGACCTCCCGCGCGCGGCGGCGACGACCTGTCGCTCCGGCGCTGCTCGTCGTCCTGCACGGGTCCTCCTCGGCCGTCGTTGACTCAGTGCGTGAACACGTCGAAGGGGGATCGTCCACCGCGACGACGCGGTGGACGATCCCCCTTCTTCGC
>NZ_JBQXXG010000040.1:0-1345 GCF_052644995.1 Quadrisphaera sp. KR29
TGGTGACGACCTTGCCGCGGGTGAAGAAGTGCACCCCCTCCACCCCGTGGGCGTGGGTGTCACCGAACAGGGAGTTCTTCCACCCCCCGAAGGAGTAGTACGCCATCGGCACCGGCACCGGCACGTTGATCCCGATCATCCCGACGCTCACCTCGTTGGCGAACCGCCGCGCGGCACCACCGTCGTTGGTGAAGATCGCCACGCCGTTGCCGTACGGGTTGGCGTTGACCAGGTCCACGGCGTCGGTGTAGGAGTCCACGCGCAGCACGCTGAGCACCGGGCCGAAGATCTCCTCGGTGTAGGCCCGCGACGTGGTCGGCACCCGGTCCAGCAGGGTGGGGCCGAGGAAGAAGCCCTGGTTGTCCGCACCACCGTCCGCGTCCGGGGTCACGGTGCGCCCGTCCACGACGACGTCGGCGCCGTCGGCGGCGGCCACGTCGATGTAGGAGGCGACCTTGTCGCGGTGCACCCCCGTCACCAGGGGGCCCATGTCGCAGGAGCGGCGGCCGTCACCGGTGCGGATCTTCCCGGCGCGGTCGGCGATCTTGGCGACGAGCTCGTCGGCGATGCCGCCGACGGCGACCAGCGCCGAGATGGCCATGCACCGCTCCCCGGCCGACCCGAAGCCGGCGTTGACCGCGGCGTCGGCGGCCAGGTCCAGGTCGGCGTCGGGCAGCACCACCATGTGGTTCTTCGCACCCCCCAGGGCCTGCACGCGCTTGCCGGCCGCGGTGCCGCGCTCGTAGACGTACTTCGCGATCGGGGTGGACCCCACGAAGGAGACCGAGGCGACGCCCGCGTGGTCCAGCAGGCCGTCCACGGCGACCTTGTCGCCCTGCAGCACGGTGAAGACGCCGTCGGGCAGCCCGGCCTCCTTCCACAGCTGGGCGATGAACAGCGCCGCGGAGGGGTCCTTCTCGCTGGGCTTGAGCACCACGGTGTTGCCCGCGGCGATGGCGACGGGGAAGAACCACATCGGGACCATCGCGGGGAAGTTGAACGGGCTGATGACCGCGACCACGCCCAGGGGCTGGCGCACCGAGTGCACGTCCACAGCCGTGGAGGCGTTCTCCGTGAAGCCGCCCTTGAGCAGGTGGGGGATGCCGCAGGCGAACTCCACCACCTCCTGGCCGCGGGCGACCTCCCCGGCGGCGTCGGAGAGCACCTTGCCGTGCTCGGCGGTGATGATCGCGGCCAGCTCGGGGGCGCGGGCGTTGAGCAGCTCCCGGAAGGCGAACAGGACCTGGGTGCGCTTGGCCAGGGAGGTGTCGCGCCAGGCGGGGAACGCCTTCGTGGCGGAGGCGACCGCGGCGTCCACGTCGGAGGGCTCGGCGAGCACCACCTG
>NZ_JBQXXG010000041.1:0-632 GCF_052644995.1 Quadrisphaera sp. KR29
GTGCGGCGGGCGGTGCGGCGGGCGGTGCGGGTGGCAGCGCGGCGGATGGCGCGGCGGCCGGTGCAGCTGGTGGGGCGGCTGCCCTTGAGGCAGCCGTCTCGGACGCCGAGCTGGTCGAGGCCGTCGCGGCGTGTGAGCGGCAGATCTCCGCGCTGGCCGCTCACCGCGACCTGCTCGCCGGGGTCTTCGCTACCCGCCGCCAGTCCGAGGCCGAAGCCGACCTCGCGCAGGCGCGCGCCGCCTCGGCCGCTGACGGGAAGGGGCGTCCGTGGGCCACCCGGGTGCGCTCCACCGCCCCGACGGAGCTGTGCGCCCGCCTCGGGATCGGCAGCAGTGCGGGGGAGGCGATGGTCGAACGCGGCCTGGCCGCGCTCGGCTCCCACCGCGACGTGGCAGCCGCGATGGCCGCCGGGGCGCTGCCCGCCGGTGCGGGGACCTGGCTGCTGGAGGAGCTCTCCAGCGTGCGCACGACGTCCTACCTGTCGGCGCTGGAGCGTGAGAGCGCCGCCCGCGAGCAGGCCCTGGCCGACCAGCGAGCCGACGAGGACGCTGCCCGCGCCGCCGTAGGCCGCCCGGCGCTGACCGGCGAGGAGCTGAAGGGTCGGGCGGTCGCTGACCAGGCGGCCGTCGAT
>NZ_JBQXXG010000042.1:0-404 GCF_052644995.1 Quadrisphaera sp. KR29
GCCGCAGCCGAGGCGGCCGCGGCGCAGCACGCCGAGCGGGTCGCTGCGCAGGTGCGCCGGGAGCTGCTGGGCAGGGCCACCGGGTCGCCCAGCTGGTCACCGGAGGGTGCCTCCTCCGACCTGGTTCGCACCGGCGGCGCAGAGGGCGACGCGGATGAGGCCGTTGGTACGGACGCCCCCTCGCCGCCACCTGGCCCGACGTCGCGGCCCACCGCCGGTGCTGGTCTGGGCCCCAACCGGCGGGCGTGGTCCAAGCGCCTGACCACCGCGGTGCACCGCGCCGACGCCGACGCCGCCCAACGCCGCGCATCCAAGGCCCGGGCCGCGTGTTCCACGTCCCGCTGGAACGAACCTGACGGGCAGGCCGCGCTGCAGCTGCGCGGCCCCGCCGAGGACATCGCGGT